>CBFGMY010000061.1:0-20092 GCA_965650055.1 uncultured Devosia sp.
GCTCCGGTCTTGAAAACCGGCGAACGTGAAAGCGTTCCGGGGGTTCGAATCCCTCTCTACCCGCCACCCTGCGCCCTTTGGGCTTCGGGTGGCTGGCCACCCGCGGGCCAAAGGCGCAGGGTGATCTCCCGAAGCGGTATTGCCGCGCAGGTAGACTGTCCGAGCATGTGGTACGTCTACTTCCTTGAGTTGAGCAACGGCGACATATATGTCGGCTCGACCAACAATCTGAAGCGCCGCCTTTCTTCGCATCAAACCGGCGATGTCCTGTGTCAACGCGGGCACATAGGCCCATCAGGCTCAAGTCCTACGTCGCAGTCGAAACTGAGCGGCATGCGAGAGAGCTGGAGAAGTATTTCAAGTCCGGCTCAGGAAAAGCAGTTGCTCTTAAACGCCTGATCCGTAGAACCACACCTGCCAGCGACCAGACAGGGGACGAGCCAGATGAGCCGCAAGGAATTTGATGTATCGCGGATGCGGCGGCTCAAGCGTTACGCGGCGCGGTATGGGTTGACCATTCTGACCGACGACAAGATGAAAGTGCTCGGGCACGCGGGTGGACACGCCATTCGCGACGAGAACTTCAAGATCCTGTTTGGGAATGTGCCCAAGCCATTTTCGGCCAGCCTCGACGAGATCGAATCCTGGCTCGAGGCAAACACGGCGCCGGAAGAGTAAGCGCGGCTACCCTGTGTGGCAATTCCCCGATATCGGGGCAGTGTTGATTTCCATTATTTATTCCGTAACAGGAATCGCCGCACACTGACTCCATTGGCTAACTTGGAGGCGCGTTATTGTGTTCACTCTGATCAACGCCGACGCCGAAGACGACGACGCCGAAATCACCGATCCCCAGGAAATCGCAGAACTGTTTGCTGCCATCGCCGCAGTCGCCATCGAGGCGATCGGCGTGTCGCAGGCCAAGCAGCTTTTCGAGGCTGTGGTCGAACAGGACGGCAAAGACCCGAACTGACCGGACAATCCGTCCCGGCAGGTCAAGTCCGGCCGCTGCTTCAGGGCACCGGCATTCCCGAACGGTCTTCCGAGCGAGGCAGAGTTCCTGCGCTTATGGACCGGGTTGACTGATCCGGGCAGGTCCGACAGGACTGGCGCCCATGTTTCAGCCGAGGAGGCTGTGTCATGGCCGCCCCGTCTACCCCCCTGATATTTCCGACGCCGACGATCGTTCCGCTCGGTGACAGCAGCCTCCTGGTGCGCTTTGGCACGGCGCTGGATGACGCCGCGAACCGCGCCGCCATTGCGCTCGCCCGCACACTCGACCGACTGCCGATTGCCGGCGTGACTGAGGTTGTGCCCAATCTGGTTTCGGTGCTGCTGCGCTATGACCCGGTGGCCGGACCATCGCCTGCCGCAATTGCCGGCGAACTGCGCCTGCGGTTGTTCGAACTGGCCGACGACGCGCCACAGACTGCGCGCTGGACCATTCCTGTGGTATTTGATGGCCCCGACCTCGCGGCGGTCGCTGCGGCGCTGGCGATTGCGCCCGACGAGTTCATCGCCGCCCACAACGCCCATCCCTTGCGCGTGCTGGCGACCGGGTTTGCACCGGGATTCGTTTATTGCGGCCTGCATGCCGACGCCCTGGTGCTGCCCCGTCGCACCGAAGTGCGATCGGCCGTACCCAAGGGCAGCGTGCTCTTTGCTGCGGGGCAAACGGCGATCACCGCCACCGAAATGCCGACCGGTTGGCACGTCATCGGCCATACCGACTTTGCCAATTTCGACCAGGCGGATCAGCCACCGACCCGCCTGGGGGCTGGCGACGTGGTGACATTCAAGGTTGCCCTGTGAGCGCCGTGCTGTCGCTGCTGCGGGCTGGGCCGCTGACCAGCGTCCAGGACGGCGGACGCTTCAACATGCTCCGCCACGGCATTAGCGCATCCGGCCCGATGGACCGGAGGGCGTTCGAGCTTTCCGGCAAGCTCGCGGGCGGGGGCGCGGGAGGCATCGAGTTCACCACGGCTGGTCTCGAATTGAGGCTGTCGAGCGGTCGCTGTCGCGTCGGCTTCGCCGGCGGCGATTTCGTGGTCCGGCACAATGGCACAAAGCTCGACTGGCCCGGCAGCGTCGCGCTGGTGGAGGGCGACATCATAGCGGTCACGCCAGGGTCCCGGGGGAACTATGGCTACCTGCGCTTCGACGGCAGCATCGACCTGCAGCCGGTGCTGGGCAGTATCGCGACCAGCAGCCGGGCCCGGTTGGGCGGTCTGGACGGTCGCAGCCTGAGGGTCGGCGACGTCATCACGCTGGGCGGTGGGGATAAGGACACGGGCACCCCCGCAGTGCCAGAGGCGACCAGGCCATCGGGCGGGCCGATCCGTGTGACTTGGGGGCTCCATGCCGACTTGTTCCCGCAGGGTCTGCGGCAGCGCTTCGTGGAGGCCGAGTTCGTTATATCGTCCCGCCTCGACCGCATGGGTGTGCGGCTGGGCGATCCGAAGGGCGTCTTCGCCGATGCGGCGATCCTGTCGCTGGCTTCGGACGCCATCGTGCCGGGCGATATCCAGATCCTGGGGGATGGCACCCCCATCGTGCTGATGCGCGACCATCAGCCAACGGGCGGCTATCCGCGCATTGCGACGGTCGTCACGGCCGATCTCGATCGCCTTGCGCAGATGCGCCCCGGCACGACGGTTGCCTTTGCTCCGGTCACGGTGGAACATGCGCATGCGCTGTTGCGGAGCCGCGAAACATGACGTCGATCGACCTGAACGCCGATCTGGGCGAAGGCATGGGCAATGACGAGGACCTGCTCAGCATCGTGTCCAGCGCGTCCATTGCCTGCGGTGGCCATGCCGGCGATGCCGCCACGATCCGGCAGATTTTGCGGACATGCAAGGCGCGCGGCGTGCGGGCAGGGGCGCATCCTGGCTATGTCGATCCCAAGCGCTTCGGGCGTTTCCGCGTGGTGATGCCGCTCGATCAGTTGCTGGGGCAGATCCGGAGCCAGCTCTTCCTGGTCCGCTTCATCGCCGATGAGGTTGGCGTGCCCTTGTCCTATGTGAAGCTGCACGGCGCCCTCGCCAACCAGACCGCGGAGGAACTGGGCTTCGCCGTCGGCATATTCGCCACTATCCAGGCCATGAATCCGAAGATGGCGGTGTTGGCGCTCGACAATAGCCAGCAGGTGCGCGCCGCCAAGGCCGTCGGCATGCCGCTGATCCGCGAAGCCTATGCCGACCGGGCTTACACGGCCGATGGGCTGCTGGTGCCGCGCAGCCAGGCCGAGGCCGTCATTCACGACACCGAGGCTGTCATCGAGCGTTGCCTGCGACTGGCCAAGGCCGGTGAGATCGTGGCGATTGACGGGACCGTGCTGAAATCGAGCGCAAGATCGCTGTGTCTGCATGGCGACACACCTGGCGCGGTCGACCTGGCGCGCGATGTGCGCGATGCGCTGGAGGGCGAGGGGATCACCATTGCGGCGGATGTGCCGGAGCTGGCGGACGCTGAGGGGGAGTAGGTGCGTGGCACGAAAACTTACCCTGGGCCTCTCTGGGGAGAGGTGAGATTGGCGGAATGCCTTGGTCGAAAGGCCCAGGGTAGCTCAGATCGCCGGATACTCAGATGGCCAAGTATTCGTGGCGAAGTTCGGTATTGTCGAGAACCTCCTTGGCGGTACCGGCAAAGGCGACCTCACCGGTATCCAGGATGACCGCGCGGTCTGCCAGCTTGAGCGCGGCGACGGCGTTCTGCTCGACGATGATGGTGGTGATGCCCAGCGGTTTGATCGAATGCAGGATACGCTCGATCTCGTGCACGATGACGGGCGCGAGGCCCTCATAGGGCTCGTCGAGCAGCAGGAGCTTCAGATCGCGGGCGAGGGCACGGGCGATGGCCAGCATCTGCTGCTCGCCGCCTGAAAGGGTCACGCCCTCCTGCTTGCGGCGTTCTGCCAGGCGCGGAAAGCTCTGGTATATCTGCTCGAGGCTCCAGCCATTGCCCGGGGCAACCTTGGCCAGGGGGATGTTTTCCTCGACCGTGAGGCCGGCGATGATGCGGCGGTCTTCGGGCACCAGCTGGATGCCTGATCGGGCAGCCTCGAAGCTCTTCATCTGGTGGATGGGCTTGCCGTCGAGCCAGATCTCGCCATGCCGCAATTGCGGATTGTCGGTGCGGGCGATGGTACGCAGGGTCGATGTCTTGCCCGCGCCGTTGCGGCCGAGCAGCGCCAGAATTTCCCCCTGGCGGATGTCGAGCGACACGCCCTGCACGATGTAGCTCTCGCCGTAATAGGCATGCATGTCGCGGATGGAGAAGAACGGGCGCGTCGGTTCCATGCTGACGGCCTGGCTGTTGGTGATAACCTGGGATTCCATGGCGATCGCACTCATCAATGGGCTCCCCCGAGATAGGCTTCCTGCACCTTGGGGTTGCCACGGACCTGATCGGGCGTACCATCGGCGATGATACGACCCTGCGCCAGTACCGAAATCTTGTCGGCCAGCGAGAACACCACATGCATGTCGTGTTCGATGATCACCTTGGTCATGCCCCGGCTCTTGATCTTCTTGAGCAGTTCGATGGTGGTGTTGGTGTCGTGCCGGCTCATGCCGGCGGTGGGCTCGTCCAGCAGCAGCAGGCGCGGATGCTGGATCAGGCACATGGCCAGTTCCATGCGGCGCTTGTCGCCGCGGCTGAGGCTGCCGGCGGCCATTTCGCGTCGGCTATGCATGCCGACATCCTCGAGCATGCTCTCGGCTTCCTGGCGGATGGCCGTCTCGCTATCAAGCGACCGCAGCAGGTTCAGCTTGAAGGCGCCGTCGCGCTTGGCGAGGGCAGGGATCATCACATTGTGCAGCACGCTGAGGTCCGCGAAGATTTCCGGCGTCTGGAACACACGGGCAATGCCCATCTGATTGATCTGATAGGGCTTGCGACCTGTCAGGATGGCGCCATCGAAGATCACCTGGCCGCTCGAAGGCGCCAGCTTGCCGATGATGACGTTGAGCAGCGTCGACTTGCCCGCGCCATTGGGGCCGATGATGGCGTGGGTCTGCCCCTCCTCGACCTGGAGGTCGATATCGGCCAGGGCATGCAGGCCCCCGAAGCGCTTGTGGACGTCGGCAACATGCAGGACGACATTGGGTGTGGTCATGGTGTTCGTCCTATTCGGCCGGTTGCGGTTGCGGCGTGGCTTTGCCCGGCCGGTCGGGCGACTTGCTCGAGCGGTCGAACAGGTGGGCAATGCGGCGCACGCCCTCCATGATGCCGCCCGGCAGGAAAACCACGATCAGCACGAAGACCAGGCCCAGGGTGAGGAACCAGCCCTCGCCGACGAACTTGCTGGTCACGGCCACCAGGACGTTGTCGACCCCATCGGGCAGGACGTCGAAGAAGCGATGCAGGATCGTTTCATTGATGGCCGAGAAGATGTTCTCGAAATACTTGATCAGCCAGGCGCCGATGACCGGACCCACCAGCGTGCCGGCGCCGCCCAGGATGGTCATCAGCACCACTTCGCCCGACGCGGTCCACTGCATGCGCTCGGCGCCGGCGAGTGGGTCGGTTACGGCCAGCAGCGCCCCGGCGAGGCCGGCATACATGCCTGAGATCACGAAGGCGGCCAGCGTATAGGGCTTGGTGTTGAAGCCGGTATAGTTCATGCGCGTCTGGTTGGACTTGATGCCCTTGAGCATCATGCCGAATGGCGAGCCGGTGATGCGCTGGGCGATGAAGAAGGCCAGGATGAGGAAGCCGGCGCAGAAGTAGAAGCCGGCAAAGCCGCCGAGCGACTGGCCGAGCAGGGTCGGGACCGGTTGACCGGCCGTGGCGCTGCCCAGCGCGGCATCGAGATAGCGCGGATCGCTGGGAATGAGCTGCAGGCCCGTCTCGCCATTGGTGATGGGTGTCAGCACCGAATAGGCCAGGTTGTAGCTCATCTGCGCGAAGGCCAGCGTCAGGATGGAGAAGTAGATGCCCGATCGCCGCAGGCTGACATAGCCGATGATGAGGGCAAACAGGCCCGACACCACGATGGCGAAGATCATGGCGGGAATGGCATCGAGGCTCAGCAGCTTGAACGACCAGACGGCGGCATAGGACCCGACGCCGAAGAAGGCGGCATGCCCGAAGCTGAGATAGCCGGTGAGGCCGAAGAGGATGTTGAAGCCCACGGCAAAGATGCCGAAAATCATGAAGCGCTGCAGCAGGTCGGGATAGGCGGCGCCGAAGGGGTGCAGCCAGATCGGCATGGCCAGCACCACCACGGTGAAGCCCAGGAACAGCAGCAAGTCGTTGCGGGACGTGGCGCGCATGTCAGGCCTCCATCACGCCGCGCCGGCCGAACAGGCCACGCGGCAATACCAGCAGGATGATGACGGCGACGAGATAGATGATGATCTGGTCGATGCCGGGAATGAGCGCCTTGACCTGCGTCATCGAGGCGAAGGATTGCAGAATGCCGAGCAGGAACCCGGCAGCCACCGCGCCCGGTAGCGAACCCATGCCGCCCACGACCACCACGACGAAGCTGAGGACCAGGAAGTCCATGCCGATATGGTAATTGGGCGGCAGCAGCGGCGTGTACATGACACCTGCCAGACCCGCGACCACGGCGGCGAGGCCGAACATGATGGTGAAGCGCCGATCGATATTGATACCGAGCAGGCCCACCGTTTCTCGATCCGCCATGCCGGCGCGGACCACCATGCCGAAGGTGGTGAACTGCAGGAAGGCAAAGACGCCACCGATGATCACGGCCGAGAACAGGAAATAGACCAGCCGCCAGATCGGGTAGGTGATGACATTGGCCTGCATGCCCAGGAACGCGCCGATATCGGCTGCGCCCCGCAGGTCGGATGGCATGGGCTGCGGAATAGGATTGGGGCCGAAGAAGGCCTTGATGACCTCCTGGGCGACGATCGCAAGACCGAAAGTCACAAGGATCTGTTCGGCATGCGGGCGTTTGTAGAAGTGTTTGATGATGCCGCGCTCGAGCATGATGCCGACCACCAGCATGATCGGGATGGTGATGATGATCGACGCCGGCACGGAATAATTGACCAGCAGGGCGCCGAAATCACCGAACCAGGCCTGCACCAGCGGCGCACGCACTTCCAGCGGCGCCCCCCAGGGCGAGAGCTTGGTGGGGTCGATGGTGACGGTTTCCATCGTCAGCAGCTGGCGGAACAGCACCGCGCAGAACGAGCCCAGCATGAACAGTGCGCCATGGGCGAAGTTGACCACGCCTAGCGTGCCGAAAACCAGGGTCAGTCCCAACGCGATCAGCGCGTAGGCCGCGCCCTTGTCGAGACCATTGAGGAATTGCAGAAAGATGACTTCGAACATGGCTGTGCTCCTGAGCGCCTAGTTCACGGTGAGCCTGTCGAACCACGAGGCGTGGCACGACAGGTCCGGGAGGCACGACCTCGTCCTTCGACAGGCTCAGGATGAGGTCTACTGCGAGATTGGTCGCTCCAGATGCTGGAGCGACCGTGCAATCAAGCGCAGAGGGGGGCCGGCTCTGCCGGTCCGAGGTCGCCGCCGAAGATGGCCGGATCGTAGGCCACGACGTCGCGCTGGACCTCCTGCACCACGTTGAGCACGTCATACTCGCTGGTGGGGTTGTCGTTGCCCTGCACCACGAGGATGTTCTTGATGCACTGGTGGTCTTCGGCGCGATAGAGCGTGGCGCCATTGCCCATGCCGTCGAACTCGTGGCCTTCGAGCGCCTTGATCACTTCGGGCGGATAGAAGGTGCCGGCGCGCTCGCAGGCATCTGCATAGAGCAGGGCCTGGACATAGGCGGTGTGGGCAGCCTGGGACGGCGGGGAACCATAGGCGGCGCCGAACGACTTGGTGAAGGCGATCGTGCCCGGATCCTGCAGGTTCCAGTGCCAGTTGGAGGTGCCGAAGATGCCCTTGATATTGGCGCCGGCGCCCTTGGCCATCAGTTCGGAGAACAGTGGCACGACGATCTGGAAGTCCTTGCCGTTGACCTGGCGGTCACGCATGCCGAACTGCACGGCCTGGGTCAGCGAATTGACCATGTCGTTGCCGTAGTGGTTGAGGATCAGCACGTCGGCGCCGGAATTGAGCACGGGCGTGAGGAATTGGCTGAAGTCGCCGGCCCCGAGCGGGGTGCGGACGGCCTGGACCGTTTCCCAGCCGAGGGCTTCGGTCGCCGCCTTCATCGACTCTTCCTGGGTCCAGCCCCAGGTGTAGTCGGCCGTCAGGTGATAGGCGCGGCGATCCTTGCCGTATTCCTGGCCGAGTACGGGGCCGAGGCCGATGCCGGACTGGTAGGCATTGAAGAAGTGGCGGAAGCCGTAGCGGCGCTTGTCCTTGCCGGTGGTGTCGTTGGAATGGGTGAGACCCGCCATGAAGATGACGCCCATTTCCTGGCAGAGACCTTGCACGGCAATGGCTTCAGCCGAGGACGAACCGCCCGACACCATGATGGCGCCATCGCGCTCGATCATGCGGGTCGCGCCGGCGCGAGCCACGTCGGCCTTGGTCTGGCTGTCGGAGGTCGCGAAGGCGACCTTCTTGCCCAGGATGCCGTTGCCCTTGAGCGCGGTCGGGGTGAGCACACCGATGAGGCCGCCGTCGCCTTCGCCATTGAGATGCTTGACGGCCAGCTCATAGGCCTTCTGCTCGTCGGCACCTTCTTCGGCATAGGCGCCCGTCAGAGGCAGGTTGAGGCCGAAGGTTACGGTGTCGCCGGTGGGGTTGTTGCAGAATTCCTGCGCCCAGGCGCCCTTGGTGAAGATCAGGGGCGCAACGCCAGAACCGATAATGCCGGCCATGCCGGTCTGCAGAACCCTGCGACGGGACAAGCCACGCTTCAAAAGTGTCATTGATTTCCTCCTTTTGGCGCGGGGCGACTGATACATGGCCAGCAGCTCACCGCGTGGGGAGTATGGCCATCGGTTGAAAACGACGGCAATAGATCATTGTAATTGCAGTGATATTCTGTAAATTGTTGATCTAAAACAGCTGCACCAAAGTCAATTTGTTGACAGACCGTCGCCTGGGAGGGGCTCTTGCATGCGCGCGCCGATCGGCTTCCGCATCAGCAACAGGCGGAAATCGCTGAAGATTTCTCAGGCTTCGCTTGCAAGAAGCTTGGGGATTTCTCCCAGCTATCTGAACCTGATCGAGAACAACAAACGCGACATCGGCGGCGCGCTGCTCAACCGGGTGGCGACGCAACTCGACATCGACATCGATGAACTGGCGGGTCGCACCGAACAGAAGCTGCTGCAGGACCTGGAAGAGGCCTATGCCGATCCCATGGTCGAGTCGCTGCCATTCCGCCCCGACGAACGGCGGGAACTGGTGGCGCAGTATCCAGCGAGTGCCGCCGCCCTGGCGCGGCTGCACCGCGCCTATTCGGGCGCCATCGCCAATGCCGATGCCTATGCCGACCGCCTGCGCTCGGACCCGTTGCTGAGCCAACTGCTGCACCAGATTCTGTCGGGCATCACGGCAGTGCGCTCAAGCGCCGAAATCCTTGAGGATGTCGGCGATCTCGATGAGGCCGAGCGCCGCCAGTTCCTGGCTGCCATCGGGCGCGACGCCCGCACCCTGTCGGACGTGGCGCGCAACCTGATCGGGCAGTTCGAGACGTCGAGCCAGATCCGTCGCAGCGTCTCGCCGGCCCGTGAGATCGATGACCTGCTGATCGAGCGGGAGAACCACTTTCCGTTGCTGGAGGACGTCGCGCGCGACCTGCGGGCCGAGATCGACAGGGTGGGGCATTTCGGCAGTGAGGCATTGTCCGACCTGCTGGGCAGCCGGTTTGGCGTCGAGATCCGCATCGGCGGGCCGCCGGACGAGGCGGATTATCCCGGCCAATACCGTTTCGACGCCACATCGCGGCGCATGTGGTTCCACGGCGCCACGACGCTGGCGACGCGGCAGTTCCAGCTCGCCCGGCTCTACGGAGAAATGGCGGCACCCGACGCCATAGCCGAAACACTGCAAACGGCTATGCTGTCGACGCCCACGGCGCGGCGTCTGGCTTCCCGCGCGGTGGGATCGTACCTCGCGGGGGCCATCGTGTTTCCCTATGAGCGGATGTTGGCCGATGCTGAGGCGGCGGCCTATGACATCGACCACCTGCGCCAGACCTATCACGCCAGCTTCGAGCAGGTGGCGCACCGGCTGGTGACCCTGCGCCGGCCCGGGCAGCAGGGTATCGCCTTCGGTTTTCTGCGTTCGGACCCCGCGGGGCGGCTGACCAAGCACTTTCCCCTGCCGGGCCTGCTGCTGCCCAATAGCGGCCACGCCTGCCCGCTCTGGGCTATCTATGGCGCCTTCCGCACGCCGGACGTGCCGCTGCGTCAGGTGGTGCGGTTTTCTGACGGGTCCCGCTACCTCTTCCTCGCCCGCACCGTGCAGCGACGGACAGCGTCCTTCCGCGAGCAAGCGGTCGCTTCTTCGGTGATGCTGGCCTGCGACGTGCTCCACGCGGATCGAACCGTCTATGGCGCCGGTCTCGACCTGTCCGACCTGGCCGCTGACGTGCTCGTCGGCCCCAATTGCCGCCTCTGTCCACGGCGCGACTGCGCCAGCCGGCAGGAGGAGGCGCTTTCCACGACGTCAGGCCATTCGCGCACTCGTGGTCCCTTGCTGCCATCATTACCGCTTGGCGATCCGCCATGATTGCGCTTTAGTGTCCGCACCTGCGGAGGGGAGACCGCGGGTGCTTCGAGGGGGGATTTTGGCAGTCGACATACTCATTGCCGAGGATGAGCCGAGCATTCTGGAATCGCTCGATTTCATCCTGCGGCGCGCAGGTTGGACGACCAATTCGGTGACCGACGGAGATGCGGCGCTGGAAGCGGTGCGGCGGCTGAAGCCCCGTGTGGTGGTGCTCGATGTCATGCTGCCCAAGCGCAGCGGGTTTGAGGTGCTCAAGCAGATCAGGGCCAATCCGGAAACAGAGACGCTGCCTGTGTTGATCCTCACCGCCAAGGGCCAGCAGCAGGATCGCCGCATCGCCGAGCAATTGGGCGCCGACGTTTTCGTCACCAAGCCTTATGCCAATGCAGAGGTGGTCGGGGCGGTGCGCCAGCTGTTGGGCGAAGATGGCGGACCGGCGTAAGATTACCGGCGGCATGCTGTTGCTGACCGTCTTTGGCGGCATGCTGCTGCTGCCACCGCTGGTTTACGTGTTCAACCAGTCCATCACCCATTTCGGCATCCCCCAGATCGTCCTCTACCTGTTTGCTGTCTGGCTACTGCTGATTATGGGCATGGCGCTGCTGACGCACGCACTGCCCCCCGATGAAAACGGTGCAGAACCGGGCGAGGGGGACCGCTGATGCTCTCCGCCGATTTCGTCATCGCTACGGCCGTCGGCTATGTCGGCCTGTTGTTCGTGCTGGCCTATCTGGGCGACCGGCGGGCGCGGACCAACACCAAATCGTTCCTGCACTCCCCAGCGGTCTACACGCTGTCGATCTCGGTCTACTGCACCAGTTGGACCTTTTATGGCGCCGTGGGCAATGCCGCGCGCAGTGGGCTGGAATTCCTCACCATTTATCTTGGTCCGACCTTGGTTTTCGTCGGCTGGTGGTTCCTGCTGCGCCGGCTCGTTCGCATCAGCCACAACCAGCGCATCACCTCGGTCGCCGACCTGCTGTCGTCGCGCTTTGGCAAGTCGAACCGGCTGGCCGTTCTGATCACCTGCATCGCGGTCATCGGCATCGCCCCCTATATCGCCCTGCAGCTCAAGGCCGTCACGTCTTCAATCCAGGCCGTCGCTGGCGCGTCGGAAGTTGGGCGCGGAAGCCTCACCGGCATCGACGATGTCGGCCTGGCGTTTGGCATAGCCGCCGGCATGGCCCTCTTTACGATCCTCTTTGGTACCCGCCACGTCGATGCCAAGGAACAGCATCACGGCGTGGTCGCCGCCATTGCGTTCGAGGCGGTGGTGAAGCTGACGGCATTGGTGGCGGTCGGGGTCTTCGTCGTGTTTGTCGGCGGCGGCTTCGAGAACATCTTCAGCCGCGCCATCGAAGCGGGCGTTGCCGTGGACGCGCACGAAACGTTCGGCGCGCGCTGGCTGACGACACTTGGCCTGTCGGTGGCCGCCATCGTCTGCCTGCCGCGGCAGTTCCAGGTGACGGTGGTGGAAAATTCCGACGAGAATCACCTGCGCGTCGCCAGCTGGGCCTTCCCGGCCTACATGCTGCTGATGAGCCTGTTCATCCTGCCGATCGCGGTATTCGGGCTGACGACCATGCCCGCCGGCTCCAATCCGGACATGTTTGCACTGACGCTGCCCATGGCCTTCGGCCAGGACGCGCTGGCGCTGTTCGCCTTCATCGGCGGCTTCTCGTCGGCGACATCCATGATCATCCTGGAATCGATCGCGCTCTCGATCATGGTTTCCAACCATATCGTCATGCCGCTGATCCTGCGGCTGAGTCCGGCTGGTCGCGGCGATGGGCAGGGGGTGACGAGCCTCCTGCTGATTGCCCGCCGCTTTTCGATCGTGCTGATCCTGTCACTGGGATTTTTCTATTTCTTCTTCACGCGCGATTCCAACGCGCTGGCGCCAATCGGCCTCATCTCGTTTACCGCCATCGCGCAGTTCTTTCCGTCCGTCATCGCCGCCCTGTTCTGGCGCGAGGCCTCGCTCAAGGCCGCCACTGCCGCCATCGCGGCCGGGTTTGTCTTCTGGGTCTGGTGCAGCTTCCTGCCATCGTTCGAGTCGGTCTCCCCCCAGGTGGCGATGCTGCTGAGCCAGGGTCCCTGGGGAATTTCCTGGCTGCGGCCGGAGGCCATGTTCGGGCTCGACAATATCGACCCGCTGGCTCACGCCGCGTTCTGGAGCATCCTGGTCAACGTGCTGACCCTGACATTGGGCTCGCTGCTGACCAGCCAATCGGCATTGGAGCGCATACAGGCAAGTGTCTTTGTCGATGTGTTCAAGCGCGGGCAGGTGCCGCGCGGCAATTTCGTGCGCGGCTCGGCTACCGCCAACGACCTGTTCTTCGTGGCCGAACGCGTGCTCGGCGAACGCCGTGCGGCAGCCTTGTTCGAAACCGAGGCGCGTGACAGCGGCGTCGACCCGGACATGCTGGAGCCATCGCCGGAGTTCATCGGGCGCCTCGAACGCGAACTGGCGGGCTCGATCGGCGCGGCCTCGGCGCATGTGATGCTGTCAAAGGTGCTTTCGGGTAGCGAGGTGTCGCTCGAAGAAATGATGCAGATGGCCGATGAAACCCAGCAGGTCATCGAATATTCCCAGCAGCTCGAGAAAACCTCTGCCGAGCTGCGCTCGACGGCGCAACAGCTCGAGGACGCCAATGCGCAGCTGCGCGAACTCGATAGCCAGAAGGACGAGTTCCTCAGCCAGGTCAGTCACGAGGTGCGCACACCCATGACCTCGATCCGTTCGTTTTCCGAGATATTGCTCGATGCTGACGATATCGATGAGGGGCAGCGCCAGCATTTCGTCGGCACCATCCATCAGGAAAGCCTGCGGCTGACCAAGCTGCTCGACGAAATCCTCGACCTCAGCGCGCTGGAGCGCGGCGAGCGCGCCTGGGAGAATGTGCCTGTTGATGCCGAGGCGGCGCTGGGGCGGGCGCTGACGGTGTGCGAGGCCCTGCTGCGCCAGCGCGGCGTCACGGTGGAGCTGGGCGAGCGGGCCAGCGCGACCATGGTGGAGGGCGATGCCGATCGGCTATGCCAGGTGTTCATCAACCTGATTTCCAACGCGGTGAAATACAACGACTCCGATGCGCCAGTGATGCGGATAACCTCGATGGTGAGGGCGGGCAGCTTTGTCGTCGATATTGCCGACAACGGACCGGGCATCGCCAAGGGCGAGCGCAAGCTGATCTTCGAGAAGTTCGCCCGCGGCCAGCGCGGTGCGGCCGACCAGAGCGGGGCAGGGCTGGGTCTGGCCATCTCCCGGCAGATCGTCACGCGCATGAACGGCGCTCTCGATCTGGTGCCCGGACCGCTGCCAGGCGCCTGCTTCCGCGTCAGGCTGGCCGTGCTGCGCTAATCCTGCCCGTGGTCGGGAATATTGAGCAAGTGCCCGCAGGCCTTGCAATGGACGGCGTCCGGCTCGTGCTTCTGCAACCCGCAATGAGGGCACGGAAAATTCACCTTGGCGGGGCGGAAGATGGCCTGCGCCAGCCGCACGAACAGCGAAATGCCGATGATCATGATGACGATCGAGGCCAGCTTGCCTGACGTGCCGGGCAAGGTGATATCGCCGAACCCTGTCGTGGTGACCGTTGCCACGGTGAAGTACAGCGCGTCGACATAGCCGACGATTCCCGCCTCTTCGCCGCGATTGGCAAAGGCCGTATAGACAAAGCCGGTGACCACGAAGAGGAAGACCAGCAGGTTGATCGTCGCCTGGATCGGCTCCTGGTAGAGCCCCAGGCCGCGTTTCTTGAGCGGCCGCCAGAATGTGGAGGTCCGCGTCAGCGTCCACAATCGCAGGATCCGCAGGAAGCCCAGATTGACCAGCCAGGCAGGGGCCAGCAGCGTCGCCAGGATGAAGATGTCGACGATAACAGGCATCTGGCGCAGCCAGCGCAGGATGTCGGTGGAGGCCAGCGCCCGGGCGACCAGATCGGCCAGCAGTAGCGCCGCGATGGACAGGTCGATCCACAAAAACGACGCGTTATCGCGCAGCAGCGGTGTGGTGATGAAAAAGGCGATGATGGCCAGGTCGACGATAAGCACAGCCGCCTGGAAGCGCTGCGCAACGGGGGATTGGCTGTGATAGAGCAGCCGCAGCCTGGAGCGCAGGCGCGCGAACCCGGTCTTCCTGTCGGCGGCGCCGTTCACCGGCCTGTCTTCTTGCTTGCTCATAGAACCGCCTTGCCAGCCATCAACCGCGGGCGCAGAACACAGTTCCCGTTCGGGACCGCACAATCAAGGTAGCTTTGCGAATGACCATTTCCGTCTATGGCATGACCGTGCCGATTTTTACCCGTATGCTGACCAACCTGCTGGCCATCATGGACAAGGCCGAGGCCTATGCCGCTGATCGCAAGTTCGACACGCTGGTGCTGTCCAACATGCGGCTGGCCCCGGACATGATCCCTTTCCGCGGCCAGATCATGATCGCCACCGATCACGTGAAGGGTTGCGTGTCGCGCCTGGCCGGCCGCGACGTGCCGTCCTGGCCCGACACCGAGGAAACCTTTCCGGAGCTTCGCGCCCGCATTCAGAAGGCGCTGGACCTGTTGGCGACGACCAAGCCGGAAGATCTCGATGGCGGCGACACGCGCGAAGTCACCCTGAAGCTCGGCGGCAAGGATGTGACCATGGCAGGCCAGACCTATCTGACCGAGCGGGCGCTGCCCAACTTCTTCTTCCACGTCACCACGGCCTACGCCATCCTGCGCCACGCCGGCGTGCCGGTCGGCAAGCGCGACTATATCGGCTGAGCCTGGGCCATCAGGAGCTGCGACTACCGCTTGGGCGGCGGTGGCAGCCGTGGCGGCGGAGGTGTCGGCGTAACGACGCCGCTATCCTCGCTGCCCTGGTTGCTCTTGGGCACGTTGACCTGGGGCTCTTCCGCGCAGAGCGCAGCGCCGCCCACCCGGAAGGGCGGCAGCAGCGGAGCCTGGAACCGTGCATAGCGGAATTCCAGGCTCAGCGGCGTGCGCAGCGGGTCGCTCCGCACGAAGAGATTCGCCTCGTCGTTGCTTGCCACGGCGACCTCGCAGTGGCGGGTCACCTGCTGGCAGGCGTCACCCGGGTTACAAATCTGCAGGGCGCCCTCATAGAGCATGACCTTGGTCAGGCCGGGCTCCACGACAATGTCGAACTCCGTGCCACGCACCGCGATAGCGGCCGTCGGGGTCAGGATGGAATAGGCCGGCTTGGGGCTGTTGCCGGTGATGAACCGGAACGAGCCGCCCAGCGCGTTGATGGTCAGTTGCTGCGCCGTGTTGCTGGTTGCCATCAGGTACGTCTCGATCAGCAACGAGCTGCGCGGGCCGACCACGAGCCTGGTATCGTCGTCGAAGACGATCTGCACCAGCCCCGATGGGCCCGTGACGACAAGGTCGCCAACCGAAACATCGGCGCCGACCTCGAGTATTCGGTCTGTGGAGTTGATCTGCACCTTGGCGTCTGGGTCGACGCCCACGGCCGTGCCTTCATTGGCGGCATAGGCAACAGGTGCCGCTGCCGACAGCAAAAGAACCAGCAAATGTTTCAACAGCCGCTTTTTCATCATGCCCCGCTTGTCGCAATACGCAACTGAACACTCGATGAACGCTTGTAGCAGAAGCCTTTACCGCAACGGAAGCAGTCTCCCTGCAGGGCAGGATACTGAATTTGCCGGCCGGGTGGGGCCTGGCACGCTGAAAAGCGGTGCCCATCTGTTGCCGTAGCGCCAAGCAGAGGCTATTGGCTGGCATTTGCGGCGATCGGTCCGCCAAGCCCAGCAAGAGGCACGATGAGAAAACTGGCATTCGTCATACCCGCCTACAACGAAGAGGCGCTGATCGGCAAATGTCTGGAATCGGTGGTGGCCGAGATTGCCCGCTCGGGCGCCGATGCCGAAATCATCGTGGTCAACAATGCCTCGACCGACCGGACGGGCGAGATTGCCCGCGGCTTTCCGACGGTGCGCGTGGTCGATGAGCCCAAGAAGGGCCTAGTCAATGCCCGCGACGCCGGCTTTGCCGCCAGCCAGGGTTTCGAGCTGATCGCCAATATCGATAGCGACACGATCGTGCCGCCGGGCTGGCTGGATACCGTGCTCGCCGAATTCAAGCGCGACCCCAAGCTAGTCTGCCTCAGCGGCCCCTATGTCTACTACGACATGAGCGCCTGGAGCCGGTTCCTCGTCGGCATGTTCTATGGCCTCACCTGGCTGATCTACGTGCTCAATCGCTATGTGCTCCGCGTGGGTTCGGTGGTGCAGGGCGGCAATTTCGTGTTCAAGCGCGCCGCCTGGGCGCAGGTGGGCGGCTATGACCGCACGATCCAGTTCTTCGGCGAGGATACCGACGTCGCGGTGCGTCTGTCCAAAGTGGGCGGGGTCAAGTTCACCTTCGCCCTCAAGATGATGACATCGGGCCGGCGCCTCGAGAAGGAAGGCGTCTTCCGCACCGCCGGCACCTATACGCTCAACTTCTTCTGGGTGACTTTCCGCGGCAAGCCGGCGACCAAGGACTATACCGACATCCGCCCCGACTGAGGCCGCGCGCCGATGTTGCCGGTTAGACGATGTTAAGTTTCCCAAGAATGGGGAATCACTGGATGCTGTTCGCGCGTTAGTATGGGTTGCCGCATGGTGCGGCAGAGGGCCGGAACGCCATGGTCATTCCGCCGGAGCTGCCCAGGTTCGTTTCTGCCGCCCGCCCGGGCGCGCTGCAGGCGCTTGCGTTGCAATCAGGCCAGGTGCTGGATGCCCGGGTTGTCGGTCCGGCGGCCAATGGCGTCACCCAGGTGGAAATCCGTGGCCAGCTCCTGAACCTGGTGCTGCCGACACTGGTCCAGACGGGAGAAACCATCAGGCTGGAAGTGCAGGGCGCTGGCCAGCAGATGCGGCTGGCCCTGCAGCAGGCCGTCGCACCCCTGCCGACCGCCGTCAGCCCCGCGCCGGCCGCGCCCGCACCCGATATCAGCCTGCCTCTGCCCAATCCGACAGCGAGTGCCGCCCCGGCCCCAACGGGTGCGCCACCGATTCCTGCACAGGTGGTGCAGGGCCAGCAAACGGTAATGCTGCCGCAGGCCGCGGTTACGGACACGCCAGCGTCGTCGCCGAACCAACTGACCCCGCAAAGCGTCAATGCTGGCGTCAGTCCGCCAACGACGGCCCAGGCAGCCCAAGCGGCTCCGCTTGCGAATGGGCAGGCGGCCAACCCGCCAGCCACAACTCCAACGCCCGCCGCGCCACCCGCCCCCTCAGCATCCGCGCCGTCGACCGTGGCGACGACGACTGTCATCACCACAACGGTAACTACCCCGACGCCAGCAGCGATCTATCCGCAAACCAATCCGGCCAATCCCAATCCGTTGGCAGTCGCGGCCGCAGGCGCTGCCGCGACGCCATCTGCACCGCCTGCCGCCCAGGCAGTGCCTGGCGCCGTGCGACCGGTTGCGCCGGCCATCGCGGTGGGCAGTGCCACAGCCCACGCGTCGTCGGGCAATCCGCTGCCGCAACCGCCGCAGCAGCCGGTGACGCCACAGGCGGCGCTCGCGCAGATGGTGCAGGCGTCCATTCCCAGCCAGGGATCGGTAACGGCGCTGACTACGGCCCTGGCGTCGATTGCCGGCAAGGTCGTGCTGCCCGAGCCGGTGGTGCGCGCCGCGCAGCAGGTGCTGGCCGGCCGCGTCGCCCTGGATGCACCCCGCTTTGATGGGGCGGCCTTGCAGGCAGCCGTCAAGAGCTCGGGCGTGTTCCAGGAGGCCAGCCTGGCTCAGGGCCTGACACAACCCCAGGCCGACATGAAATCGGCACTGCTGACGCTCCGGCAGACGCTGACCGCGTGGCTGGGCCAGCAAGCGCCGGTCGCCGCCGTGGCCCAACTGCCACCACCCCTGCGCGGCATCACGCCCCGTTCGCGCCCCGGCGACACCCCACCCATCGACGTGGATGCCACCCCCGAAGAGGTTGGCAAACACCTGCTGGAACGCACTGAATCCGCCCTTGCGCGCGTCCGGCTGCATCAGCATGCGTCCTTGCCCGACCCCGTAGCCAAGACAGCCGACTGGAGCATGGACTTGCCCGTCATGGTGGGAACGCACCAGACGCTGATGCAAATCCACATCCATGGCGACCCGGAAGGGGAAACGGAAACCAGCGGAGAACGCGGATGGCAGATGCGCTTCGCCTTGAGCTTGCCCGATATGGGCGAGGTCGGCGCGCAGGTCACGCTTCGGGCCGGGGCCACCGGGGTCATGCTGTGGGCCACCGAGCCCACCGCTTCAGCCGCGCTCGAAGCCGAGATCGCCTCGTTGCGCGAGACACTGGGCGAAGCCGGCCTGCGGCCCGGTGCGGTCATCGTCCGGCACGGCGAGCCGCCGACGCCGGCCGTCGCTGCGCCCTCGGGTCACTTCGTGGACGAACAGCGATGAATGACGAGATCAAGCCGCGCGCACTGGCGGTGGCGCTGCAATACGAGAAGGGCTCGCGCGATGCGCCACGCGTGGTGGCCAAGGGCAGGGGGCTGGTCGCCGAGCGGATCGTCGAACTGGCCCGGGAGCAGGGCATCGTCATCGAGGCCAACCCGGTACTGGCGGAGGCGCTGAGCGGGGTCGAGCTTGATGACACCATTCCGCTCGAGCTCTACGAGGCCGTGGCCATCGTCATCGGCTACGTGCTGCGGGTGGGCTCGCAGAAAAAATAAGGCCCCGCGGACCGTTGGTCGCGGGGCCTCGAGTCGCAAACGCCAGGCTTACTGGACGCCGAGCATCTGCTTGGTGGCAGCCTCGGCCATGTCGCCGGCCTGCTTGATCTGTTCGGCGCTGAGGTTCTGTGCCTTGGCGGCGTCTTCGGCGGCCTTGCGTGCCGCGGCGATCGTCTCGGTCTTCTGCGCGTCGGTCATCGTGGCGGCCTGGGCCTGCACGGCCTGCATCGCCTGTTCGGGCGTCACGGCGGTGGTGTTTGCGGCAGGCGCCGTTGCAGGTGCGGCAGCGGGTGCCTCAGCAGCCGGAGCGGCTTCCGGCGTGGATTCTGCCGGGGTCTCGGGGTTGCTGCATGCCGCCAGGGCAAGCATGGCAACGGCGGCGAAGGAGAGCAGGATCTTGGAGGTCATTGGTTTTCCTATGGATTCGGCGGTTGAGCTGCAGATCACGGCTTCGTTACACTGGTAGTCCCGGCGAAGTTTTGGCGGCCTGATGGCTTTTCTGGGGCAGACCTGCGCAATCAATCAGCGCGGCATTGCAACCGCTTCCGCGGGTCCCCACTTGTTCTGCATTATTACTTGCTCCGGGGAGTGGGCACATGCCGAACCAGCAGGACCAGCAGGCTATCGACGGCCTGTTCGATCGCATCGAGGACGTGGCGCGCAACAGCCAGCCGCGCGACCGGGACGCCGAAGGCCTCATCCAGCAGCGCCTGCGCGAATTCCCGCCGGCGCCCTATTACATGGCCCAGACTATCCTGATCCAGGAAGAGGCCTTG
>CBFGMY010000062.1:0-19840 GCA_965650055.1 uncultured Devosia sp.
ATCGGGGTCACCCGGGCCGAGGGCGCGGGACCGCAGGTGGTCATTGCCGAACTGTCCGAGATCGAGGAAATCCGGCTCAACGGCGTTGATCCGTCCGGCTCGTCGGGCACGGCCGGCAGCGACAACTTCGAAATCATCGGCGATTTCTCGCAAACCAGCCTGCGCCTCAACACGATCACCATCGAGGGCACGAGCGGCGATGACGTCATCGATATCTCGGCGCTGAACTCGGCACATCGCATCGTCTTCCGCTCCAATGGCGGCCACGACACGATCGTGGGCACCATGCGGCCGCAGGATGTGATCGAGCTGCCCAACGGCATGACCATGGACGACTTTGTCCAGACGACCGACGAAAATGGCGTCACCACCCTCACCGATGGCGAGCACACCATCACCTACATCGCCGACAACGGGCCTCCCGTGGACGATGAGGACGATGAGGACGAGGACGATCACGAGGATGATGACGAAGACGAAGACGAGGATGACGACGACGATGTCGATGTCGGCGACGATGACGACAGCTGCGACAATGATGACGATGACGATGACCACGCTCCGGCGCCGGCCTCAGTCCCCGTCCTCGGTACTCCCAATGACGACATCCTGATGGGATCGTCTGGTGGCGACCTGGTGTTCGGCTTTGCCGGGACCGACTTCATTATCACCGGAGCCGGAGCCGACATTATCCGGGCAGGCGCCGGCAATGATTTCGTTGACGGCGAAGCCGGCCGGGACATCATCTTCGGCGAAGACGGCGACGATGACATGTTCGGTGGCGACGACGACGACATGATGTATGGCGGTGCCGACGATGACCGGATGTTCGGCCAGAATGGCAACGATCTGCTCGATGGCGGCGACGGGGATGACTCGATCTTCGGTGGCAACGGCAACGACCTGATGGTCGGCTCGCTCAACGACGGCAACGACACCTACTATGGTGGCGATATCTCGGCGGATGCGGGCAAGGATACCCTCGACCTGGGCTTCCTGACCGCCGGCGCCACGGTCGATCTGGGCACCGGCGTGGGTGGCCGCGGCAGCGCGGTCAGCAGCCAGAGCGGCACCGATACGCTCTGGGGCGTGGAGAATGTCGTTACCGGTTCGGGCAATGACACGATCACGATGAGCAACAGCGTGAACGTGGTGGACGGCGGGCAGGGCGAGGACGTGTTCGTCTTCGGTTCGGCAGCTGCCGCACATGGCGACACTATCCGCGGCTTCCAGGAGGGCGACAAGATCGACCTCTCGGGGATCGACGCCAATGCCGGGACCGTGGGGAATGACGCATTTACCCTCGAGAACGGTCAATCCACCACCGCGCCGGGCCAGATCGTGGTCACGCACGAAACGCGGGCTGATGGCGAATACACCGTCATCTCCGGCGATATTGCAGGGACCAACGCTCCGGAGTTCCGGATCAGCATCGCAGGCAACCACGTCCTGACAGGCAACGATTTCAATCTGTAGCCTCCAACTTACCCGGCCGGTGTCCCATCGGCCGGGTCTTTGCTGCACCACTCAATCGGGGCGAGGATCATGGCATCGACAACAAAGGCAATGGCCGAACATCGCGGCGACGAGATGCTGCGCAAGCAATTCAAGGGTATTGCGGTCTTCCTGTTCTGGATCTCCGGCATCATCAACGTCCTGGCGCTGACCGGCTCGTTCTACATGCTGCAGATCTATGATCGGGCGTTGACGAGCGGGAGCGTCCCCACGCTGGCGGCGCTCTCGGTCCTGGTTATCGGGCTCTACCTGTTCCAGGGCGTGTTCGACATCATCCGCAGCCAGCTGCTGGTGCGGATCGGGGCCCGCTTCGACCGCCTGCTGGCGCCGATCGCCCATCGGGTCAGTGTCGACATGCCGCGCTTTGGGTTTTCGACGGGCGAGGCGCTGGAACGCGGGCGCGATGTCGATACCATTCGCTCGTTCATGGGCAGCCAGGGGCCGGTGGCCCTGTTCGACTTGCCCTGGGTGCCGCTCTACATCCTCTTCGTCTACTTCCTTCACCCGGTGTTGGGCGCCCTTACCCTCGGCGGCGCGGTCGTGCTGACGCTGCTGACGGTGTGGACGGAGCTCAAGTCGCGCAAGCTGGCCTCGGCGGCGCAGCAGGCGCACCTGGCGCGCAACGCCATCGCCGACTCCAATGCCCGCAACGCCGATATCCTCAAGGCCATGGGCTTTGCCGGGCGCGCCGTCGCGCGTTTCAACGATGCCAATCAGGATCACCTGACCCTGCAGACGCGCGCCAGCGACGTGGTGGGGACGTTTGGCGCGTTCTCACGCGTGCTGCGCATGGTGCTTCAGTCGGCCCTGCTGGGCATGGGCGCCTACCTGACCATTCAGGGCCAGATGTCGTCTGGTGCCATCATTGCCGTTTCCGTTGCCTCGTCGCGCGCCCTGGCGCCGATCGACATGGCTATCGGCAACTGGAAGGGCGTCGTCGCCGCGCGCCAGGCCTTCCAGCGTCTGCGCGACACCATGGTTGCCCTTTCGGGCATGGCCAAACCGCTCGACCTGCCGGCGCCGACCCACACACTCAAGCTCGACAAGATCACCGTGGCGGCGCCCTCGACGGGCCGTGTGCTGCTCACCGAAGTCGCCTTTGAACTCAAGGCCGGCCAGGCCGTCGGCGTGATCGGGCCGAGCGGCGGTGGCAAGACCACGCTGGTGCGGGCGCTGACGGGCATCTGGCCCACCTTGCGCGGCTCCGTACGGCTCGACGATGCGGACCTGACGCAGTGGGACGAAGACAAGATCGGACAGTATGTCGGCTACCTGCCGCAGGACGTCGCGCTGCTCGATGGGACCATCGTGGAGAATATCACCCGCCTGGCCCCGCAACGCGACGCAAGGGCCATCGTGGCTGCGACCAAGGCAGCTGGCGTGCATGAAATGATCGTGCGCCTGCCCGATGGCTACGATACGCAGCTCGGCCCGATGGGGACCGCCCTGTCCGCCGGACAGCGGCAGCGCATCGGTCTGGCCCGTGCGCTCTATGGCGACCCGTTCCTGGTCATCATGGATGAGCCCAATGCCTTTCTCGATGCGGAGGGCGAGCAAGCGCTCAATTCGGCAATCCGCCAGGTCCGGGCTCGCGGTGGCATCGCCGTGATCGTCGCGCATCGGCCTTCGATCCTGGCCGAGGTGGACATGGTCGCCGTCATCCAGAACGGCCGCATGACCGCCTTTGGTCCCAAGGACGAAATCGTGGCTGGACAGCGCCAGGCCAATGCCAACGCCCCCAAGGTCGTTGAGCCACGCGCCGAAACCGGAGAGCTGGCATGATCATCGAGGCAAAGGCCAACCGTCAGCCGTCCGAACCCCAGGATCCGCGCAAGCGTCTGGATTTCAACACGCCGGAGAAGGCGTCGCGCCTGCCCGTCTATTTCGCGCTGCTCATCACCGGAATCGCGGCCTATCTCAAGAGCGCGTTTCCCGCCCAGTCGCAAAGCGATGCGCAGCATGAGGGCGATGGACTGCCCGCTGCCAACAGCAACCCGCCCAGAAGCGGGCGCATGGAATCCGGCCCGGGAATAGACGACACGATGACCGGCAGCATTGGCGAGGAGCCCGACAATACGATCGGCCATTCCCGGCACGACTGGCATCCGGGACTTTCCATGCCCCAGGGTGAACAGCTCACCTATTCGGCGACCTCATTCGAGTATCTTGGCCCCAATGTCGCGGCCTTCTTCCCCGCGGCTTTCGACTACCGGCCGCAAAACGACAATGTCGCTGTCGGTACGCCCGGCGGCGACGATCCGACTGGATCTGGAGATACGCCGTCGGAGGACGATTTCGTGCCGATGTATCCGCCGCTTGGCGACGACGGGCGAACCATCGACAACGACGATAATGATGACGAGGATGATGGGGAAGACGACGAAGACGAGGACAACGAAGAGGACGAGGACGATGATGATCCCGATGAAACCGTGTCGGGAAATCGCGCCCCTGTCGTCATGGGGCCCGTGCGTCTGAACGACGTCTTCGCTGGCCAGGTGATGCTGATCGGGCTGTCGCATCTGTTGTTTGGTGCAAGCGACCCCGATGGTGATGTGCTGACCATCAACGACATCACGGTCACGGGCGGCACGCTGGTGCAGCTTGGCTCGGGCTGGTCGTTTATCACCTTGCCCGGGATGATGGGGGTTATCACCTTCACCTACGACATCAGCGATGGTCTGCTCGAGATCGTGCAGACCGCCACGCTCGAGGTGGTGCGCAACACCATCGCGTTGACGCCTGGCGACGACGTCTTTGTCGGCACGCCTTATGACGACGACATCGATGCGCTGGCAGGCGACGACATCATCGATGCCCGGGCCGGCAACGACGTGGTCGTGGGCGGCCTGGGCCATGACCACATCAATGGCGGCGACGGGGACGACCAGTTGTTTGGCGGCCTTGGCGACGACGTGATCTTCGGCGGCAGCGGCAATGACGTGATCGGCGGTGGCGAAGGCAGCGATCGGTTGTTCGGTGAGGATGGCGACGACGTCATCGACGGCGACGAGGGTGACGATCTTCTGCTTGGTGGCGCTGGCGACGACATTCTGGATGGTGGCGCCGACAACGACCAGATCGAAGGCGGGGAGGGGAACGACGTCCTCATTGGCGGCGCTGGCGACGACGTTGCAAGCGGCGGCGAAGGCAACGATGTCGTGCAGGGCGATGCCGGCAGCGACCACCTGGATGGCGGCACCGGCGATGACGCGATCGATGGCGGCGAGGGCTGTGATGTCATTCTGGGCGGTGACGGCGACGATACGCTGATCGCAGCGGCCGGAAATGACCTGGTTCAGGGCGGCGCTGGCAACGATCACCTGCAGGGTGACGAAGGCGAAGACACGCTGCTCGGCGAGGCCGGAGACGACCTGCTCGACGGCGGCGAGGGCGACGATACCATCGATGGCGGTGCCGACGACGACTGGCTGCTGGGCGGCAGCGGCGACGACGCGCTTTACGGCGGCGGCGGGAACGACCTGATCGCGGCCGGCAGCGGCGACGACGAGATCGATGCCGGCGCCGGCGACGATACGATCATGGGCGATGCAGGCTATGACCTCATCGACGGCGGTGAGGGGCACGACACTCTCGATTATTCCGAATTCACCGCTGACATCCATCTCGACTTCGAACTGGGTATCGCCTGGAGCGATAATATCGACCAGGACCTGTTCCAGAATGTCGAGGAGGTCGTCGGCGGCAGTGGTGACGACACCTTCGTGTTCGGTTCCACGACGGCGATTATCGCCGGCGGCAGCGGCGACGACCTCTTCATCTTCACGGTCAGCGAAGACACGGCGGCGCTTAGCCGGCAGCTGGTGTTCGAAATCCTGGATTTCGTCGTCGGCGACCGTATTCACGTGGCCGAATACGAGCTTTCCCATCGTGCGGAGCGGCTCGAGGCCGAGCGGTTCGGCGAAATCTACGATGAGCTCGAAGAGGGCTTCGAGGCGGGCCTGCCGATCCGGGTCAGCCACGCCTTCTACGACGACATGGACCACACGATCATCGAGGCCGATGTCGATCGGAACGACTTCTACGAAATTTCCATAACGCTGGACGGCGTCCGCTTGCCTTTTACGCCTGAACATCAAGTCGCCTGATAGAGACCAGGAGAGAAGTAAATGAGTTCCATGGACATGACGGCGCCCTATCCCGGCCCGGCCCTTCGTCGCAGCGCCGTCAAAATGTCGGATTTTTCCATGCGCGGCAGGGTCATCACCGGCAGCGTGGCCGCGATCCTGCTGCTGGCAGGCATTGGTGGATGGGCTTCCACCGCCAAGCTATCGGGCGCCGTGATCTCCAACGGCACGGTGCTGGTGGCTGAAAACGTCAAGGTCGTCCAGCACCTGGATGGTGGCGTGGTCCGCGCGATCAATGTTCGCAAGGGCCAGGAGGTCACCGCTGGGGAGGTTTTGCTCCGTCTCGATGACGTGCAGATCCGCACGGAGCGGTCGATCCTGATGGGCCAGTTGGCCGAGCTGCTGGCGCGGCAGGCCAGATTGACAGCCGAGCGCGATGCGGCAACCGAAATTGCCTTTCCCGACGATTTCCTCACCGCCTATCCGGATGGCATGCTGATCCTCCAGGGCGAACAGCAGCTGTTTGACAGCACGTCGCGCAATCGGCGGTCGCAGCGGCAGCAACTCGAGCTGCAGGTGGCGCAGCTGGAAGAAGAGGTCGGCGGGCTGCAGTTCCAGGCGGCGGCGCTGGTCGACGAGGTGGCGCTGGCACAGGAGGAGCGCGCGCGCATGAGCGCCCTCTCGGAGAAGGGCCTTATTGAAGCGACACGCATCAACGTGGCGGACCGTGAGCTGGCGCGCATGCTCGGCTCGCAGGGCGAACTGACCGCCAGCATCGCGCGCTCCAATGCGCGGATCAGCGAGGTCAAGCTGCAGATCCTGGCGATTGACGAGATGGCCTATACCGAGGCGCAGCGTGAGTTGCGCGTGGTGGCAGCCAATATCGCCGAACTGAACGATCGGGTTGCCGAGGTCAACGATCGGCTCGATCGTACGCTTATCCGCTCGCCCGTGAGCGGGAGTGTCAACGAGCTGACGGTGACCACCCTGGGCGGCGTCATCGGGCCGGCCGAGCGCCTGCTGACCATCGTACCCGAAGATGCCGACCTCAAGATCGAGTTCCGGGTCGCGGTCAACGACATCGACCAGATCTCGCTGGACCAGGAGGTCAAGCTTCGCTTCAGCGCGTTCGATCAACGGACCACGCCGGAGATACCGGCCGTCGTTTCGCGGGTGTCGGCTGCGACCACGACCGACCCTCAGACTGGCCAGAGCTACTACGTCGCCGAAGCGGAGGTGACGGGGGACCTGTCCGTGCTGGGCGACCGGGGGCTGGTGCCCGGCATGCCGGTCGATGTGTTCGTGCAGACGCAAGAGCAAGTAGCAATTGCGTATTTCGTCAAACCATTCACAGACCAGATCGCTCGCGCGTTCCGGGAAGAGTAAGTAGCGCTGACGCTTTTATTAAGCAAAGCAACAAGATTTCAAGAAGTGAATTTACCAAACGTTAATAGCGTCGTAGGCTTTCAAAACAAGAAATAACTGGGGACGCAGCTTAGGCTCTGCTGATTGTGCCATGAGAGAAATACTGACAGTCGCAATTGCCGACGATCATCCCGTATTGCTCGCAGGAATGGTTTCTTTGTTCGCTGGCAGCGACAGACACCGGGTCGTTGGACAGGCGGTGTGTGCCGATTCCAGCCTCGAGCTGGTCAACACGCTCGCGCCTGATGTCATCATCATGGATCTGAGCATGCCGGGGGATGTGTTCCGAACCATCGCCCAGATCGTGGCCACTGCGCCCAATACCAAGGTCGTGGTCTTCACGGCTTATTGCAGCATTGAATCCGCACTCAAGGCACTGGATGCCGGTGCGACCGGCTTCGCGCTCAAGGGCAGTCCATCGTCCGAGCTGCTGGAGGCCATCGACACCGTCATGGCGGGCCAGATGTTCGTGACCCGGCAATATGCCAGCCAGGTCATGAACGGTCTGCGGGAACGCGCGCGCCGGCAAGCCCTGGACGAAGCCGTGAAGCTCAATGTGCGCGAAAAGCAGATTGTCGGTCAGTTGATGCTGGCCAGGACCAATCGCGAGATCGCAGCGCAGCTGCATATCAGCGAGAAGACGGTCAAGCACTACATGACCGGGCTGATGCTCAAGCTCAAGGCCCGTAACCGGGTGGAAGTCGTCATCGCGTCGCGTGAGAGCGAAGACCGCGACAGCGCCATGCGCCGATAGGGCAGGTGGGAGCCGCTTGGGATCAGCGGTTGCGCAACATCAGATTCTGCTCCCAGGCGAACGCGGTCCGGACGATCGTCATCAGGTCGTTCAACTGGGGCGTCCATCCCAGCAGCTGGCGCGCCTTCTGCCCAGTGGCCGTGACCGAGGCGGGATCGCCGGCGCGGCGCGGGCCTTCCATCACCCTGAAGTCCACGCCAGATACCTGACGCACCGCCTCCACGACCTGCCGGACAGAATAGCCCTGGCCGTAGGCGCAGTTGATCGTGGTGCTTTCGCCGCCAGTCCGCAGGTGCTTGAGCAGCAGCGCGTGTGCGGCAATCAGGTCGGTGACGTGGATATAGTCCCTGATGCCGGTGCCATCGGGCGTCTCGAAGTCGGTCCCGAAGATATCCATATGCGTGCGCTGGCCCAGCGCGGTCTGGCAGGCCACTTTGATCAGGTGGCTGGCATGGGGCGTCGATTGGCCGCTGCGCATGCCAGGATCGCCGCCGGCGACGTTGAAGTAGCGCAGCACGCCATAGGAGATGGGGTGGGCCGCCGCGACGTCGGCCAGCATCCACTCGGTCATGAGCTTTGAGCGGCCATAGGGCGACATCGGGCTGAGCGCGGTGGTTTCCACGACTGGCGCCAGGCCCGTCATGCCATAGACGGCGGCCGTGGAGGAGAAGATGAAGTGCTTGACCCCGCCGCGCACTGCGGCCTCGATCAGGTTGCGCGAGGTGGCCGTGTTGTTCTCGTAGTATTTGAGCGGGTCCGACACCGATTCAGGCACCACGATCGAGCCGGCGAAATGCACCACTTCGGTAATGCCATGGTCGGCGATCACCTGCCCGACGAGGGCCCGGTCGCCGGCATTGCCCTGCACGAAGGTCGCTCGCCCGTCGATGGCCCAATCAAAGCCGGTGATGAGGTTGTCGAGCACGACGACATCTTCGCCCGCATCGGCAAGGTTCAGCACCATGTGGCTGCCGATATAGCCCGCCCCACCCGTGACCAGGATCGCCATGGTCGCCTCCCCGGATCGTGTTATTCCGCCGCAACCCGCATCGTGCGCGGCTGCGCCTCGACCCGGGCGGCCGTCTCATTCCGATTTATCACCGGCTGGAATTGGCCCGGTCCGCGACCCTTGAGCCCGCGGCTCCGGACCAGTTCGATGAGATTGTCTTCATCCTGGCCGGCGGTTTCGAACAGGTCGTGCCGCCGCAATACGCGGAAGTTGGCGCTGTCGATAACGGCAATGGTGCCGCGACGGGCCAGGACCTGGATGCTGCGGCTGACGCTCTCGACGGTCGTTCCCAGATAGGCGGCGAAGTCGCGCCGGTTGATCGGCACATGCACGATCGGGGTGGCGACGCGCCCGCCATGCTCGTCGGCGGCCAGCAGCTTGAGCACCATGAAGGTGGCAATCCGCTCGATAATGCTCTGGCAGGCCAGCACCAGGATGCGCTCATGCGCCTCATCGAGCTGGTGCAGGTTTTCCATGTGGATGAGGTGCTCGAGTTCCGGATCGGTATGCAGTTGCGCTTCGAAGGTGGACCGATCAAAGCAGGCAAGGACCACGTCGCTGGCGGCTTCGATCGAGAACTCCGTCGCGACGCCGAAGATGCGGCCAAAAAAGCCAGGGGCCTCAATGACTCCGATAATGTTGGAACGGCCGTCCGGCAGCAGCGTCACCAGCTTTACCGCACCCGATACGACATAGCCGACGAATTCGGGCATGCCAGGTTCGTAGACGGTTTCGCCGCGGGAGAAATGCCGTAGACGTGCGCTTGCTGCCTGCTTGTCGAAGGCTCCGCGCCCGAACGCGGCCGTCAGTATATCTCTCGGGATAAATGGATGGTTCATGTCCCGACTCCCCTGTTCGTCTGCCGCAGACGAAGTAGAGCCGACACTGTGGTCGTCAGCTATTTCCAATAGTCGCACCATCTTTCAGACAAAGGCGCCTGCCGATTGATGACGTTAGTCGCTCACGGCATCAGACTTTGGTCCTTGTCTGTGTTGAACGATGATCCGGGGCCGCCCGTTGATTGCCTCGACCATGGGTCAGATGGATGTCGCCAGTAGCCAAACGGGGCCAGAGGCGCCGCCAAATAGTGTAGGTAATTCAATGTTCTGAGCGGCAATTCCGGCTGCGTGTCCGGGCGACAGATCTGCCAGCACCAGCATCTCATCGCTGCCGCAGCGCCGGCGGAACCCCAATGTATGCGGGCCGCAATCCAGCGGCTCGTAACTGCCCTCGGCGAAAAGACGCGGCAGGCGGCGGCGGAGACCAAGCAGCGCCTGGGTCAGGATCAGCTTGTCATCCCGCCCGGGGATGGACGCGGCGAGTCTTCCGGCCAGTGCCGCGAAGTCCAGGGGGCGCCGATTGTCGGGATCAACGAAGCTCTGTTCCCAATCCTCGGCGCCCCGGTAGATATCGGAGACGCCCGGAATGGTCAGTTTCAGCACTGCCTGGATCAGGCTCTTGCGGCGGCCGATGGCCTGCAGCCTGAGGCGGGTGGAATGAAACTGCGCCAGGACATCGGTATCGGCCAGCAGATGATCAATGAACTGGGTGAGCGCGCGCTCATAGTCGGTGGCGTTGACACCCCAGTCGCTGCGCTCGCGGGCTTCGCGCAGGGACTTGATCATGGCCCCCTTGAGGCGGTCGGCCAAGTTGTCGGCCTCGGCGGCAATTGGCCAGCCGCCAAGCAGGAGTTGAAACAGTAGGTAGAGGTCGTTGGGATGGATGGGGTCGGTTGATGGGGCGAGGGTGGACCGCCACTGCTGGACCGCCGCGTCCCACGCCTCGGGGGCGTCGGCAATGGCACCGATCAGGGCCCTCGTGTCCTCCCCGCGCTTGGTATCGTGGGTGGAGGTGGCGACCATGCAGTGAGGGTGGGAAAGCAGCCGCCGGCGGTTACTGTCATGAAAGGCGGCGATCGAGACCGAGAAGCGGTCGGGATGGGCCCCGACCTCGTTGAGGGCGACCAGGCGGTTATGGCGATAGAGGGCGGTGTCTTCGAGGCCCTTGGCCATGACCGGACCGGTGAACTGCTGGAAGCGGCCCACGGCCATGGCGACGGCTCTGGGGTCGTAGTCCGCGGCCAGAGTCCAGCAGAGCAGAGCCTCGACGAAATCGAAGACCATGGGCTGAATCTGAGGCTGGCTGCGCCGGGCATATGCCACCGCCCGGCAGATCTCACGCTGGTCGCGCGCTGACGGGCCCTGATCATCAATGTAGGTCCGATAGACCGCCAGGTGCGCGATGGTTTCGCGCAGCGCGCGCCGCAGGCCAGGCTCGGTCAGGTCGCCCGTGGCGGCAGTCGACCAGGCAACGGAAGCGAAGAGGCGCGCCAGCGCCGCCAGCTCTGCCGCCAGTTCGTTGTCCATCACGCGCAGCTTGCAGCGATAGCCTTCGGCTGCGGGCTCGGTGGTGTCTCCGACAACGTTTCGGTACGTGGCCGTGACCTCGGCTTCGGACTCTGCCCGGGTGAGGAGGCGGGTCAATTGTGCGCCGATCTCATAGCCGGTGGTGCCGTCGACCGGCCAGTCGGCACGGAGCGGCTCATGCGGCGCGAGGATTTTCTCGACCACCAGATAGATCGGCCGTGGCGCGTGTGCACGCAGCCTTTCCAGATAGCCTTTGGGGTCGAGGAGGCCGTCGATGTGGTCGATGCGCAGGCCATCGACCAGGCCGTCGGCGATGAGCGAGAAGATCAGCCTGTGGGCGTGGTCGAAAACGTCCGGGCGGTCGATCCTGATGCCCGCCAGGTCGCTGTTGATGAAGAACCGGCGGTAGTTGATCTCGTCGGCGGCGACCGCGAAATGGGCAAGCCGCCAGTGCTGGGAGGCGATCAGGCTGTCGAGCGCGGCCCAACTGCCGGGATGGCCTGGTTCCCCGTTGAGCGCCGCCACCGCCGCTTCGGCGCCACCATAGCGTTCGAGCAGAGCCCGCTCGTCTTCGGGACGGATCGGCAGCTTGTCGCCGTCATGCGCCCAAACGGCAAAGCCGTCATCATCGGCTCTGAGCCGCAGGTGGCCGGCATCGAGGGACTGCGCATAGCTGGCGCCAAGGAATGGCACCAGCAGCTTGCCACCCATTCCTGGCCGCGGTGAATGCCAGTCGATATCGAACCACTCGGCATATTGGCTGCCGGCGCCGTGCTTGAGAACATCGAGCCAAAGCGCATTGTCGGCCCCGCCCACGCCCATGTGGTTGGGCACGAAATCGAGGATCACGCCCATGTCGCGCTGCCGCAAAGCTGCCACCAGTGCGCGGAAGTCGGCCTCGGTGCCGAGTTCGGGGTTGATGCTGGTGTGATCCACGGTGTCATAGCCATGCGTGCTGCCGGGCCGCGCCCGCAGGATGGGCGACAGGTAGACGTGGCTGATGCCGAGGCTGTCGAGATAGGGCACCAGGGCCAGCGCATCGGCAAAGGTGAAGGCCCTGTTCAGCTGCAGGCGATAGGTGGCGCGAGGCGGCGTCATGCCGGCGCCTCCGGGCGGAAGACGAGGGCGCAGTCGCTGGGTAGTATCCAGAATTGCGCCGGATCGATCGGCCGCCGACCGGCGCCGTCATAGTCCGGATGCTCGCTCGACCAGCCGACCGTCCAGTGGTGCCCCGCGGGCGGTGCGAACAGGGGTTCTGCGGCCACGCCGAACTGCAGGTCGCGCCCAAGGTTGAGTAATAGCAGGCGGTGTCCGGCCGGATCGGGCGTGGAATAGCGGATGAGCAAGGCAGCATCGCCGATCACCGCGCCGTCGATGCGGCGGTCGTTGCCCTGTGAAAATGCGGGATCCGTGCGACGCATGGCCAGCAGGTCGCGATGGAGGGCGAGAATGCCGGCGTTTCGCTCGGCTTCGGCCCAATCGAGCTTGCTGGAGTGAAAGGTTTTCGGATCAGCGGGAAACGGCAGCCGCTCCTGCATCACGGGATCGGCGACGCTGGGGAAATTGCTCACCGATTTCCGGCGTCCTTCGGCGCCAGACTTGGCCTCGTCGCCTTCCAGCCCGAGGAAGTAGAGAAAGGGGTTGGTTGCGCCGAATTCCTGGCCCTGGAACAGGCATGGCGTTTGCGGTCCAAGCAGTAACAGGCTGGTTACGGCTCGCACTCGGGCCGGCGAGGCCAGGGTGGCCAGCCGGAAACCGCGGGCGGAATTAGCCACTTGGTCGTGGTTCTCGAGAAAATGCACGAAGTGCTCGGACGGGGTCGCCAGGTTATAGGTGCCATAGGCCTTGTCGCGCATATCGGAGCGCTGACCCTGATAGAGGAAGCCGTATTTCAGTGCAGACACGAGCTCCTGAGGCGAACCCTGATAGTCGCGGTAATAGAAGTCATTGTGCCCGGTGACGGCCACGCGGACCGCGTGCTGGAAATCATCGCTGACCATGGCATCGACGCCGTAACCGCCGCGCTCGGGCGGGTCGATCATCTGATGCTGCTGCGGCTGGTTCTCGACCAGCACATAGACCTGGCGCGGCTCGGCGGCATCGCGGACCGCACGGGTCAGCTCGCCGACGATGTGTTCCTCGCTGGCGTCAAACATGGCCTGCACGGCGTCGATCCGCAGGCCGTCGAAGTGGAAATCGCGGATCCAGTACATCGCATTGCCGATGATGAAGTCGCGAACACCGAATGCGCCTTCGCCGTCATAGTTGAAGCTGGCGCCCCATTCGTTCTCGTAGCGGTCGGTGAAATAGTGCTCGCTATAGGCGCGATAGTGATCGCCCAGGCCGACATGGTTATAGACCACGTCGATTATCACCCCGATACCGCGCGCATGGGCGGCATCGATGAAGGCCCTGACATCGTCGGGCGCGCCATAGGGCGCAAAGGGCGCATAGGGCAGGGTGGTGTCATAGCCCCAGCCAAAACGGCCCTTGAAGGTGCCAATGGGCATGACGTGGATCACCGTTATGCCCAGCTCTGCGAGATGATCCAGCCTGGTCACTGCCGCCCGCCAGGTACCATCCTGGGTAAAGGTGCCGACATGCAGCTCATAGAGCACCTGGCCCTGCCGGGTGATGCCCGGCCACGCCCGGTCGGTCCAACTAAAATCGCTCGCCATCACCACCGACGGGCCGTCATTCCCCTCAGGCTGGCAGCGCGAGGCAAGGTCTGGCAGGCGCGGCCCGCCATCGATGCGGAACCAGTAACGGGCACCGGGCCTGGCATCGGGGACATCCGCGCCGAAATAGCCGTCGCCCAACGCTGTCAGCTCGAACGTGCCGAGGGCCTCGATCTCGACCGCAGCCGAACGGCGCCCCAGGGCCCAGAGCGTGAAGCGGGTGCCGCCATCGTGAGGGATAGCGCCTAGGGCATCAGGACGAAACATGTATGTGGGCCGGATGGTGAGTGCACACTCGCAACGGACGCCGCTCAACTTCGTTCCGGCGACGCCCAGACCAGCCGACCGGGCCGACAGCCGCAAGGCTTCCTGCGATGTGAGCTGCGCCTCCTCGCCCATCCTGCGCCGATCCACGACACCGGCAAATCCGCACCGATGTCCATGCTCGGGGCGTGCCAAGGCGGCCATCGAGGTGGTGCAGGCTGTCCAGTAGTGTTTGGGTAAGGGACCCGGGCGCTGGCCTTGCGGCTCTGGCGGGCGGCGATGGTGGAGGGGACTGGATTCGAACCAGTGTACGCTAAGCGGTCAGATTTACAGTCTGATGGATTTAACCACTCTCCCACCCCTCCACAACAACGTCGCTTGGGTAGGAAAAACGAAGCGCTGGGCGTCTCGTCGGGGCGGTTTATGGTGGTCTGATGACACAGTGTCAACACCCGTTTGGTGATGCCCGCAAGAAAAGGGCAATCCGCAGCCTCGATCCGCCGCGACACCCACCGACGTTTTCGCCATAGGCCTAGCGACGGTTCCTTCGGGTGCCGTAGCGAATGTCCGCTTTCGGCCATTGGCGTGCCGACGCAAATCGCCAATTGTGGATTGGCCGCTGAAGTCGCCCTTATGCGGAGAACAGGCGTGCAGTACCGGTTGACCAGGTCTCACCGTCCTCCAGGAGATCGGATCATCATCCGTTTGAAACCGTGACCGGGCGCAGTTCCCGCTTCTGTGCGGCGATGCGGAAGGGGGCGTTTATGGCGCCGTAGCCACTGTAGTTTCCGTGGCGTTGGACGATTTCGAAGAAAAAGCCCTCGCCGACATTGGTGGAGTAGAGCTGGAAGAACTCGCCCTCGGCGTCGCGGTCAAAGAGGATGTTAGAGGCACGGAGGGTTTTCAGCATTGCTGGTTCGATGCCGAGTCGGGCCCCCAGATCCTCGTAATAGTTCGGCGAGATTTCCAGAGTGCGCATGCCGTTTTCCGCCAACGCCGCCGCAGTGGCGAAGATGTCGTCGGTGGCGAAGGCCAGATGCTGAATGCTGGAGCCGAAGGTCTCGGCGATGAAGCGGCCGGCCAGGGTACGGTGGCTCTCGGCACCATTGAGCGTGAGCCGCAGGGAGCCTGACGCGTTCTCGATCACCTGGCTGCGGATGAGCCCCGAGGGATCGACCACATCGACCATCGGGCTTTTCTCGGTGACGAAAATGGACCGGTAGAACAGGATCCAGGTGAGCATTTCCTCGTAGTTCATGGTTTGGGCGACATGGTCGACATGCCGCAGCCCAGCGCTTTTGCTCGGCGTGGGATCGTCCACGGCGTCGAACTCAATGTCCCAGACCCGCCCCAGCGGACTGGCCTCGTCGAGGAAATAGATCACCCCGCCGCCGACGCCGCGAATCGCCGGGATGCTCAATTGATCGGGTCCGACCCGCTGGCTGAACAACTGGGCGCCCAGCGCCCCGGCGCGCTCCACTGTCGCGGCGGCATCGTCCACCATCAGGCCCAGGGCATAGGCCGAAGTGCCATGCGTCAGATAGGCCGAATGGGCCAGCCCGTCGCGCTCGGTATTGATGACGATGTTGATGTCGCCCTGGGCAAAGCGCTCCACTGCCTTGCTGCGATGCCGTCCGGTCAGCCGAAATCCCAACTGCCGCAAATGAGTGGCCAGCGCCTGCGCTTCGGTTTCGTCGGCGGCGAACTCGACAAAGGCGATGCCATGCACATCGACGCGCGGCGGCAGATGAGGCACGTCGATGGCAATGTCGGGCTCGGCATTGCGCACCTGGTCCATCAGGTAGACCAGTGAGCGATGGCCATCGGCGGCGATGGTGCGCGGCGAGCCGGAGCGGAACTGGTCGTTGAAGATTTCGAGGGAAATCGGACCCTTGTAGCCCGTCGCGGCCACGGCCCGCATGAAGTCGGTGACCGGGAGATCGCCCTCGCCGGGCATGTTGCGGAAATGGCGGCTCCAATAGAGCAGGTCCATGTCGATACGGGGCGCGTCGGCCAGTTGCACGATGAAGATCTTGTCGCCGGGAATGGCGCGGATTGAATTGGGATCAATGCCGCGTGACAGGGTGTGGAAGCTGTCGAGGATAATCCCGATATTGGCATGGTCGGCGCGCCGCACGATCTCCCAGGCGTCGCGGTGGTCGTTGACGTGGCGGCCCCAAGCGAGGGCTTCATAGCCGACGCGGACCTTGTGCCGGGCCGCCCGATCGCCCAACTCGCGCAGGTCGGCAGCCGCCCTGTCGGTGCCACCCAAAGCGAGTGGCGATACGCTGGAGCAGATCAGCATGAGATCGGTGCCCAATTCGCCCATCAGCTCGAACTTGCGCTCGGCCCGCTCGAATGCCTGGCGGCGCTGCGGCTCGGGCAGACCCTCGAAGTCGCGGAAGGGCTGGAAGAGGGTGATCGTGAGGCCCAGATCGGCCACCATCTGGCCCACCTCACGCGGAGAGCGGTCATAGGCCAGGAAGTCATTCTCGAAGATCTCGACCCCATCGAACCCGGCGGCGGCAATGGCTTCGAGTTTTTCTCGCAGGTCCCCGCTGATCGAAACGGTGGCGATTGAAGTGAGCATGCATCCGTCCTCCCGGCATGGCCAACGAAGAGTACGAACTAGTTAGTACATTTGCAAGGAGCGTAGTGGGTGGCGGTGCGAGGGAGGGAAGGAGGATGCAGGATGGAGGGGAGGAGGGGAGGAGGGAAGGCAGGAAAGAGGCAAGGGAAGAGGGAGGCAGCGAGGCAAACACAGGGCTTGGCTGCCGCCGCGCCAGTAGACCTCATCCTGAGCCTGTCGAAGGACGAGGTCGTGGCACTCCTCCACTCGCCCGACCTCGTGGTTCGACAAGCTCACCATGAGGTCCCAGGGGCGGCCTTCGGTTTGACAACCTGCATGCCAGTGGCATGGCACCCCAATGTGTCAGGTGCTCGGGCACTCTCGCCTGCGGCCCTCAGACCCCGCCCAGCTTGTCGTCCCGCACGACAAAGCGCAGCACCATGTCTACCGTCTGCTTGCGCAGCGATTCCTGGGCCGTCGCACTGCCGAAATCCCTGCCGAAGATTTTCGAAAATGTGGCCCGGTTGGAGACGTTGAAGAAGCACAGCGCGCTGATCTGCCAATGCACCTCAAGTGGATCGAGACCGGCGCGGAACAGGCCTTCGGCTTGCCCCTTGGCGTAGATCGCCTCGATCTGCCCGATGGCGGTGACATTGAGATCGCGGATCACGCCGGAGCGCTCGAGATATTGGGCGTGGTGGATGTTTTCGATCATCACCATGCGGATGAATTCTTCATGCCGGTGGTGGTGGTCGAAGGTGAATTCCACCAGCCGGCGCAGCGCATCGATTGGCGCCATGCCTTCGACATCGAGCTTGGCTTCACCCGCGCGAACCTGTGCGTAGGCGTTTTCGAGGGCGCTGACATAGAGCCCCTCCTTGTCGCCGAAATAGTAGTAGATCATGCGCTTGCTCGAGCGCGTCTTGGCGGCAATTTCGTCGATGCGGGCGCCGGCCAGACCATTGAGGGCGAATTCCTGTGCCGCTACCTCAATGATGTTCTGCCGGGTCCCTTCGGGATCCTGCGTCCGCGTCGGCTTTGCCTTCGATGTCGAAACTGGACCGCCCATACCGTCGTCTTCCCTTCGGCAATTGACTAAACTAACCAGTTCGTACATTTTGCCGCAAATCGCCTTGCAGCATTTATCGGGTGCGGCGGGGGAAAGACAAGGCCACGCGCGGTTTCCGCGGTTGATGGCGCTGGAGGGGAGACCGGGTATTGCAGATCGCCAGCCGTCAGCCGGGGCAAACCCTTCGCATGCAGGTGCTCGATGGCGTTCCGCCGTCCGCCGGCAGCGTCACTATCGGACTGGTCGGCCGCGGCATCGGCGCCTCGCTGTCGCCGCTGATGCATGAGCATGAGGGTCTGCGGCTGGGCCTGGACTATCGCTATCACCTGATCGACTTCGATCGGCTCGGGCTCGGCGACGAGAGCCTCGGGGCCGTCCTGGATGAAGCGCGCCTGCTTGGCTTTGCCGGACTGAATGTCACCTATCCGTTCAAGCAGGCGATATTGCCCCTGCTTGACGCGATAGGGCCTGACGCGGCGGCCATCGGCGCGGTCAACACCGTGGTATTCGGCGACACCGGCACCATGGGCCACAACACCGATTGCTGGGGCTTTGCGCGCAGCTTCCGCGAAGGGCTGGTCGGCGTTACCAGGGGCAGGGTGCTGCAACTGGGCTCGGGCGGCGCTGGCGCCGCCGTGTCGCAGGCGCTGCTGCAGGAGGGCGTTGGCCGCCTCGATATCTTCGATACCGAGCCGGAGCGAGCCCAGGCATTGGCCGATCGGCTGCGCGGGCTATTCGATGCTGAAATCGGTGTTGCGGACGATCTGGCGACCGCCGCCGGACTCGCCGACGGCATCGTCAATGCCACCCCGGTGGGCATGGCCAAGCATCCCGGTCTGCCGCTGGACAGCAAGCTGCTCGCGCAGCGGCACTGGGTGGCCGATGTGGTGTATTTTCCCCTCGAAACGGCTTTGGTCGGCCACGCCCGCGCCTTGGGCTGCCGCGTGCTGCCTGGCGGCGGCATGGCGGTCTACCAGGCGGTGCGCGCGTTTGAATTGTTCACCGGCATCAAGCCCGACGTGGCAGCGATGACCGAGACGTTCCGGGCCGCCATCGGTTAGTTCGTGGCCCGGCAGCACGCCCTCATGGCCTGAGACGCTCGGGGCGCGGCTGGCCATTGGGGCTGTTGCTATCCGCGTTTGCAGCCGGCCACACGGCGCGTGTGCGTTGCGAGCCTCGAACGACAGCGCCCGGGCGTCCACCCCCACCACACTCGGCTCGACAGGACGCGCCCGGAGGTCTCATATTCGGGATGCCGCGGGCACTTTACCAACCTGCCAAACCGATCTTGCGATGCCCCATTGACTTGAACGAACTATTTCGTACATTGTGTCGCAAGGACGAAAACGACGGTGTCTAGCCGCGTCGTCCGACGAGGACAGGCCTGCAAGGGCGGGCGACATTTGGGAGGATGACGATGACTTTTGCATTGACGCGTCGCGCTGTGCTGGTGGGTGGCTTGCTGCTCGCGGCTTCTGTGTCGGCTTTGGCGCAGGACAAGCCCGTGCTGCGCTTTTCGGCGGTATTCTCGGATCAGGACATTCGAGCCGAGATGGTGAACCTGTTCTCTTCCCAGATCGCGGAGGACTTCACCTTCGAGCCCTACTTCGGCGGCACGCTGTTCAAGCAGGGTACCGAACTGGTGGCGCTGCAGCGCGGGAACCTCGAAATGGGCAATATCGCCCCGCAGGATATCTCCAACCAGATCCCGGCCTGGTCGGTGCTGACCTCGGCCTATCTGTTCCGCGACGCAGCGCATCTGCGCACCTTCTTTGACAGCGAGATCGGCGCCCAGTTCAAGCAGATGGCAGCCGACCAGCTCGGCATCCACATCCTGGGCCCGACCTATTTCGGTACACGCCAGGTAGGCCTGCGCATCGACAAGGAAATCAAGACGCCCGCCGACATGGCCGGCATCAAGCTGCGCATGCCCGGTGGTGATGCCTGGCAGTTCCTGGGCACATCGCTGGGTGCCAATCCCACGCCGATGGCCTATGCCGAGGTCTATACGGGCCTCCAGACCGGCGCCATCGATGGCCAGGACAACCCGCTCCCCAATGTCGAGAACATGAAGTTCTATGAAGTGATGGACCAGCTCGTGCT
>CBFGMY010000063.1:0-19096 GCA_965650055.1 uncultured Devosia sp.
GCTATCCACCCCCTGCCGGAGAGGTGGCCGAGTGGTCGAAGGCACGCCCCTGCTAAGGGCGCAGATGGTGATGAACTGTCTCGAGGGTTCGAATCCCTTCCTCTCCGCCACTTTCCCCGGCCATCTAAGCAGGTTGAATGCGAAGGCGCGGTTCGGTGGCGGCCGCCCGCATGGTCCTGCTCAGCGGACTCCGCACCCCAGGTGCTCCTAATACCGGAATTGCTCGCTCAGCACGCGCTCTTCAAGGCTCGTGCCCGGGTCGAACAGCAGTGTCACCCCTCGGCTGCGATCCTCCCGCACCGTTACCTCAAGCACGTTTTGAAACTCGATATTGTCGGCCACGGCGCTGACCGGGCGCTTGGCCGCTTCGCGGGTGATGAACTTGACCACGGCGCGATTGGAGAGAATGGCGCCGCGCCACCGGCGGGGGCGGAACGGCGAAATGGGCGTCAGCGCCAATAGCGGTGCTTCGATCGGCAGGATGGGGCCGTGGGCGGACAGGTTGTAGGCGGTCGAGCCCGCCGGCGTCGACAGCAGCGCACCATCGCAGATCAGCTCGTCCAGCCGCGTCTCGCCATCCACGATGATCTGGATCTTGGCGGCCTGGTACGTGGACCGGAAGAGCGAGACCTCGTTCAGCGCCAGCGCGGTCTGGGTCTTGCCCGACGTGTCCAGCACCTCCATCGACAGGGGATAGATGCGCGTGCGCTGCACCGATTGCAGTCGGTCCTCGAGTTCGTCCTCGGAAAAGGCATTCATCATGAAGCCGACCGAGCCGAAATTCATGCCGTAGACCGGGGTGTCGAGGGGCATGACGCGATGGAGCGTTTGCAGCATCAGACCGTCGCCGCCCAGCGCCACCACCACATCCGCGCTTTCGAGCGCATGAAGGCCATAGCGCGCCGACAGGCGATGCGCGGCGGCATCGGCGTCGGCCGTACCATTGGTGACGAAGGCAATACGGGATGTGGCTGAGCTGCCCACGGTCGTCTCCGAACAAGGTCGCGCTTGCCTAGCACGTGCAACCCGGTGGGGCCAGCGGATGTCCGCCGGCCGACGACGCGCCGCCAATTGATACAATTAGCCCGGCTTTTGAGGCGAATTGCCCCTCCCGTTTCAACGGTCCGGCCGCGGGGCAGTCCTATTGAGCATGGGACAGCCGGGACCGGAATCTTGGCAATTGAATAAAATTGTACCGAATTTTCGAATTCGGCAGCAATCGGCTGCGTGCATCCTGCTGACATCAACCTCATCAGGGATGGCGTAAATGAACACCAAGTTTGCAGCAGTCGTGACTGGCCTGACCATGGCCGCCACTTTGTTCTCCGTTGGCGGCGCGGCCGCCTATACCAACCAGGGCGCAGTTTCGAGCCATGGCCTGGTAACCCAGTATGCCGCTATCACACCGCTCTCGCTGCAGTTCTTCTGCGCGCAGAACAAGAGCGAATGTGCCAGCAGCGGTCGTGGCCAGGTGACGATGTCGCCGAACCTGATGGCTGTGCTCAAGCAGATCAACAGCCACGTCAATCGCTCCATCCGTCCGGAGCGCGACACGGCCGACGTCTGGGAGCTCAACCCCACCAGTGGCGACTGTGAGGACTACGTGCTGTCCAAGCGCAGCGCCCTCATCCGCCAGGGCGTGTCGGCCGGTGCCCTGCGCATTGCCTACACCCATACCCGCCGCGGTGAACCCCATGCGGTTCTGGTGGTGCGGACCAGCGAGGGCGACTATGTCCTCGATAACCTCACCAACAGCGTAAAGACGCTGCGGGCCTCGGGATACAATATTCGGTCGATGTCTTCGCCGAACCCAACTCGCTGGGTTGCCGGCTAAACACTTAAAGCAAGTAACAAAGGGGCCCGCGCAAGTGTCGCTGGGCCCCTTTGGCTATGCAGGAATGTGCGTTGCCCTATGCTTGCGGCGCATGGGCCAAGGCGATCGTTAACGTCTGGGATCATGGTTTACGCCCGCATTACAAGGGTTTAGCGGGGCAGGGGCTGGGCGAATTTACAAATCAGGTGCTCTACCAACTGAGCTATACCGGCACGTGCCGCCTCCTAGCACTGCGACCGGTGTTGCGCAACTCGCGATCCGTCGCGCCATGGCGCTACGTCGGACCCGTCACTGCTGCGGTGCCTGGACGCTGAGATGACCGAGCTTGTCCGGGTTTCGCATGCCGCCGTCGCAGTTCGATAAAGCTTTAGCGACCGTACCAACATGTGGGCAGGCTTCAGCCCCTACAATGGTCATCATGAATGAACGCAGGGCATTGCCGCGCGAGGCGGTCCACTTGGAAGCAACCATCGTCACCGATGGCGGCGTAACCCGCTTTGACGGCGCGGTTCTCAACATGACGGCGCTGGGGGCGCGGGTCGAGGTACCGCCCAATCACCAATTGCCGGACAGCTTCTACATGCTGATGCCCGATCACCGCATGCAACCCTGCCGGATCGTCTGGCGCGACGGGATGCGCGTCGGCCTGCAATTCGAGACTTAGGCCCGCGCAGGGTTAGTAGGGCAGGGCCGGCGGCAGCGGCAGGGCATACCAGGCCTCGACCACCACCAGGGCGCGATAGGCCGGTTGGTAATAGTGCCCGGCCTGGCATTCGAGCAGCGATGCTATCGAGCGCGACGAGCCGCGCAGCGACAGGCCGAGCGTTCCGGTCAAGGGCGCATTGCCGGCCAGGCCCGCATCGTGGAGGTAGAGATCGAGCCGCGATCCGGCTGCCACTTCCTCGAGAAAATGCGGCCGGATGCCGGGATAGATGTGGAAGCCGTTATAGCTGTCGACGGCGCCAGTGAACTGGCGCCACTCGTAGCCGGCTACCTGCCAGGTGGATCGGGCATTGCGCGGCAGGTTCACGCCCTTGACGAAGGCATAGGTCGGGCCCAGCGGCACGCCGTAGAAGCCGACGGTGACCCCGTTCTGCTCGGTGGCGGCGACGCAGAGCGGCCCCACCGCCGTGTCGCGTATCGAGAAGGCCCACCCACCGCCACCAGCCCAGGCGGGGACCTGCAGGATGGCCGTTATCAACAGGGCAAGCAGCACGCGCATGGGAAATCTCCTCGCTTCCATGCTCACAGCAATGCGCTAAGCACCAGAAAGTTAGAAAACTCGCATTTTAGGACATTTGCGCCGATCGGCCGGGCCGTGGAGTCGCCGATCACAACGTCGTCAGCGGCGAACCATTCGCCGGGCCGGGCGTTGAAGGACAGCAGGCTTGCCCCTGCGACCTCCAGACTTCCCGTATTTGACCCCCGGCTGATGCACACGGCCGGGGGATTTTTTTGCCGGCAAGGTCGCGACGCTCACAATTCCTTTTCGGCCAGCTCCCTGAACGCATCCGGCACGGCACCCGGCGCCTCCAGCACCACTGAACCATAGCCGATCGCCTCCCAGCCAAACCGGCCACGCACTTCATCCATGGCGCGGTCAGCCTGCCAGCGCGCAGCACCACGCCGGGCACCGGGCCGCCGCGGTTCGTCGGCCAGCCCGAGACCAAACTCGAGTTGCATGCCCTCGACCAGCGCCAGATGCGACACGGAAATGCCAAGCAGCGAGATAAACCGCTCCTGCGGAAAGTCCCGCCGGACGCTGCGCACCAGATCCTCCGCCACTTCCGCCAGGATCGCCGTTGCCGCCACGGCGGCGGGCAGCGTCACGGAGCGAGTGACGGCGCGCAGATCGGCAAAGCGTACCCGCGCCGTTACCGTTCGGCCCGATAACGACTTGTTGCGCAGCCGCGAACCGATGCGATCGGCCAGGAGCCGCAATGTCGGGCGAAACACCCATTCCTCGAATGGCTTGCGGCCCAGCGCCGATTGCGCACCGGCCGAGCGGGCGCGGCGACGCGTTTCGATAACCCGCGGGTCCCGGTTCCAGGCCAGCGCGGCCAGCTTCTGTCCGGCGGCCTGACCCACCAGCCGTTCCAGCGATTGCCCCGGCATATCCGCCAGCTGCCCGATGGAGCGGATGCCGGCTTCGGCCAGCTTGGCGCTGGTCACCGGCCCCACGCCCCACATCAGGTCAACGGGCAGGTCATGCAGGAACGCCATTTCTCGCGCCGGGTCGATCACCACCAACCCATCGGGCTTGGCCACCTGCGAGCCGATCTTGGCCAGGTGCTTGGTCCGCGCCACCCCGATCGAAATGGGCAGTCCGATTTCTGCGCGCACCCGCCGGCGGATGGTCTGGGCGATCTCGGCCGGTGGCCCGAACAGATGTGCCGTGCCGGCCACGTCGGCGAAGGCCTCGTCGATCGAAATGCGCTCCACCAGCGGCGTATAGTCTCCCAGGATGGCAATGGCCGCATCGCCCAGCCGCTGGTACTCGCTGAAATGCCCGCCGACAAACAGCAGATGCGGGCACAGTTCCTTTGCCCTTCGGCCGGGCATGCCGCCGCGCACTCCGAATGCCCTGGCCTCATAGGACGCGGCCAGCACCACGCCGCCACCCACCGCGATGGCTTTGCCGCGCAGGGCCGGATCGAGCAATTGCTCGACCGACGCGTAGAACGCGTCGAGATCCGCGTGAAGGATCGTCGCCTCGGCCAAGCCCGCACCTGTTCCGCTCAATGAGAGAACATAAAGGGAACAAATGCAGCGCGCCGTCAAGTCCCGGGGGCATTCGGCGCGGACAGGTCAACCCAATGTCGGGTTCAATCTGGCCTGTGCCATCTGCCGCTCGATATCTGCCAACAGGCCCGGCAATTCGCCTGGCGAGCGGATGGTATAGCGGGGCACTTCATGCGCCGCGGCCGGAATATGGCTGCGTTTCTTCGACCAGTTCTGCCAGATGCTGATGATCCCCAGCCTGTTGGCCCCGCCAATGTCGCGCTCCAGATGGTTGCCCACCATCACGATATCAGCGGCGTCATCGGGGCCCAGGCCCAGCGCGGTCATGGCCAGCTCGAACATGCGTCGGTCGGGCTTCTCGCAGCCGGCCGTTTCCGAAATCACCTGGGCGTGGAAATGCGGCGCGATGCCGTGGCCCCCCAATATCGTCTCGAAGCTGCGCACCCTGCCATCGGCGACGAGGGCAATCCGGTAGCCCTCGCTGGCCAGCGCGCGCACCATTTCGAGGGCACCGGGGATGAGGGCCGCTTCGATCACATAGCCGTCGGCGTCCAACCGCTCGCTCGCCTCGTTGACCATCGTGTCGCCGCTGTCGAGGAACACGGCCTTGAGCAAAGGCTGCTCCTGCCGCACCTGCGCCAGCACCGCCTTGACCCGTCCAGGAATCCACGCGGCCAGGTTGTCCCAGCTCAGGAATTCGGCGCTCGCCAGTTCGAAACGCTGGTGGAAGCTGAAGGTCGGCAGGAACGCGCGCGCCTGCAGGTAGCGCTTGACCGCCCGGTGGTCCTCGGCCGTCACCTCGGCAAGGGCAGGGCGGAACATGTCGTTGATCAGCACGCCGTCGCGGCCCGCCAGCTCCTGGCAGCATATCGCTGCTAGTTCACTGGTCTTGCCCTGCTCCTCTGGCGTTGCCGTGAAGGCGTGCTTGCCTGGTGTCGATACCAGGGTCACGCGTCCATCTTGCAGCGGCAGCCCGCCATTGGCGGACGTCATGGCGAACTTGCCGCCATGCGCGCTGGCCTCCACCCCCACCACGTTGTCGGCCGCATCGAGCTTGAGCCAGATATGCTCGAGCTCATAGAGGTGCTGGATGTCCCAGTCCCACCAGATGGCATATTCGATGACCTTGGCGACTCCGGCCTCAAACTCGATCTCCAGCCGGCTCGATGGCGAGCGGCCGGGCGCATCCAGCACCGATATGCCGACATGACTGGGCAGGAACGGTTCGTTGTCGCCGAACAGCACTGCCGGCGCCAGGCGCCGTGCCAATGTGATATCCGCGGCTGTGACCGGCCGGTTGGTAGAGGATTCATCGAAGTCTGAAACGGCAGTCTTCATTCTTTTGGTCGCTTTCAGCATGTAGTCTTGGTCGAACGATAGCGCGGACTGGCCGCCGGGGTCGGCCGCCTCGTAAATTCGGTCGACAGATCAGGGAACAGGCGTACAGTGTCTGTTCCGCCTAGACTCGGAAAGGGAACATGCATTCCACGATTCAATTGATCAACCTGCTGGGAGCCGGGGCTCTGCTGCTCTGGGGCTTGCGGATGATCAAGACCGGCGTCATGCGGGCCTTTGGGGCGTCGTTGCGCCTGTGGATTGCCAAGGGCACCGGCAATCGTTTTGCCGCAGTCCTCTCGGGAATCATGGCCACGCTGGCGCTGCAATCGAGCACCGCCACTGCCGTCATCACGGCGTCCTTTGCTAGCAACGGCGCCATCAATCCGCGCATGGCGCAGGCCGTGATGCTGGGCGCCAATGTGGGCACCGCCATCGCGGCGGTGGTCCTGTCGCTCGATGTGCACTGGTTTGCCTCCGCCATGATCCTGGTGGGCGTCACCGTGTTCCAGCTCAGCAAATATTCCCGTGGCAAGGGTATCGGCCGCGCCATTCTGGGCCTGGGCCTGATGCTGCTGGCGCTGCAGCTGGTCGGCACCGTCACCGGTCCGCTGCGCGAATCCGAGGTGATGATCGCCATCCTCAGAGGTCTCGGCGATGCGCCGGCCTTTGCGCTTATCCTGGCGGCAGTTCTGGCGCTCGTCGCCTCGTCGAGCCTCGCCGTCGTGCTGTTCGTGGCACTGCTGGCCTCGGCCGGCATCGTTTCGCCGCCGCTCGCGGTGACGCTGGTTGCCGGCGCCAATCTCGGTGGCGCCATTCCGCCATTCCTGGCGGTGCTGCATGAGGGCGTCGAAGCGCGGCGGCTGACGCTGGCCAATCTCGTCGTCCGGGCCATCGGCGCCATCGTCCTGACCATCTTCGCCGTGCCCGCAGCCAACCTGCTGCAGGCAATACTTCCCAACGCCGACAGCCTCGCCATCGCCGCCCATATCGGTTTCAGCCTGGTGCTGCTCGTCCTGTTCCTTCCCATACTGGGGCCCATCGGCAAGCTCGCGGCCTTGGCCGTGCCCAGGCCGGCTACGCCCGAACGGGGCACCAATTATCTCGATGACAGCGTGCTCGATACGCCCACCATCGCGCTCGCCGCCGCCCAGCGCGAAACGCTGCGCGTCAGCGATATCGTGCTGCGCATGCTGCGCGGCAGCCTCGATGCGCTGCGCAAGCCCGGCCCCGCCACGCGCAGCGACGTCTCGATGCTCGACGACGATGTCGATGCCCTGCACCAGGCCATAAAGCTCTACCTGACCCGCCTGGACCAGACCGAACTCGATGCCGACGATGCGGCCCGCTCCGCCGAGATCATGAGCTTTGCCATAAATCTTGAGCATATCGGCGATATCGTCGAGGGCGGCCTGTGCGATGTTGCCGGCAAGATTGCCAAGCGCCAGCTCAAATTCTCCGCCGATGGCCTGGCGGAAATCGTCGCGCTCTACGAAAAGACCATCACCAACATGCAGTTGAGCCAGACCGTGTTCATGACCGGCGATCCCCAACTGGCCCGCCAGCTGGTGGCGGCCAAGGTCGAGGTCCGCCAGCTCGAGGCCCGCTCAGCCAAGGCGCATATCCAGCGCGTCCGCGAACGCGTGCCGGCTTCGGTCGAAACCAGCTCGCTGCATCTCGATACGCTGCGCGATCTCAAGCGCATCACCGCGCATCTGGCCTCGGTCGCTTATCCCATCCTCGAAACCAAGGGCGAGCTCGACGAGAGCCGCCTGCGTCCCAACGCCGTCCTCGAACCGAAGACGGTCTCGGAATAGCCGGAGCCTTCCATGAATTATGATGCCGTGCTCGCCGACATGGTCACCGTCGCGCGCGAAGCGGGCGCCTTGACCCTGGCCTATTTCAAGCGCTTCCGCGACCTGGAGGTCGGCATCAAGGGCCCGGCCGATTTCGTCTCCGAAGCCGACAAGGAGAGCGAACTCCTCATCCGCAAATTCCTGTTCGAGCGCTATCCCGATTGGAGCTTCACCGGCGAGGAATTCGACCCCGTCGACACCGACAACGAGCATCGCTGGCTGGTCGACCCCATCGACGGCACCACCAATTTCATCAACGGCATGCACTACACCATCTCCATCGCGCTGCGCCGCGGCAACGAGACGGTCTGCGGCGTGCTCTACAATCCGCCCGCCGACGAGATGTTTACCGCCATCCCGGGGCAAGGCGCCTTCATGAATGGCGAGCGCCTGAAAGTCAGCGAGCAGGTCGAAATCGGCCTGTTCAACATCGGCACCGGCTTGCCCACGCCCGGCCTCTCGCTCTATCCCGGCAGCTACCAGCGCCTCGACGCCATCCGCGCGCCCGTCGGCGCGGTCCGCATCGTCGGCAGCGCCGCCAATAGCTGCGCCTATGTCGCCATGGGCCGTCTCACCGGCTACTACGAGGAAACCGGCTTCGTCGACACGGCCGCGGGCATCCTGCTGGTCGAGGAAGCCGGCGGCGTGGTCACCGACTGGTGGGGTCGGGGCCCCGACTATTACGAGCGCACCGGCACCCTGCTGGTCGCCAACAAGGCGACGCATGCGTTCCTGCTGGACAAACTCAAGGACGTGCCGAGGAAGGATCCGAAGTAGTAGTTTGTTGAAGAGGATACCCCCTCCTAGACTCCCCCGGATAGGGGGAGGAACAGATCGCGTCGGTGGCACAATCTCCGACAACCACCAGCCGGATTCCTCCCCCTTTTCAGGGGGAGGCTAGGAGGGGGTATCCTTCCTTCTTGCGCGTCCGACCACTCACCCCATCAACGCCAGCAATCCCTCCGGATCATCCGTCGTGATCTGATCCACTTTCAGCGCCAGCAGCCGCTCCACCTGTGGCTTGGAAACGCCATCCGCGCGCTGGATCGTATAGGCGTCGATCCGGCGCCCCTCGGCGTGAAACGCCGCGATGATGTCGAAGCCCAGCCGGTCGGCCTCCAGCACCAGCGGATAGGCCAGGTAGATCATCTCGGCCTTTGGTGACACCGCCACCGCATCGCGCACGAAACCGGCAAAATCCTGCGTTTGCATCAACCGCTCGATCGCACCGTCATGGCAGGGGTCGTAGCCGATGCGCAGGCCATCCACGCCCTCGGTCAGCAGCCGCACCGATGCCGCATCGCCTGACGACAGGATCATGTGCCGGGCCACCGGCGCCACGCTGGCCTTGAAAGAGGCCACGGCCACCGGGTCAAGAGCCCGCGAGTCCTCCTTATAGTCGAGCTGCAGCAGCGCGTCCGGATGCAGGCCTCCCTGGGCTAGCAGCGCGCAGAGGTCTTCCAGCAGCATCACGTGCTCGCCGAGCGGCGCGCCGTCATTGCCGCGCAGGTGCAGGCTGCGCAAAGCCGCGGCGCCGAGTTCGGCAACCTTGCCGTTACCGGTCGTCTCCCGCTCGACGCTGAGATCGTGCAGCACGGCGTAGCCGCGGTCGGCATGGACCACCAGGTCCACCTCGACGCTGGCCCCCAGCCGCATGCCCTCGAGAATACGCCCACCCGTAAACACCGGGTCGCTCGCCTTGCGCCGGGCCCGATGCCATTTGAGCCACGTGCGGTGGCCATCTCGTTCGATGAAGATCGGATCGGTCACGGTCAGGCCCGGTGGATCACCACGCCATCCCGATAGGCGGCGATGGTTCGTGGCGCCAGGGTCACACCCTGGCCTGCCTTGAACAGGTCGGGATGGCTGACCATTGCCTTGACGCGGGTGGCGTCGTTGAGTTCGAGATCGACCAGTCCATGGGTGCCATAGTCGGTGACGCGATGCACCTTGCCCTGGCTGCCCTCGCTGGCCACCGTCAGGTCCAGCGCCTCCGGGCGCACCGCCAGGATTGCCGGGCCGTCGCTCACCGGCAGCGGCGTCGAATAACCCGCCTTGCTGAACACGCCATTGGCGACACTGCCCTCGATCAGGTTCATCGTGCCGATAAAGCCGGCCACGAACGGCGTGCGCGGCTCGCGATAGACCACGTCTGGGCGGTCGATCTGCTCGGTCTTGCCATCCCGCATCACCACGATCCGGTCGGCCATCGACAGCGCCTCGTCCTGCCCATGCGTCACGAACAGCGTGGTGATCTTGAGCCGTTGCTGGATGTCGCGCACTTCCTCGCGCAGTCGTTCGCGCAAGTGCTGGTCGAGGCTCGCAAACGGCTCGTCGAGCAGCAGAATCTTGGGCTCCAGCACCAGCGACCGCGCCAGCGCCACGCGCTGCTGCTGTCCGCCCGACAGCTTGGCCACATGCCGCGTGCCATAGCCGCTGAGGCCGACCAGATCGAGCACCGCCTCGACCCGGCGCTTGATCTCATCCGGCGCCACCTTGCGCAGCTTGAGGCCGAAAGCCAGGTTCTTGAACACGTTCATATGCGTCCACAGCGCATGGCTCTGGAACACCATGCCTGTTGGCCGCTTCTCGGGCGGCACATGGGTGATGTCCTCGCCATCGATGGTCATCTCGCCCGATGTCGGCCGCTCGAACCCGCCCACCATGCGCAGCAGTGTCGACTTGCCCGAGCCCGACGGGCCAAGCAGGCACACCAGCTCGCCATCGGCGACATCGAGCGAGAAATTCTCCACCGCATGCACGCCGCCGGGAAAAATCTTGGAAACGTCTTTGATCTTGAGAACGGACATATGTCTTCCTAGCCCCCGAACCCGCGGGCAAATGAACCGGAATTGACGACGCGACGCGCAAACAGCAGCGCAATGAAGCTCGGCACCCAGAGCAGCACGGACAGCACCGCGCCATATTGGATCACCGGCTGGTTGTTGATGAACGAGATCATCAGCACCGGCAGCGTGCGCACCTGCGGCGCGCCGATCAGCCAGGCGCCTTCGGTTTCGTAGAACGTACCCACAAAGCTGAGCAGGATCGCTGCGGCGATGGTCGGGCCGGCCTGCGGCAGGGTGATCGACCAGAAGACGCGCATCGGGCTGGCGCCCACATCGCGCGCCGCCTCTTCCATGCGCCGGTCCACCGCCTGGAAGGCCGCCACCGGAATCCAGATCATGAACAGCAGCGTGCCCACGAGCTGGATCAGCACCACGCCCCAGAAGGTGCCGATGAGATTGAGCTGCAGGAAAATGCCGGCAATAGCGACCAGCAGCCCGAATTTGGGGAAGGCGTGGCCGGCCAGGAACGAGAAGAACAGGATGCTGCGGCCCGGAAAATCCAGCCGGGCGAAAGCATAGGCCGCCGGCAGGCAGATCAGCGCCGACAGGAACGTCACCGTCGTTGCCAGCGTCAGGCTCATGGTGATCGAACTCCAGACGTCGGCGCGTGCCAGCGTCTGGTTCCAGAATTTGAGCCCGAATTCCTGCGGGATGACCGAGGGAAAGCGCCACACATTGGTGAAGGCCCAGGTGCCCACCACGACCAGCGGCAGCACGATGACCAGGGTCAGCACCGCGGCGAAGACAATGCCGGTCCAATCGACCGGACGGCGGATAGTTGCTGATGTCATGGCGCCTGGTTCCTGGCGACCGAGCGCACGTAGAACAGGCCAAACACAATACAGAAGCCGAAGGTGATCACGGCCTGGGTGATGGCCGTCTGCGGCTCGAACAGCTCGCGGAAAGTACGCTGCATGAACGGCCCCATCATTTCGGGCGCCGCGGGGCCGAGCACATAGGGCAGGGTGAAGGCCGAGAAGATGCCCAGCACGGCGAACGAGATCGCCACCAGGATCGAGTTCGAGATACGTGGCAGGATGATGTGCCACAAGAGGGCAAACCGGCCCGCGCCGACATCGCGCGCCGCCTCGATCGCCTGGTTGGACACATTGCCCAGCCCCGACAGCAGGATCAGCACGGTGAGCGGAATATTGTCCCAGACCAGGCCAATCACCGGCCCCCAGGGCGTCAGATAGGGCGAGCGGATCTTGGGCAGGCCGACGGCATTGAGCAGCAGGTCGACCGTGCCATTGGGACCGAGCACGCGGATGAAGGCGAAGCTGAGGATGATCGAGGGCACGAACATCGGAAAGATGGCGAGGCCTTGCACATAGGCGGCGACCTTGCTGTCCGAAAAGCGCAGGTAGAGCGCGATGGGCAGGCACACCACCAGCAGCAGGATGGCACAGACGCCTGTGGTCCACAGCGTCATCGACAGGTTGGATAGGCTATAGCCGTCCGAAAAGAAGAAGCGGTAGGTCTCGACGGAAAAGGCGCCGCCGCCATCCGGGGTCTTGACCCAGACAGTCTGGATAACCGCCGAAATGATCGGCCAGATGATGAGCCAGATTACCAGCAAGACCGGAACGGCAACCAGCAGGAGGCCAATCGGCCTCCTGCGTTCGGGTGCGGCGAGCGCTGGCTGGCCCGCGTCGAGTGCTGTCACGAAGCCGGGTCCACGTTTGGCGCCACGGCACGATACCAGCCGTCATTGACGGCCTTTTCCCAATCGCCGCCCGGGAAAGTCGGGATGGTGTTGGGGATGATGTCGGCGAACTTCTCGCGCAGTTCGGGCGAGACATGGTCCCACGACACGCCCGGGAAGCCGCCGAGTTCAGTCAGCACGGCCGACTGGATTTCCTCGGTCAGCAGGAAGTCGGCGAGCTTGAGCGCGGCGTCCTTGTTGGCGCCGTTGCTGAGCACGGCCAGCTTGGTGAAGCCGCCCGGTAGGCCGAGGTCGCTGAGCTGCACCAGGCCCGTGGTTTCGGGCAGCACGCCCTGGGCGATGGCCGACAGCGCCTGGTCCGACCAGGCCGGGATCATCGTCACGGCCGACTGGCTGAGCAACTGGATCGACTGGGTATTGCCCGAGGTATAGGCGCCACCGTCGAACAGTGACGGCGCCAGATCCATCAGGATGTCCCAGGCCGGGTTCAGCATGGCGTCGCCCGCTTCAGCGGTGTAATTGTCGACCTTGAACTTGGATGGATCCTTGCCATTGGCCTCGAGGATGGCGCGGCGCACGAAGTTGCCGCCCGAACCGCCCTTGTTGGGACGATTATAGATGAACTGGCCGGGATTGGCCTTGATCCAGGCGATGAGGTCCGGCCAGCTCTTGGGGGCATTGGCCGGATCGAGCTTGGTCGTGTCGTAAGCCAGCAGGACCTGCGAGCCGCGATAGGGCAGGTTGGTCGGAATGTCGAAGGCCAGTGGATTGATCTTGCCGTAATTGCTCAGGCCCGCCGTCTCGAAGTCGACATAGAGACCCTTGGCAATGCCATCCACGGTCACGCGGGTGTCGAAGCCTTCGAACAGGTCGGCCTGCGGATCGGCGCCACTGGCCAGGGCGGCCAGGGCACGGTCGCCAATGGCAGCGACGCCGGCGCCATCGCCGCCATCCACCAGGTTGAGCGTCACGCCGGCATTGGCGGCCTCGAATTTGGGCTTCACCACATTGGTCCAGAAGTCGATGACGTTCTGGTCGGAGCTGAAATAGACGTCGATGACGCCTTCGGCGCCAAAGGACATGCGAGGCAGCATCAGGGCGCCGGCAGCCGTGCCGGCAGCGAGCATGAAATCACGCCGTTTCATTGTTATCTCCCAAAGTCCGTTCGCTGGAACGGATGTTCCACGAGGCGGGTAGGTCCGCTCGTAGGTTTCATCGATCTTGCGTCGACCTCTCCCGAACGAAAGCTAACTCCCGGCCGAAAAATTATGCAAGCGGAAACCCGCCGCCATGCGACGCTGCGATGTGGAGCTACAAATCACAGCTCTGCGACAGTGGTGTAACAGCATCACGTTTTCCGCCCGCGGCCCGATTGTGACAGTCGGTCATGACAAGATAACTATCTGGCGTAAGGCGTTTATCCGACGATCCGGTAACGCAAGGGTGACATGTCTTTCACGCCAGCGAGATCCCCGCCTGGCAAACCCGGCGACCTGTTCGCACCCGCCTGGGCGGCAAGTCTGGTGGCCGACCGCGGCCGCCTTCGCGCGCTTTCGCGATCCGCGCGATTGGTTTCGAATGAACCATCTAGCGCGTTCCAATTTTGAAACATGCGTTCCATGGCTTTTCGGGTTATGTCGCGGTGCGGCGGACTCGCCCGGCATTATCGGAGCGCCACCGCAAGCATTGTCGATGCATGGCCGTCCTGCCCGCAGCCCTATGGCGCCGGGGCCGGCAATGGCGCAGGTTTTGCCTGCATGCAACCAGGGGAAGGGCTCGCACCAAGCCGCAAGCGCGGGCCCTTCTTCTTGATCGTCAGATGCGGGCGGCCAGCTCTTCGAGCTGCGCGGCGCACATGCCCCAGCCTTCATGGAAGCCCATCTTCTTGTGCGCGTCGGCATCCTCGGTGGTCCAGTGACGGGCGACGGCGGTGTAGCGGGTCTTGCCCTCGCCGGCGTCCTCAAAGGTCAGGATGGCGGTGAAGAACGGCTTGGCCGATGGTGCCCAGTCGCCGGTAAAGGCATCGGTGAACACCAGCTTTTCGTTGGGCACGATCTCCAGATATTGCCCGGCATTGGGGTATTCGTTGCCGTTCTCGTCGGCCATGGTGAAAACGCTGCCGCCGCCGGGCCGCAGGTCGGTCTCGATCTTGGGCGTCGTCCACGGCTTGGGCGCGAACCACTGCTTGAGCAGATCGGGTTGCGTCCAGCACTGATAGACCTTGTCGCGCGGTGCATTGAGCACACGGCTCAGCACGAGGTCGCGGTCGGTATCCTGGGTGGGAAGGGTATTGGCCATTTTGCGCTCCTGAATTGGCTTTCATGTCAGCGACGAACGGCGTCGGCGCGCTTCGACAAGACCGCAGGAGTTTTTTGAAATTTTCCGTCGGCTCGAGATCGCCGCGCCGCTACCGGCCCAGCGCCTTCAGCGATGGCCGCAGGTGGCCACCGTTCTCTGCCAGCAGCCGCTTGGCGTCGTTGACGCCGGCAGCGCCCGCGGCCAGCACGATCGCCACCTTCACCGCGCCTTCCGCCTGCTCCAGCGCCGCCGCGGCTTTGTCCTCGGGCACACCGCTCACCGCCATCACGATGCGGCGGGCCCGGCCGCGCAGTTTTGCGTTGTCGGCGATGAGGTTGACCATGAATCCGTCATGCACATGGCCCAGGTGAACGGCCATCATGGTCGACAGCATGTTGAGCGCGATCTTCTGCGCCGTGCCCGCACCCATGCGGGTCGAGCCGGCAATCACTTCGGGCGGCGTCGACAGGCAGATGGCGACGTCGACCTTGTCCAACAGCGGCGCGCCGCGATTGTTGCTCATGCCGATGGTTCTTGCCCCGGCCGCGCGTGCCGCCTCGACTGCGGCCATCGGATAGGGCGTGTAGCCGCTGGCGGTCAGGGCGATGACGCAGTCGCCCGGTCCCACGCCGGCTTCTGCAATTTCAGTCCGCGCCGCATCGGCGTCATCCTCGGGCGCGCCTTCCATATTGGTCAGGCCGGCAATTCCGCCGGCCAGCAGCACCTTGATGCGGTCACGCGCCAGGCCATAGGTGCCCGGCAGTTCCAGCGCGTCGGCCAGCGCCATCAGGCCCGAACTGCCGGCTGCCACATAGATCAATCGCCCCCCGTTGGTGATGCAATCTGCTGCCAGTTGTGCTGCCCGTGCGATGTCAGGCACCGCGTCCTGCACCGCACGCGCCGCCTCGGCCTGCGCGATCGCGAGAATCGCCAGCGCGTCCTCGGGCGACCTGGTGTCGAACCCCTTGGCACTCGCATGGGTCATCTCTGTTTGGGTCGCGCTCATGCCATTCTCCGCTTGCGGCAATAATGCCAAAAAAATACCACTTGTCTAGCCAAGGGCAGAAACCTGACCCCATTTGCAGTCGGGCAAACCCCAAAAGCCCAATTCCGCCAGCACCATGCTTCGTTTGTGCAGAAAAACGATTTGGGGGTTGGTGAATGGTATTTTATTGGTATTATGATGGCGAGGGAGGATGGCTTGGCCAACCCGCGGATATTTAGTGATATGGATTGCACCGCTGATCGCAACAAGGCGAGGGGGGAACAGTGACCGACGTCTCGAACGGTTTCTTTGCCGATGGTCCTGTCGTGCTGCCTTCGGGTGGGCCGCTCTATCTCCAGCTCAAGCGCTGGATCGAGGATGCCATCCACAGCGGCGCCATCAACCCCGGCGATGCCCTCCCGTCCGAGCGCGATCTGGCGACCAAGGTCGATGTATCGCGCGTCACCGTGCGCAAGGCCGTGCTGCAACTGGTCAAGGACGGCGTGCTGGTGCAGCGTCATGGCTCGGGCACCTTTGTCGCCCCGCAGACCCAGCGGGTCGAGCAGTCGCTCTCGCAATTGACCTCCTTCACCGAAGATATGGCGCGGCGCGGCATGGCCGTGCGCGCCGAGTGGCTCGATCGCGGGCTCTACCTGCCATCGCCCGAAGAAACCATCATTCTTGGCCTCAGCTCGGGCGCGCAGGTGGCGCGCATCTCGCGCCTGCGCCTCACCGGCGAAACCCCCCTGGCCATCGAGCGCGCCAGCCTCTCCTCGCGCGTGCTGCCCGATCCAACCGCGATCGGCGACAGCCTCTATAAGCATCTCGACAAGTCGGGCAACCGCCCCATTCGCGCCATCCAGCGCATCCGCGCCGCCAATCTGGGCGAAGAGGATGCGGAGCTGTTGCGCGTGCCGGCGGGGTCGGCCGGTCTCAACATCGAGCGCACCTCTTATCTCGCCTCCGGGCGCGTCATCGAATTCACCCGCTCCATCTATCGGGGCGACACCTATGATTTCGTCGCCGAACTGCGGATCGGCGAATCTCCCACCTCCGGAGGCAGCAAGACGTGACGCCTGAGAACCAGACCTACATGCGGCAGGAAGTCGAGGCCATTCCCGGCGTCGTCGCCAATTTCCTCGATTCCAGCGGTTCCGTGCTGGATGCAGCCGCTGCCGCCCTGCGCGAGCGCAATCCCGCTTTGGTCGTGACGGTCGCCCGCGGTTCTTCCGATCACGCCTGTTCCTATCTGAAATACGCTATCGAGCTGACGCTGGGCCTGCCCGTCGCCTCCATCGGTCCCTCGATCGCCTCGATCTACGGCAAGGATCTCAAGCTCGGCAGCGCCGCCGCCATCGCCATCTCGCAATCGGGCAAGTCGCCCGACATTGTCGGCATGACCCAGTCGGCCCGTCGCTCGGGCGCAACCACCATCGCGGTCACCAATACCTCGGGCTCGCCGCTGGCCGACGCCTCCGACTTCACCATCGACCTGCATGCCGGCGTCGAAAAATCGGTCGCCGCGACCAAGACCTTCGTCACCTCGGTGGTGGCCGGCCTGGCCCTCGTCGCGCTCTGGAGCGGCGACAAGGCCCTGCAGACTGCCATTGACGACCTGCCAACCGCCTTGGCCCGAGCCGTCGCCTGCGACTGGTCCGAGCTGACTTCTGCGCTCGACGGGCACGACGCACTCTATGTGCTCGGCCGCGGTCCCGGCTTTGCCATCGCCAACGAGGCCGCGCTGAAGTTCAAGGAGACCTGCAACATCCAGGCCGAGTCCTATAGCGCCGCCGAAGTCATGCACGGCCCGGTCGCCATCGTGACTAAGGGTTATCCCGTGCTGGGCCTCGCCGCCCGCGATGCCGCCGAAGCCTCGGTCGCCGACATGGCCCACAAGCTGGCCGGGCAGGGGGCACTGGCCTTCCTCACCAGCAGCCGTCCAGGCGCCGCGAGAGCTCTGCCGTTCGCCACGACAGGCCACCCACTCACGGACCCGCTGGCCCTCATCGTCTCCTTCTATGGTTTCGTCGAAGCCCTGTCGCGTCGTCGGGGCCTCAACCCGGACGTGCCGCCGGCGCTTAAGAAGGTGACCGAAACGGTATGAGCGACCTGCTGGCCATTTCCGGTGCCCGCATCTTCGATGGGGAACAGTGGCACGACGACGCGGCGCTGCTGGTCGAGTTCGGCCTCGTCTCCAGCATCGTCCGCTCAGGTGCCGTTCCGGCTCATGCAGTGCCCGTTCGTGTCGATGGCGGGTCCGTGGTGCCTGGCTTCGTCGACCTCCAGGTCAATGGCGGCGGCGGGGTGTTGTTCAACAACGATCCGTCGGTCGGTGCCATCAGAACCATCTGTGCCGCGCATGCCCGCTTCGGCACCACGGCACTGTTGCCGACCCTCATCACCGATACGGTCGCCGTCAACATAGCGGCCATCGCCGCAGGCAAAGCCGCAGCGCAGCAGGGCGTCCCGGGCTTTATCGGCCTGCACCTCGAGGGCCCTCACCTTTCGCTCGCCCGCAAGGGCACGCATGACGGGGCCCTTGTCCGGCCCATGGACGACGCCGACCTGGCCCGCCTCGTCGCGGCGCGCGCCGATCTGCCCAATCTGCTCTGCACGGTCGCCGCCGAGACTGTCACGCCGGCGCAGATTGCCGCCCTGGCCGAGGCCGGCATCATCGTCAGTCTCGGTCACACCGACGCCAGCGCGGCCACCGCCAACGCCGCCTTCGCCGCCGGCGCCAGCATGGCGACGCATCTGTTCAACGCCATGAGCCAACTGGGCAACCGCGAGCCGGGGGTAGTCGGCGCCGTGCTTACCGCCGATGGCGTCCATGCCGGCCTCATCGCCGATGGCATCCACGTCCACCCTGCAACGATCCAGATCGCCCTGCGGGCCAAGTCTGGCGAAGGCCGCATCTTCCTAGTGACCGATGCCATGTCGCAGACCGGCACCGATCTCAGCGCCCTGACGCTCAATGGCCGCACCATTACCCGCGCCGACGGCGCCTTGCGCCTCGCCGATGGCACGCTGGCCGGAGCCGATCTCGATATGATCGACGCCGTCGAGTTCATGCACAACCGCATGAGCCTCCCCTTCGAGGAGGCCGTCCGCATGGCTTCGCTCTATCCCGCGCGCGCCATGGGCATCGCCGCCGATCATGGCCACCTGCAGCCCGGCGCCTTGGCGAACTTCGTCCACCTGTCCGGCGACCGGAAGGTCAAGGCGACCTGGATCGGCGGCGCCGAAGTGTTCGCCGCCTGAACCAGGGTCACCGCCATTCACTCAGGCCAGCGTCAGTGAATGGCGGCCGGCCCTAGCCTCGCCCGATATAGGGCATGGTTGTCGCCATCACGGTCATGAACTGCACATTGGCGGTGAGCGGCAGCCCCGCCATATAGAGCAGCGCGTCCACCACATGCTGCACGTCGAATGTCGGCTCCGGCATGATCGTGCCATTGGCCTGCAGCGACCCACTATTCATATTGCTGGTCATGTCGGTGGCGGCATTGCCGATATCGATCTGCCCGCAGG
>CBFGMY010000064.1:0-19088 GCA_965650055.1 uncultured Devosia sp.
GACCACCTGCAGCGCGACATGAACCAGGCCGCCGAACAGCTCGATTTCGAGCGCGCTGCCCTGATCCGCGATCGCCTCTCTGCCTTGGCCCTGATCCAGTCGCAGGGCGACGCCACCGCCAAGACGGTGGAAGAAGCCGACGTCTTCGCCATCCACCACGAGGGCGGCCAGTTCTGCGTACAGGTCTTCTTCTTCCGCGCCTTCCAGAACTGGGGCAACTATCCCTATCGCCCACGCGCCGATGCCAGCCTCTCGGACGCCGAGGTGCTTGAAGCGTTTATCGGCCAGTTCTACGAAAACCGCACCCCGGCGCGGCTCGTTCTCATCAGCCACGAACTGTCCGAACCGGCACTTATGGAAGAGGCGCTCTCCACCCGCGCCGGCCGTCGTGTCTATATCGAACAGCCCAAGCGTGGCGAAAAGCGCGACCTGGTCAACCACGCCCTCAACAATGCGCGCGAGGCCCTTGGCCGCCAGCTCGCCGAAGGCGCCACCAATCGCGCACTGCTCGAGGGCGTCGCCGAAACCTTCGGCCTCGACGACGTGCCCCGCCGTATCGAGACCTACGACAACTCGCATATTTCAGGCACCAACATGGTTGGCGCCATGGTCGTGGCGGGAGAGGAAGGCTTCTCCAAGAAGCACTACCGCACCTTCAACATCAAATCCGATATCGTCGCCGGCGACGACTTCGGCATGATGCGCGAAGTGCTGACCCGCCGCTTCACCCGCCTGGCCAATGAAAGCGCTGATGACGCCGAGGACGAGAGCAGCGGCATGCCCGATTGGCCCGATGTCGTCTTCATCGACGGCGGCGCCGGCCAGATGAGCGCGGTGCGCGGCGTCATCGCCGAACTCAATCTCCCCAAGGAAGTGACCTTCATCGGCATCGCCAAGGGCGAGGAGCGCGATGCCGGCCGCGAGAAATTCTTCATGGAGGGCCGCGAGGCCTTCATGCTGCCGCATCGCGATCCGGTCCTCTACTATGTCCAGCGCCTGCGCGACGAAGCCCACCGCTTCGCCATCGGCACCCACCGCGCCAAGCGCAACAAGGCCGCGGTCAAGAACCCGCTCGACGAGATCGAAGGCATCGGCCCCACCCGCAAGCGCGCGCTGCTCAACCACTTTGGCTCCGCCAAGGCCGTCGGCCGCGCCAGCCTCGCCGACCTGCAATCGGTCCCCACCATTTCCAGCGCCATGGCCCAGCTGATCTACGATCATTTTAATCGCGTGGAATAGCGCGCGTATGGGCTCGGGCGCCTGCGCTTCCCATCCCACCGGCCGTCACCCTCGGGCTTGACCCGAGGGCTCTTCACTTGCGGCGTTCAGGAAGTATAACGCCCTCGGGTCAAGCCCGAGGGTGACGTTCAATGGTTGGTAGCGAAGCTCTTACCCCGCTCTGTTCTCCTTAACCCAACAGGCGTAGCATCCCTCCTCGTGTAGGAGGCCCATCATGCTGCACGCTGTTCCAGTCGAAGAAAAACTCCCGCTCGAACCCGGTGTCGTCGCCGCCAGCGTCTATGCCGGCGGCCAGCGTCTCGCCGATATCGGCATCGATGGCGCCGGCGAGTGGCGCAAGCGCCCCGGCCACGTCGTCTGGATCGGCCTCCTCGAACCCAGCACCGACCTCTTGGCTCGCGTCCAGCGCGAATTCGGCCTCCACGATCTGGCCATCGAGGACGCCGCCCAGCCGCACCAGCGCCCCAAGCTCGAACAATACGGCGATTGCGTCTTCATCGTCGCCCGCACCGCGCACATGCTCGAAGGCCGCATCAGCTTTGGCGAAACCCATATCTTCATCGGCCGCGGCTACATCGTCTCGGTCCGCCACGGCGCCTCGACGTCTTATGCCCCGGTGCGCCAGCGCGCTGAATCCTGCCCGTCGGTCTTGTCCCACGGCGAGGACTACATCCTCTATGCGCTGCTCGACTTTATCGTCGACAACTACATGCCCGTCCTCGAAACCATGAATACCGAGGTCGAAGCCATCGAGGACAAGGTGTTCGGCGAACTGCAGCAGTCCGAGGTACAACGGCTCTACATGCTGCGCCGCGACCTGCTCCGCCTGCGCAACGCCGCCTCTGCCCTGGTCGATGTCTGTCGCCGCATTCAGCGTGTCGAGGTTCGCCCCATCGAAGCCACCATGCAGCCCCTATTCCGCGACGTCACCGACCACATTCACCGCGTTCAGGACGAGATCGACGCGCTGCGCGAAGTGCTGGCCTTCGCCTTCGAAGCATCGATGATGGCCGGCCAGGTGCAGCAGACCCACATTTCTCGCCGCCTAGCCGCCTGGGCCGCCATCCTCGCCGTGCCCACCGCCGTTGCCGGCATTTACGGGATGAATTTCGAATTCATGCCCGAACTCAAATGGCAATATGGCTACCTGGCCATCCTCACATCAGTCGCCACCATCTGCGGCACGCTCTACTACCGCCTGCGCAAGAGCGGCTGGCTGTAGATGGAGCGGCCGATCCAGTTTGTGGCACAATCCAGCCTCCCCCACCGCGCGGATTCCGCCCCCTTTTCAGAGGGAGGCTAGGAGGGGGCATTCTTCCTTCTCCAGCAAACTTATCCCCGCCCGCAAAACCTCCGGTATTCTCCCGCCATCGCCCCGCCAGAGCGCGATCATGACGAGTGACCGGCGGGAACGACAGCCGGGGAGGATGGGTCGCCATTCTCCCGCATGGATGCTGACCACCAGCCGGAACGGCAGTGCGGGGTTTGCGGGGCGTCACAGCCTTGCCTGCATTGCCGGTCTCAACCCCACAATGATGGGTGGCCGCTCAATGCGTGTGCGCAAAATCCCGGCATGGTGGCGAGGCACCGGTCTCACTTCCACTCTACCCTTTCGAGGCAGGCGCCTCGCCACCATCGCTCCCAGGTCGCCCCTGGCGTCTCCTGGAGCGCCCCTTGGCGTCTCCCAGAGCGCCCCTTGGCGTCTCCCAGAGCGCCCCTTGGCGTCTCCCAGAGCGAACGGACGACACGATAACCGCATTTCAGGCGGCGCATTCGTTCGCCCAAAAGTCGGACTCGACAAACCGCGAATTCCCGCGCTACACATCACGCCATGATCCGTTCTGCCGCCGCTTATTCGTTTTGGTTTAGCTATCCGCTCCCGGCGGAGGCTACCGCGCGCTTGATCTGATCTCACAAAGATACGACCAAACCCGAAGCCAGCCGCCCCCATCCGAGGCGGCTTTTTTGTTGGCCGCCTCCCCAGAATTCAAGAGTTCCGAGGAGACTACCAAGTGCTCAAATCCACCGACGACCTTCGCATCACCGCGATAAAGCCGCTGACCACGCCGATCGAGGTCATGCGCCAGCATCCGCGCACCGACGCCGCCACTCGCACTGTCCTGAGCGCCCGCCACGCTTTCCACAACATCCTTGCCGGCACTGACGACCGCGTTGCCGTCGTCGTCGGCCCCTGCTCCATTCACGATCCCGCCGCGGCGCTGGATTACGCGAAGCGCCTGGTTGCGCTGCGCGAGTCCCTGGGCGACCGGCTCGAGATCATCATGCGCGTCTATTTCGAAAAGCCCCGCACCACGGTCGGCTGGAAGGGCCTGATCAACGATCCCAACCTCGATGGCAGCTTCGACATCGATGCGGGTCTCCACACGGCCCGCGCGCTGCTGCTCGATGTCGCCAATCTCGGCCTGCCCGCCGCCTGCGAATTCCTCGACATGACGACGCCGCAATACATTGCCGACCTCGTCAGCTGGGCTGCCATCGGCGCCCGCACCACCGAAAGCCAGATCCATCGCGAGCTGGCCTCAGGCCTGTCCTGCCCGGTCGGCTTCAAGAATGGCACCGATGGCAACGTCAAGATCGCTCTCGACGCCGTAAGTTCGGCCAGCCAGCCCCACCATTTCCTGGCCGTGACCAAGGATGGCCGCTCCGCCATCGCCGCCACCACGGGCAATGAGGATTGCCACATCATCCTGCGCGGCGGCAAAACCACCAACTACGACGCCGCAAGCGTCGACGCCGCCGCGGCCGCCGCCGAGAAGGCCGGCCTCCCGCCGACCATCATGATCGACGCCAGCCACGCCAACTCGTCCAAGAACCCGGAAAACCAACCATTGGTCCTCGCCGATATCGGCGCCCAGATGGCGTCCGGCGATCGCCGTATCATCGGTGTGATGGTCGAATCCAACCTAGTCGCCGGGCGGCAGGACCTCGTCGAAGGCCGCGAGCTGGTCTATGGCCAGTCCATCACCGATGGCTGCATTGATTGGGACACCACGGTCGCGGCACTGGAAGCCCTGGCCGAAGCCGTGACGCAGCGCCGGGCGGTCACCAATCAGCAGGTGGCGTAACGAAGTTGTCCCCGGGCTTGACCCGGGGACGTATCTTCCTGTTCTGTCCACCCATGGCCAAGAACCCTTTGCTGCTCGTTCCAAACCTCATCACCATCGCCCGCATCCTGGCGATCATTCCGATCGTCGCGCTGGTGATGCAGGGCGATATCATTCTGCGGCTCGTGGCGCTCATCATCTACGTCATCGCCGCCGCCAGCGATTGGCTCGATGGCTATCTGGCCCGCGCCTGGAACCAGTATTCGCCGCTCGGCCGCATGCTCGACCCCATTGCCGACAAGCTGCTGGTGGGCATCCTGATCGCCGCCCTGGCCTGGGACGGCAGCTTCTCGGGCCGGGACATGATCCCCGCCTGCGCCATCCTGTTCCGTGAATTCTTCATTCCCGGCCTGCGGGAGTTCCTCGGCAATATCACGGTGGTGTTGCCCGTCAGCTGGCTGGCCAAGTGGAAGACCACGATCCAGCTGGTCGCGCTGGCCGCAGTCCTCCTCGAGAAAATAGTCCCCGGCTTCGGCCTGGTCAGCGACATCCTGCTCTGGGTTGCGGGGGCGCTCACGCTGTGGACTGGTTTCCAGTATCTCCGCGCCAGCTGGCCACATCTCGTCGAAGACCAGAAATGAAGATCCTCTACTTCGCCTGGCTGCGCGAACGCCTCAACCGCGGCGAGGAAGAGGTGTCGCCCCCTCCTGAGGTGGCAACCGTCGCCGATCTCATCGATTGGCTGGCCGGTCGCGACGAGGCCTTCGCCCATGCCGTCGAGAAGCGTGCGCTCATCAAGGCGGCCGTCGACGCCAAGTTGGTTACCCACGCCGCCCCCATTGCCGGCGCCAGCGTCATCGCCCTCTTCCCGCCCATGACCGGCGGCTGACATGAACGTGCGCGTCCAGACCGAGAGTTTCGACCCCGGCGCCGAGCTCAACGCCTTCCTCGCGGCCAGCAACGGCGCCGGTGCCGCCGCCACCTTCACCGGCGTCGTGCGCAGCAAGGCTGACGACCCGATCACCGCCCTGACGCTCGAATGCTATCCTGAGCTGGCCATCAACCAGCTCACCTCAATTGTCGCCGAGGCCACCGCCCGCTTCGGCCTGCTCGCCGCGACAGTCATCCACCGCTACGGCACCCTCGCCCCCGGCGAGCCCATCGTCCAGGTCATGACCCTGTCACCCCACCGCGACGCGGCCTTCAAGGGTGCCGAATTCCTGATGGACTACCTCAAGACCGACGCCCCATTCTGGAAGCAGGAAACCGGCCCTCACGGCACCCATTGGGTAGAGGCCAAGCCCGAAGACGACACGGCCAAGGCGCGCTGGGAGTGACCACACATGTCGTCCCACTCACCGCACGTCACGTCAGGGCTTGACCCGAGGGCACTGTACTTGCCGAACCCGCGGCAAAGTGAAGAGCCCTCGGGTCAAGCCCGAGGGTGACGATCGAGTTGGTTTGAACCTTCGATGGGCATCCAGTGGCTCTCATGGTGAGCTTGTCGAACCACGAGGGCGTGGCACCAAACAAACAAAAAAGCCGGGCACTTGGCCCGGCTTTTTCACAATCTGATTCCGCTTATTCCGCGGCGACCCGCTTGGGCTGGACTTCAGCCGCATAGGCGTCGATCAGCGTGCGACAGCCTTCGGCGGGCTTGAATTTGTAATCCCCGATCTCGCTGACGGGTGTAACCTCGGCGGCCGTACCAGTCAGGAAGCACTCGTCGAATTGGCTCAGTTCTTCAGGCATGATGTGACGCTCGGTCACCGTATACCCATTACGCTTGGCCAGCTCGATCAGCGTCTGACGGGTGATGCCGTTGAGGAAGCAGTCCGGGGTCGGCGTGGTGATGTCCTTGCCCTTGATGAAGAACACGTTGGCGCCGGTGGCTTCCGCCACGTAGCCGCGATAGTCCAGCATCATGGAGTCGGAATAGCCATTGGCCATGGCCGCATCCTTGGAAAGCGTGCAGATCATGTAGAGACCCGCGGCCTTGGCCGAAGACGGAATGGTTTCCGGCGACGGGCGCTTCCACTTGCTCCATTCGAGCCGGATGCCCTTGAGCTTTTCCTCGACCGAGAAATAGCTCGGCCACACCCAGGCTGCGATCGCCAGGTGCACCGTATTGTTGCGCGCCGGCACGCTCAGCTCTTCCGAACCGCGCCAGGCGACGGGACGGATATAGGCGTCGACCAGGCCATTCTTGGCCAGCACTTCACGCTTGGCTTCTTCGATCTGCTCGACCGACCACGGAATGGTGAAATCCAGCGTCTTGCCCGAGCGGATCAGCCGTTCGGTGTGCTCGCGCGACTTGAAGATTTCGCCGCCATAGGCGCGCTCACCCTCGAACACCGAGCTGGCATAGTGCAGCCCGTGCGTCAGCACGTGAATCTTCGCGTCTTTCCACGGTTTGAATTCGCCATCAAACCAGATCCAGCCTTCGCGCTGGTCCATGGGCACGCCTGCCATGATCCCTCTCCCGAGTATTTCTGTGCGCCGCTCTGCGGCGGTCGCGGTTTGGCGCCGATCATGCCTCAGGCCCAAGGCCTTGGCAAACCACAAAGGCTGGAGGATAAGACGGAGCGGCGTCCTGATGGAAAGACAATGGCAGTTACCCAAAAAAATGTCAACATAGCTGACATAAATTCCGCCCCGCCGGGCGGCGAGGCGCTGCCCCTCGACATCATGGGTCTGTTCTTCTTTGCCTACCGCGATTTCACCGGCGATGCCGATGCGCTGCTCGAGCGCCAGGGCTTCGGCCGCGCCCATCACCGCGTGCTCTATTTCGTCAATCTGCGGCCCGGCATGCCGGTCGCCGACCTGCTCGACATCCTCAAGATCACCAAGCAGAGCCTGGCGCGCGTGCTGCGACAGCTGATCGACAACGGCTATATCGAGCAGAAGACCGGCCACGCCGACCGCCGCCAGCGCCTGCTGCACGCCACCGACAAGGGCCGGCAGTTCTTCGCCACCCTCTCGGCCACGCAAGCCAGCCGCATCACCGCGGCCATTGCCGCCCTGCCGCCGGATTCGCGCCGCGTCGTCACCCGCTTCCTGGTCGGCATGGTCGATCCCGCCGACCACGCCGTGCTCGACCGACTGAACCTGACCGTCGACCTTTAGGCGACCGCGAGATAGCCAAGACCTCATGGTGAGCCTGTCGAACCGCGAGGTCGAGCGAGTGGAGGCACGAGTGCCACGACCTCGTCCTTCGACGGGCTCAGGATGAGGTCTGCTGAAGCAGCAGACGCTGTCTAGATCGGCAGTCCTGTCCGCACCTTGACCGTGCGAATGCTCATATTGGAATGGATGCGCGCCACCCCGGGCAGCCGCGCGCTGAGCCGCCGATGCAGCCGCTCGAAATCCTCGTGATCCTGGCAGATCACCCGCAGGATATAGTCCGATTGCCCAGCCATCAGGTGGCATTCGAGCACCTCGGGTATGTCCTGCACGGCGGCCTCGAACGCATCGAGCGCCGCCTCGCTCTGGCTGGTCAGTCCGACCTCGATGAAAAACTGCATCGAATAGCCCAGCCGCTGGGCACTCAGGATGGCGCGATAGCCCTCGATCAATCCCCGCTCCTCCAGTGCCTTCAAGCGCCGATGACAGGCCGAGGCCGATAGGCCAACAGCCTCCCCAAGATCCTGCACGCTCTTGCGGCTATCCTCCTGCAGTACCCGCAGCAGTTTGCGATCCACTGCATCAACTTGCAACGCCATTGCGCTTTTTACCCATAGCTTCGAATGTCATTCGAATTTCAGCGGTATCGGCCTGCAAAATGCAAGCACTTTTCGCCCCCTGTTTGATCTGCTGTGCCTCACAAGCTTCGGGAGGAACGAAATGCTGATCGGCGTACCAAGAGAAATCAAAAACCATGAATACCGGGTCGGCCTGACGCCCGAGAGCGTGGCAGAGCTGACCCATATGGGACATCGCGTCATGGTCGAAACCCAGGCAGGAGCGGGTATCGGCGACAGCGACAATGATTATCGCGACGCCGGCGCGGAAATCGCCAACGACGCGCGGGTGGTGTTCGATGCGGCCGACATGATCGTCAAGGTCAAGGAGCCGCAGCCTGCTGAACGCGCCATGTTGCGCCGGGATCAGGTGCTCTTCACCTACCTCCATCTCGCGCCCGATCCCGACCAGACGCGCGATCTGCTGGCTTCCGGCGCCACCTGCATTGCCTATGAAACTGTCACCGACGCTGCGGGCGCCCTGCCCCTGCTCAAGCCGATGAGCCAGGTCGCCGGCCGCATGGCGATCCAGGCGGGCGCTACCGCCCTCGAAAAGGCCCATGGTGGCCGCGGCGTGCTGCTCGGCGGTGTGCCCGGCGTGCAGCCGGGCAAGGTGGCTATTCTCGGCGGTGGCGTGGTTGGCTTCCACGCGGCCGAAAACGCCGTAGGGCTCTCCGCCGACGTCACCATTCTTGACCGCAGCCCACTGGCGCTCGAACGGCTGTCCAGCCATTTCGGCGCCCGGGCTCGCGTCCTCTACTCCAACAAGGCCACCATTGCCGAGGCGGTCGCCAATGCCGATCTGGTCATCGGCGCCGTGCTGATCCCCGGAGCATCCGCGCCCAAGCTGGTGACGAGGGCCATGCTGGCGACCATGAAACCGGGCGCCGTGCTGGTCGACGTGGCCATCGACCAGGGCGGCTGTTTCGAGACGTCACACGCCACCACCCATGCCGAACCCACCTATGTGGTCGACGGCATCGTGCATTATTGCGTGGCCAATATGCCCGGCGGCGTGGCCCGCACCTCGACCTATGCGCTCAACAACGCCACTTTGCCCCACGTTCTCAGACTCGCCAATCTGGGTTGGAAGCAGGCGCTGCGCGCCGATCCGCATCTGCGGGCGGGTCTCAACATCTGGAACGGCAAGGTGACCTGCGCCCCCGTAGCCCAGGCCCAGGGTTACGAGGTCGTCGCGCTCGAGGCCGCGCTGGCGGACTAGCACGTAAAAAGGGCGCGAAACCGAAGTTTCGCGCCCCCACCGGAGACACCACAGAGGAGCGTCAGCCTCTGCAGCAGTCCGCCGATCGCTGATGCCTGAGAGAAGTGGCATCAAACTCGGTCCAGCGCCTTTCGGCAGCCGGCTTCGCTCGAACAACGAGGCTGAGCATGAAGAGTTCCCCTGATCGTGATCTGTGATCGCGCCCCGTGAAATCCGCCACATTTCGCGTGGCAACCTCGTGGGAAATCAGGAGACGCCACCATGCTGCCCCGAAGCCTGCTGACCGCCGCTACACTTGCCTTGCTGTCGACTCCGGCCTTTGCCGACGGCGGCGGGCTGGCTGATCTGGTGGGAACAAGCTGGCGCCTGACCCAGCTCGATGGCCAGCCGGTGGCTCCCAATGTCGGCTCGACGCTGATCATTTCGGCAGACAGTGTTGGCGGCAACGGCGGGTGCAACACCTATGGTGGCGATCTTGCCCAGACGCCTGATGGCATCGACATCAGCCAGGTTTTTTCGACGATGATGGCGTGTGACGGCCTTGATCAGGAGCAGGCCTTTTTTGCTGCCCTGGACGCGACGGACGCCTACGCCCTCGTCGACGGCGACCTGCGGCTGCTGGGAAACGGCACCGTGCTGGCGCAACTGGCGCCCGCGCATTAGCCTGAACCAATAAGCCCCACGCCCGAGGGCGCGGGGCCGAGGTAGTTGGTGCAAACGACCTCTGCCGAAGTCGATCTTCGGTGATTCAAGTCTAGCTCAAGCGCGGGCTCAGGTCACCCCGCCGCCCGATTTTCGGGCAGGCGATTTGTGCGCCATTCAAGCAACTGCCTGAAAATTCATCACCCGCAAATGTGCCCGCACAAAGAACAGGCACCGAACCTTCCGTGCGCAACGAGTTAAGCGACATTATTCTTCGTGCCCACGGGTCAAATTTGAATTGAATCAACGCTCTAGTCCTGCCCAACAAGTGCTGGCACGGCCTTTGCAATTCCTCCGACGGTGCAAACACACATCTGTCGGAGGTAAACATGACAGTAGTAAACCGCGCGATTGCGGGGCTGGGGCTGGGCGTGGCTATGACTATGAGTGCGGTTGCCGTTCCGGCAGTCGCCCAGGACGAGACCATCAAGGTCGGCGTGCTGCATTCGCTGTCGGGCACGATGGCCATTTCCGAAACGACGCTCAAGGACACCATGCTGTTCCTGATCGACGAGCAGAACAAGAAGGGCGGCCTCCTGGGCAAGCAGCTTGAAGCTGTGGTCGTCGACCCGGCTTCCGACTGGCCGCTCTTTGCCGAGAAGGCGCGTGAGCTGATCGAAGTCGACGGTGTCGCCGCCGTGTTCGGCTGCTGGACCTCCTCCTCGCGCAAGTCGGTCCTGCCGGTGTTCGAGGAACTGAACTCGATCCTCTTCTACCCCGTGCAGTACGAAGGCGAAGAGAGCCAGCGCAACGTGTTCTACACTGGCGCTGCTCCCAACCAGCAGGCCATCCCGGCCGTCGACTACCTGATGGAAAATGAAGGCGTCGAGCGCTGGGTTCTCGCCGGCACCGACTATGTCTATCCGCAGACCACCAACAAGATCCTTGAGCAATACCTCATGGACAAGGGTGTCGCCAAAGAAGACATCATGATCAACTACACGCCCTTCGGTCATTCCGATTGGCAGACCATCGTCTCCGACATCAAGACCTTCGGCTCGACCGGTAAGAAGACCGCCGTCGTCTCGACCATCAACGGCGACGCCAACGTGCCGTTCTACAAGGAACTCGCCAACCAGGGCATCAAGGCCGAGGACATCCCGGTCGTGGCCTTCTCGGTCGGCGAAGAAGAACTCGCCGGCTTCGATACCACGCCGCTGGTCGGTCACCTGGCCGCCTGGAACTACTTCCAGTCCGTCGATACGCCGGAAAACGAGGCGTTCATCTCGGCCTGGCGGACGTTCATGAACAACCCGGAAAAGGTCACCAATGACCCGATGGAAGCGACCGTCATCGGCTTCCACCTCTGGGTTGCCGCTGTCGAAAAGGCCGGCACCACCGACACCGACGCCGTGCTCGACGCCATCATCGGCCTTGAAACGCCGAACCTGACTGGCGGCATCGCCAAGGTCCTGCCGAACCACCACATTACCAAGCCGGTGCTGATCGGCGAGATCCAGGCCGACGGCCAGTTCGACGTCGTGTGGGAAACCGAAGAAGAAGTGCCCGGCGACGCCTGGACCGACTTCCTGCCCGAATCCAAGATGCTCGAGGCCGATTGGACCGCCCCGATCAACTGCGGCAATTACAACACCGAAACCAAGACCTGCGGCGGCGACGTAGCCACCGCCCAATAGTCGACAACGACGGGGGCGGTCCGCCGCCCTCGTCCACCGCGCTCTCAAATCCACGGTGTCAGATCGGGGCCGCCATGAAATTTCTCCGCCACATCGTTGCGTTGATGATGGTTCTTGGCACCGTCCTTCTGACCCTCCCGGCTCACGCCCAGACCGCCGATGCCGACCTGTCCGTCCTCGTCGACGCGCTGGCGCCTGGCAATTTCAAGGACCGCGAGGCCGCCATCGGCACCCTTGCCGCCACCGGCGATCAACGCGTCGTTCCGGTCCTCGAAACCCTGCTCGAAGGCGAACTCTATTTCGATGAAGCGACCGGCAAGGTCGTCTTCACCGCCTCGTCGGGTGGCAAGGGCGATATCTCCGACCCCGTTACCGGCGCTGCCTTGCCCGATCTCGCCGAAGATGGCCTCGAAAAGGTCAAGGTCAACAACGGCCTGCGCCGCGCGCTGCGCACCGCGATCGGCCAGATGACCCTGCTCAGCCAGGACAGTGGCGTCCGTCTCTTTGCCGCCCAATCCGTTCTGCGCGACGCCGATCCTGCCCAGCTTGAACTGCTTGACAGCGCCATCACGGCCGAAACCGATGTCGGCATCAAACGCGTCATGGAACAGGCGCGTGCCGCAATCATCCTCAAGACCCCCGACGCCGCGATCGAGGATTGGCAGGCCGCCGTCCCCGTAGTCCAGGCCATCGGTGGGCGCGACGCCCTCAACGCCCTGACGACGGCGCTCAACACCGCCCCCGAAGCGGTCAAGCCCCTCATCCAGTCCGCCATCGACGGCCTGGCGCGCGATCGCGCCGTCTGGGACGTGGCGCAGAATATCTGGTTCGGCGTCTCGCTGGGTTCAGTGCTGTTGCTGGCCGCCATTGGCCTTGCCATCACCTTCGGGGTCATGGGCGTCATCAACATGGCGCATGGCGAAATGGTGATGCTGGGCGCCTACACCACCTTTGTGGTGCAGGAGGTCATCCGCCAGAACTATCCGGGCCTCTTTGACTGGTCCCTCGCCATCGCCCTGCCCCTCGCCTTCCTGTTCACGGGCCTGGTCGGCGTCGCTATCGAGCGCGGCATTATCCGCTTCCTCTATGGCCGGCCGCTGGAGACGCTGCTGGCCACCTGGGGCCTGTCCCTGATCATCCAGCAGGCGGTGCAGCGCGTCTTCACCGCCAATATCCGCGAAGTCGGCAATCCAAGCTGGATGTCGGGATCGTTCGAGCTGGGCGGCCTGGCCATCACCTGGAACCGCTTCTACATCGTCATCTTCGCGCTGATGGTCTTCGTGGCCCTGCTGCTGGTGCTGAAATACACCGCTATTGGTCTCCACATGCGTGCCGTCACCCAGAACCGCCGCATGGCCTCAGCAATGGGCATCCGCACCCCGCTCGTCGATGCCATGACCTTCGGCCTGGGTTCCGGCATTGCCGGCCTGGCCGGCGTCGCCCTCAGCCAGATCGGCAACGTCTCGCCCAATCTGGGGCAAGGCTACATCATCGACAGCTTCATGGTCGTGGTCTTCGGTGGCGTCGGCAATCTATGGGGCACCTTTGTCGGCGCGCTGACGCTGGGCATCGCCAACAAGTTCATCGAGCCCTATGCCGGCGCCGTGCTGGGCAAGATCATCATTCTCGTCCTCATCATCCTCTTCATTCAGCGCCGTCCCCGCGGCCTCTTCGCGCTCAAGGGACGCTCGATCGAAGCATGATCACCCAGGCCCTCTTCCGCGCTCTCGACCGCAAGGCCATCTGGATCGTCGCCATCCTGCTGGTGGTGGCCATCGCCGTGCCGGCGTCCAACCTGCTGCTCCCGGCGGGTCATCCGCTCCGCCTGCCCAACTATGTCATCCCGCTGTTCGGCAAGTACCTGACCTACGCCATGCTCGCGCTCGCGCTCGACCTGGTCTGGGGCTATTGCGGCATTCTCTCGCTCGGCCACGGCGCGTTCTTTGCCATCGGTGGCTATGCCATGGGCATGTATCTCATGCGCCAGATCGGCACGCGGGGCGTCTATGCCAACCCGACCCTGCCCGATTTCATGGTCTTCCTGAACTGGAAAGAGCTGCCCTGGTACTGGTACGGCATGGACAATTTCTGGATCGCCATGTTGATGGTGGTCCTCGTCCCTGGTCTCCTCGCCTTTGTCTTCGGCTTCCTCGCCTTCCGCAGCCGCGTCACCGGCGTCTATCTGTCCATCATCACGCAGGCGATGACCTATGCCCTGCTGCTGGCCTTCTTCCGCAACGACATGGGCTTTGGCGGCAATAACGGACTGACCGACTTCAAGGACATCCTGGGCACCCCTGTGCAGGCCGGCTCCACCCGCGCGGCCCTCTTCGCCGCCTCGGCCATCGCCCTGGCGCTGGCTGTCCTCGCCTGCTCGATGATCGTCAATTCCAAGCTCGGCAAGGTCATGGTCGCCGTGCGCGATGCGGAAAGCCGCACCCGCTTCATCGGCTACCGCGTCGAATATGTGAAACTCTTCGCCTTTGTCGTCTCGGCCATCATCGCCGGCATTGCCGGGGCGCTCTACGTGCCGCAGGTCGGCATCATCAACCCATCCGAGTTCGACCCAGCCAATTCCATCGAAGTGGTCATCTGGACTGCCGTCGGCGGCCGCGGCACGATCATCGGGCCGATCATCGGCGGCATCCTGGTCAATGTCGGCAAGTCCTACTTCACCGGCGCCTTCCCCGAATACTGGCTCTTTGCCCTGGGCGCCCTCTTCGTCGTCACCACGCTTTTCCTGCCCAAGGGCATTGTCGGCCTCATCGGCCAGTATCGCGCCGCAACAACCAGGCGCGAGCAGCACGATCGCGGCGACCCGACGCCCAAGCAGGTCGAGGCTGGCGTCGATCCCCAACCCAATCCGGCGGAGTAGACATGTCCGAAGCCAAGGAAAAGCTGGGCACCATGCTCTATCTCGATGGCGTCTCGGTCGCCTTCGACGGGTTCAAGGCCATCAACAACCTCTCCATCATCGTCCATCCCGCCGAAATGCTGGCCATTATCGGTCCCAACGGCGCCGGCAAGACCACCATGATGGACATTATCACCGGCAAGACCCGGCCCGATGACGGCCAAGTGCTGTTCAATGGACGCACCGACCTCACCAGGCTGGACGAAGCCGCCATCGCCAATCTGGGCATCGGCCGCAAGTTCCAGAAGCCAACGGTGTTCGAGTCCCACACCGTCTGGGACAATATCGAGATGGCCCTGAAAAAGCCGCGCGGCGTCTTCGCCACCCTGTTCTACACCGCCGACGCCGCCGACATCGCCCGCATCACCGAAATCCTGGAAACCGTGCGCCTCCTCGCCCGCAAGGACGACTACGCCGCCAATCTGAGCCATGGCCAGAAGCAGTGGCTCGAAATCGGCATGCTGCTGGCGCAAGACCCGAAACTGCTGCTGGTCGACGAGCCCGTCGCCGGCATGACCGATGCCGAAACCGTCGAAACCGCCAAGCTGCTCAAGGACATCGCCAGGACGCGCTCCGTCGTCGTCGTCGAGCACGACATGAGCTTCGTCCGCGAACTCGGCTCCCGCGTCACGTGCCTGGCCGAAGGCGCCGTGCTGGCCGAAGGCACGCTCGACCAGGTCAGCGCCAATCCGGTCGTCATCGAAAGGTATTTGGGGAGATGAGTACTGCCCTGTCCATTGACGCCATCGATCTGCATTACGGCGCCGCCCAAGCGCTGAAATCGGTCTCCATCACCTGCCAGCCCGGCCGCATCACCGCCGTCCTCGGCCGCAATGGAGTCGGCAAATCCTCGACCCTGCGCGCCATTACGGGCGTCAACAACATCACGGCAGGTGAAATCAAGTTCGGCGACGAGGTCCTGCGCAAGTCGCCGCCCTACAAACGCGCCCGCATGGGCATCGGCTACGTCCCCCAGGGCCGGGAGATCTTCCCGCTGCTGACAGTCAAGGAAAACCTCGAAACCGGCTATGCCGGCCTGCCCCGCGCCGACAAGAACATCCCGCCCTATATCTTCGAGCTGTTTCCGGTGCTCAAATCCATGCTGGGCCGGCGCGGCGGGGACCTCTCGGGAGGCCAGCAGCAGCAGCTCGCCATCGGCCGCGCGCTGGTTACTCGCCCCAAGGTCCTGGTGCTGGACGAGCCCACCGAGGGCATCCAACCCTCCATCATCAAGGATATCGGCCGCGCCCTGCAATTCCTGCGCGACGAGAAGGGCATGACCATCCTGCTGGTGGAGCAGTTCCTCGATTTCTGCCGCGAAATCGCCGACGACATCTACGTGATGGATCGCGGTGAGATCCGGCATTCCGGTCCGGCCAGCGACCTCGATTTGCCAGACGTCCGCCGCCACCTGATGGTCTAGACAACAAAAAACGCCCGGCCGAAGCCGGGCGCGTGTAACTCATGAAGTACCGAGATTACGGAGCCGTGATAAAGCCCGCTTCCAGGCATGCCTCGACGGTGATCAGGTCCATGTCGACAGCACCGGCAGCGGCTTCATCGCCTTCGGTACCCTCGGATTCTTCGCTGGTCATCGCGGTATTGGCGTCGTTTTCGGCGTCATCGGTGGCCGAGTCAGCGGCTTGGCCGGCAGCGTTCTGCAGGTCTTCGCAATGGGTCTTGACGCGCTGGGCATCAGCTTCGCTCAGCTGCTGCTCGCCGATCGAGGTGGGGAGTGCAGCGTCCTGGGCGTAGGTCACGCCCCCAAAGGCAACGGCAGCAGAAAGGGCGACAGCAGAAACAATGGTTTTGATGTGCATTTTAATAGCCTTCTATAATGTCTTAATGAATGAGCGCCTGCTCGCCTAGGAAACGCTGCGCCGTGACAATCGTTGCCGAAAATCTCGTCAGAACAGCAAGTCATGCCCCTGGGCAAGTCATGCAGCGCGCCCGTGGCGCGGGGCGCATTGGCACCCAGCAGCGCGCCGGCGCGACCCGCCTGGCCACGCTCTATCAGGACGGCTGCGCCAAAATCCGGCTGCCCAACACCCATTCGAACGCTCTCGAAGCCGTGCTGATCAATACGGCGGGCGGGTTGACCGGCGGCGACCGCATGCAATGGTCGGCAGACCTGGCGCCCGGTGGCCACATGGTGCTGACCACTCAGGCCTGCGAGCGTATCTATCGCTCCATCGGTGGTCCCGCCTCGGTCGAAACCCGGCTCCATGTCGGTGCGGGCGCCCATCTCGATTGGCTGCCCCAGGAAACTATCCTTTTCGCGGCCAGCCAGCTCGACCGCCGCATCGAGATCGACCTGGGCGAGGGATCGAGCCTCACCGCCATCGAGGCTATCCTGCTCGGGCGCGACGCCATGGGCGAAGCGGCGCTGGATGCCCGGTTGACCGATAACTGGCGCATCCGTCGCAACGGTCGGCTGATCCATGCGGAGGCAACGCGTCTCGATGGCACCTCGCCCGAACGCAACGGCCTGTCGCTGCTGTCGGGGTGCCGCGCCTTCGCCTCGGTGGTGCACGTGGCTCCGTCCGCCGATCAATGCGCCGCCACGCTGGCGCGCCTGCGCAAGCTCTTGCCGGCGGATGGCCGCATCGCCGCCAGCGCCAATGGCGAGCGTCTGGTCGTCCGCGCCCTGGCGCAAACCGGGCTTGCCTTGCGACGGCTCGTCGTTCCAATTCTATCCGAACTATCCGGGGCTGGTTCGCTGCCCCGTCTCTGGCACCTCTAGGATCCGACCATGAACCTTACGCCGCGCGAAAAAGACAAACTGCTGATATCAATGGCGGCCGTCGTGGCCCGCAAGCGCCTCGAGCGCGGCGTCAAGCTCAATCATCCCGAAGCCATTGCGCTGATTACTGATTTCGTGGTCGAGGGTGCCCGCGACGGGCGCCCGGTGGCCGAGCTGATGGAAGCGGGGGCCCATGTCATCAGCCGCGCCCAGGTCATGGACGGCATCGCCGAGATGATCCACGATGTGCAGGTCGAGGCCACCTTCCCCGACGGCACCAAGCTCGTCACCGTCCACCAACCGATCCGGTAGCAACATCATGATTCCAGGCGAAGTCATTCCCAAGGCCGGCGATATCGAGCTCAATGTCGGCGCTCCCCAGATCACCATCGAAGTGGCCAATACCGGCGATCGCCCGATCCAGGTCGGCTCGCACTACCACTTCTTCGAGGCCAATGCGGGCCTGCGCTTCGACCGGGAGCAGGCGCGCGGCATGCGGCTCGACATCGCCGCCGGCACGGCGGTGCGTTTCGAGCCGGGCCAGGCGCGCGAAGTCCGGTTGATCCCACTGGCCGGCGATCGGGTGGTCTTCGGCTTCCGCCAGCAGGTCATGGGGTCCCTGTAGCGCCATCCGCCGCCGGTCCTGCAAATGGCATGGCATTGCCCGCGCACAAATGCTCTAAGGGCGCCAATCGCATTTGCTGGATCGAGCCATGACCAAGGAAGAAGACTTCAAGCAGCGCTTTGTCGCCGTGCTCAAGGATTTGCAGGAGAACGGCTCCAGGGACAATGAGGCCATGTGGCTGCTGGGCAGCCTGGCCTCGGACCTGGCCGACGACCTCAAAGCAGCCGATTGGTCGGCCCTCAAGCGTGGCATGCAGGCCCAGACCTATGACACCCTGCTGCGGACCTTCGAGGCCCAGGGCAACGAGCACCACCGCGAAGGCCGCGACAAGCACGCTTATGCCATCCAGGTTCTGGCCGTTTCGCTGATTGCCCGCACGCAGGGCGCCGATCCGCAGATGGCTGCCGGCGAGGCTTTGCTCGACCAGATCGTCGACTTCACGGTCGCTGTGTATCGCCGCGAAAAGACCGCCCGCGCCAACTAGCCTGGCCAATACACCGCCGCTTCGGCGAGCGACGAAGCCAATAGCTCTGCCGCCGTCATTTGCTGCCTGCCGCTTTTTTGAGCAGCAGGTGAAAATGGCACACGAAACTTGCCATCTCACCTTGCCAGCCCCCGTGAACCGCGACAAAGTCGGCCCGAGCCAAAGCCAGCCAGTCACGGACAACCATGCCCGCCCGCATTTCTCGCGCCACTTATGCCGACATGTACGGCCCCACCACCGGCGATCGCGTCCGGCTGGCTGATACCGAACTTTTCATCGAGGTCGAGAACGACTTCACCATCTATGGCGAAGAGGTGAAGTTCGGCGGCGGCAAGGTCATCCGCGACGGCATGGGCCAGTCCCAGCGCACGCGGGCCGAAGGCGCGGTCGACACCGTCATCACCAACGCACTCGTGGTGGACGTATCAGGCATCTACAAGGCCGATATCGGCCTCAAGGACGGCCGCATCCACGCCATCGGCAAGGCGGGCAATCCCGATACCCAGCCCGGCGTCACCATCATCATCGGCCCCTCGACCGAAATCATTGCCGGTGAAGGCCGCATCCTGACTGCGGGCGGCATGGACGCCCATATCCATTTCATCGCGCCCCAGCAGATCGAGGAAGCGCTGATGAGTGGCGTCACCACCATGCTGGGCGGCGGCACCGGCCCCGCCCATGGCACGCTGGCCACGACCTGCACCGGCGCCTGGCACA
>CBFGMY010000065.1:0-18949 GCA_965650055.1 uncultured Devosia sp.
AGAACCTGCCGCCCTTCATGGAGGCCAACCGCGCCGAACTGGCCGCCGCCGATATCGCGCTGGTCTGCGACACCGACATGTGGGACCGCCAGACCCCCTCGATCACCACCATGCTGCGCGGCCTCGTCGCCGAGGAGATCGAGATCACCTGCGCTGACAAGGACCTTCATTCGGGCATGTTCGGCAATGCGGCGCGCAACCCCAACCAGCTGCTATCAGAGATTATCGCCAGCCTGCGCGCCCCCGACGGCAGCGTGACCCTGCCAGGCTTTTACGACGACGTGGCCGAGATCAGCCCCGAACTCAAGGCACAGTGGGCGGGTCTCGGTTTCGACCAGGCCAGGTTCCTGGGCGAAGCGGGTCTCTCGATACCCGCCGGCGAACAGGACCGCTCCGTGCTCGAAATGCTATGGGCCCGGCCGACCTGCGAGATCAACGGCATGATCGGCGGCTATACCGGCGACGGCTTCAAGACCGTGATCCCGGCCAAGGCCAGCGCCAAGATCTCGTTCCGGCTGGTCTCAGGCATGCAGCCCGACAAGATCCGCGCGGCGTTCCGCAAGCATGTCGAGGCCATGATCCCGGCGGACTGCTCGGTCAAATTCCACGCTCATGGCGGCTCGCCGGCCATCACCGTACCATCGGACGGCGTGCATCTGCGCCAGGCGCTGGCCGGGCTATCGGGTGAATGGGGCAAGCAGGCGGTCATCACCGGCTCGGGCGGCTCGATCCCGGTGGCCGGCGATTTCAAGCGCATCCTGGGGCTCGATACCCTGTTGATCGGCTTCGCCCATGTGGACGACCAGATCCACTCGCCCAACGAAAAGTACGACCTCGACAGCTACCACCGCGGCATCCGCAGCTGGGTGCGGGTTCTGGCAAGCCTGGCCGGCTAGACCTCGCCTTCGAGCTGTTTGATCAGCATAAGCGCGGCGGACTTGGCCAAGGCGAGGTCGCGCCGATCATCCAGATCGACTTCAAACCGCAGGCACACAGCCCTGTACGCCGCAAAATGGATGGAGCCGCCGTAGCGCTGCTCCATCCTCTGAACGGTCGCTTCGACCTCCTCGAGCGACGGCATGGGCTACAAATACATCACCGCCAGCATGGCGATAACAGCCGGCACGGTCTGGACGAAGATGATCTTCCGGCTGGCCGTGGCTGCGCCATAGATGCCGGCCACGGCCACGCAGGCCAGGAAGAACATGGCGATCTGCCAGGCAAATTCCGGCTGCGGATGCAGCAGCGACCAGATCAGGCCCGCCGCGAGAAATCCGTTATAGAGCCCCTGATTGGCCGCCAGCACCTTGGTCTGCTCGGCGAATTCCGGCGTGGAGCCAAAAGCCTTCCGACCTTGCGGCGCGGTCCACAAGAACATTTCGAGGACGAGGATATAGACGTGCAGCAGCGCCACGAGGGCGACGAGGATGATAGCGACGACGCTCATTTTTTCTTGGTCTTTCCTGGTGTTAGGGCCATCGCGTCCCACCCCAACTGGCGGGCCTGCTCGGCCTGGTAGGCGGCATCCTGATCGGGCAGCGCCTCGCGCGCGCCGCCCAGCTCGACGAGCTTGTCGATAACAGGCTGCACCTGCGGCCCGTGTGTGGCACAGGCATCGGCCTGATCGAGCGCATCGAAGGCCGGCCCGTAGTACTGGCTATCATAGTCATCGACGCTGAGGCGCAGTTGTCCACGCGCCAGGATATCGGCCGAGTCGGTCAGCAGCGACCATTCCTCGTCGGTGACGGCAAAGTCCTCGCAGTTGGACGAGACGACATTGGCGAGCACCACTTCGTTGAGGAAGGTCTCGGCCTCGGCCCCGCTGAAGCCGGTCAGGTCGGGCAACTGCACATAGACCTTGCCGTCGGCAAAAGCGGGGGCAGTCAGGACGAGGCTGGTAGCGAATAGGGCAAGCAAGCGCTTCATGTGGTGTCTCCGCGTTGATGGTGTGCCACGCCGTGGCCGGGCCGGGCAAGCTGGCTTGCGCATGGGTTGGAATTGCGGCGGCGTGCAAAGGCGCCGCCTGGCGAGCGCAGGCGCCGCCGGGTTGTCGTGGTCGCATGCCCAAGAGGGCAGCAACGGGCCGTATGCCAAGATGGCAACGGGCGGACCCCGAGACGGCTTTCGCCCCTGAGTAAACAAAAACATGAGACGGAAGCCGTCTCGGGGTGCCGGTTTTTGGAGCAGTGCGAAATTCTTGCTGAAGGCGTGCCGCGGTCATTCCTCTCCCGTTTACGGGAGAGGGGGACCACGCGAAGCGTGGTGGAGAGGGGAGTCTCACGCGCAGGACAAATGTTGTCCCGAACATCGAGGGGGGCACCCCCCTCCACCGCCTCTCGGCGGTCCCCCTCCACCGCAGGCGGGGGAGGATGGGCTCCACTCGTGGCGCAGCGCGCACCGAGTTCTGCACGACAATGGGACCCCCGTCCCTAGCCTGGCTGCCCGCCAATCGACTGCACGGCCTTCGCCCCCGCGGCGATGCCCTTTGCCAATGCGGTCGCCTCGTTTTCCCCGGCCAGATGCGCGGCAATGAAACCAGCCGCGAAGGCGTCGCCGGCGCCTGTGGAGTCGACCACCCTCACCTCAGGCGCCGGCAGCAGGACGCGGACGCCGTCACCACCGCCCAGTGCCGCGCCCAGCCGCCCGCGCTTGATCAGCACGGTGCCAAAGCGCTCACCCAGCGCTCTCATCTGCGCTTCGTAGCCGACAATTCCGGTCAGCGCTTCAGCTTCGCTTTCATTGGAGAAGATCCAGTCGGCGCCGGAGGTCCAGTCGAGGAATTGCGCAGCACCAACTTCCACCAGGAATCCGACTGAGGCCGGATCGACCGCAACGGCGATGCCGCGGGCTCGCGCCGCGGTAAACAGGCCCTGCACCGCGGCGCGCGGACCGGGGGCGAAGAAGCTGTAGCCCGAGACCATGACCATGCCGATATCGTCGAGCAGGCTCGCATTGAGGTCATCAGGCGACAGGTTGAGATTGGCGCCGCGATCGGTGAGGAAGCTGCGCTCGCCGTCCGGATCGACGATGGTGACGAGGACGCCCGAGGGCTGCTCGCGGTCTCCGGCCAGCACCGGCACGACGCCCAGCCCGCGGAAGTAATTCTCATACATCGCCTTGTCGTCGGCGCCGACCCGGGCTGCGAACACCACGTCGGCACCCATGGCACCCAGCCACACGGCCTGATTGGCGCCCGAACCACCCGGCCTGCTCCGAACGGTGGCCCGGCGGTCGCTGCCTTTGACGATGGGGCCTTCGGGAACGACGATGACATCGGTCATCACGTCACCGACGACCAGGACCCGACTGTTCATGCGCGGCGGACAGCCGGCTTGGGCGTGGCGCGGGCGGCCATGGCGACGGCGATCTGCGCCGCAACCTTGGCATTGTTTTCGACCAGCGCGATGTTGGAGACCAGCGACTTGCCGTCGGTCAATTCGAAGATGCGCTTGAGCAGGAACGGGGTGAGGTCCTTGCGCGACACGCCTTCCTGCTCGGCGCCACGGATGGCTTCGGCAATGCGCGCCTCGATGGCCGACGGATCGAGCGCATCCGCCTCGGGGATCGGATTGGCCACCAGGACGCCGCCCAGGCCCAGATCTGTCTGCATGGTGACGACGCGGGCGATATCGGCGACATCATCAAAGCGGTGATCGACCTTGTGGCCGCTCTGGCGCGCCCAGAAGGCCGGGAATTCATCGGTGCCATAGCCGATGACGGGTACGCCATTGGTTTCGAGCACTTCGAGCGTCTTGCCGATATCAAGGATCGACTTGGCGCCGGCGCACACCACGGCAACGGGCGTGCGCCCCAGTTCCTCGAGGTCGGCAGAGATATCGAACGTCTCCTCGGCACCGCGATGCACCCCGCCAATGCCACCGGTGGCGAACACGTGGATGCCGGCCAGGGCGGCGATCTGCATGGTGGTGGCGACGGTGGTGCCGGCAATGGCGCCCTTGACCAAGAGCGCACTGACATCGCGCCGCGACGCCTTGGCGGCCTTGCCACCCTCGAGCGCCAGGCGCTCCAGGTCCTCGCCGGAAACGCCCACGCAGAAGCGTCCATCCATGATGGCGATGGTGGCCGGCACCGCGCCATGCTTGCGGATCACCGCCTCGACATTCTTGGCCATGTCCAGGTTCTGCGGATAGGGCATGCCATGGGTGATGATGGTCGATTCCAGCGCCACCACCGGCTTGCCGTCGGCGAGCGCCTTCTTCACCTCGGGGCTGATGGAAAGATAGGCCTTGGCGCTCATCGGATCACTCGCTGGTCTTGTGTGGTTATGGGCCGTGCGCCCTCTGTTGCCGCGGGTTTTGCGCCTTGTTGGTTGATGGCGTCAATAGCTGCGAAAACTTCGCCCCTCTACGCTTGTCGCCCCTGCTTTTTGGTTCTAGGTTGCCCCCACAAACGCCAGCGTGGAAAGGGCACTTCGCTGCAGACGGTCATTGGTGGTCGCGCTTCGCGCGCCGATCGATACGCGCCCGGCTCCGGGCCCAGTTCCGCCGATATGCCCAGCGCTTCCGAGCGCTCTTTTTCCGTACCAGCATGCCAGACCGGATCGGATGATCCGGGCACTCCCAGATGAGCGCCCGAGACTGATGTCGCGCTTCGGCGCTCCTGTCCTGCCGCGCCCGCGCCAACCAAAAACCAGAACTTTCCGAAGGAGCTCAATCCAGATGAACAAGTCGCTCGCACTTGCCCTTGGCGCGATCATGGTCGCCAGCCCGGCGCTGGCCCAGGAAGAGGCCGTGCTCAATGTCTATAACTGGTCCGACTATATTGCCGAGGACACGATCGCCAATTTTGAGGCGGAGACCGGTATCAAGGTCAATTACGACGTCTACGACAACAACGAAATCGTCGATGCCAAGCTCCTGGCCGGCAATTCGGGCTATGACATCGTCGTGCCCTCGGGCAACTTCCTTGAGCGCCAGATCCAGGCCGGGCTGATCCTGCCGCTCGACAAGTCCAAGCTGACCAATCTGGGCAATCTGGACCCTGCCGTGATGGCCACTGCCGCGGCGCAGGATCCCGATAATGCCCATGCCGTGCCCTACATGATCAACACCATCGGCTTCGGCTACAATGTCGCCAAGGTCACCGAGGCGCTCGGCGCCGACGTGCCGGTCGACAGCTGGGACCTGATCTTCAAGCCCGAAGTTGCCGCCAAGGTCGCCGATTGCGGCATCAGCCTGCTCGACAGCCCCTCCGAAGTTACCGGCATTGCCCTCAACTATCTCGGACTCGACCCCAATTCGGAAAGCGAAGAAGACCTCGCCAAGGCCGAAGCCCTGCTGAACTCGGTCAAGCCCTATATCCGCTACTTCAATTCGAGCCAGTATATCGACGACCTCGGCAATGGCGAGATCTGCGTGGCGCTGGGCTATTCGGGCGATATCTTCATCGCCGCCGACGCTGGTGCCGCCGCGGCCACCCCGGTCGAGATCAAGTATGTGATCCCCAAGGAAGGCGCCGCGACGCTGTTCGACTTCCTCGCAATCCCGGTGGATGCCCCGCATCCGGAAAATGCCCACAAGTTCATCGACTACATCCTCAAGCCGGAAGTCGTCGCCGCCATCACCAACTACGTCTTCTATGCCAACCCCAACCTGCCGGCGCTGGAATTCGTGGACGAAGCGGTCAAGTCGAACCCGGGCATCTACCCGCCGGCCGAGACCATCGCCAAGGCCTTCGTCATGAAGGCGCATGACCCGGCTTTCGAAGAGGTCTTGACCCGCACCTGGACGCGCATCAAAACCGGCCAGTAAGACACCTATCCCGAGGGGCGGCACCAGCCGCCCCTTCAGCCTTTCAAGAGTCCGCCAATGGCCAAGAAGCCGCAGCTTGCATTTGAAACCCGTCCGTGGCGCGACCCGAAGGCAAAGCCATTCGTGCGCATCAAGAACGTCACCAAGAAATTTGGCGACGTCTCGGCGGTGCATGACGTTTCGCTCGATATCTACAAGTCGGAACTGTTCTGCCTGCTCGGCGGCTCGGGCTCGGGCAAGTCTACCCTGTTGCGCATGCTGGCCGGCTTCGAGCAGCCCACCTCGGGCACCATCGAGATCGACGGCCAGGACATGACGCAGGTGGCGCCCTATAACCGCCCCGTCAACATGATGTTCCAGAGCTATGCGCTGTTCCCGCACATGAATGTGGAGCAGAACATCGCCTATGGCCTCAAGCGCGATCACATGCCCAAGGGCGAAATTGCGGACCGCGTCGCCGAACTGCTGACCCTCGTCAAGCTACAGGACTACGGCAAGCGCAAGCCGCACCAGCTCTCGGGCGGCCAGCGCCAGCGCGTGGCTCTCGCCCGCGCTTTGGCCAAGCGGCCCAAGCTTTTGCTGCTCGACGAACCGCTCGGCGCACTCGACAAGAAGCTGCGCGAGGAAACCCAGTTCGAGCTGGTCAAGATCCAGGAAAGCCTCGGCGTCACCTTCATCGTCGTCACCCACGACCAGGAAGAGGCCATGACCCTGGCCACCCGCATCGGGGTGATGAACCAGGGCGAAATCGCCATGATCGGCGAGCCCACCGATATCTACGAATTTCCCAATTCCAAGTTCGTCGCCAACTTCATCGGCTCGGCCAATATGGTCGAGGGCGTGGTGACCGAGGACGAGCCGGATCATGTGCGCATCCGCTCGGCCGAACTGGGTTGCGACATCTATGTCGGCCATGGCGTCGACTGCGCGCCAGACCAGATTCTGTGGTGGGCCATCCGCCCCGAAAAGATGCATGTGAGCCGGGAGAAACCCGAGGGCCAGTTCGGCGCCAACGTCACCAAGGGCATGGTGGAAGATATCGCCTATCTCGGCGACATGAGCCTTTACCAGGTGGTGCTCGACAGCGGCAAACGTGTCCGCGTCAGCCAGACCAATTCGGTGCGCGGCAATCCCGATGCCATTACCTGGGACGAGCATGTCTACGTGTCCTGGGCCGACAATGCCGGATCGGTGCTGACGGTATGACCACCGAGCACGAACCCACCATTCCGCCGCCGCGGCGGCTGCGCCCGTGGAACGCGGTGGAGCGGCGCCTGGCCAAGGTCGGTATTTCCGGCCGTGTGCTGGTGCTGATCGCGCCGGTGCTGTGGCTCCTGGTGTTCTTCCTCGTGCCACTGGCCGTGGTGTTCGGCATTTCGCTGGCCACCAAGCAGTTTGGTCGCCCGCCCTATTCGGCTTTGCTCTCGACCGAAGAGGGCACGGTGCAGCTGACGCTGCATCTCTCCAACTACATCCGCCTCTTCACCGACAATCTCTATGTCGCGGCCTATCTGAGCTCGATCCGCATCGCCGCCATCGCCACGGTGGCGACCCTGCTGATCGGCTATCCCATGGCTTATGCCATCGCCCGGGCGCCCGACCGCTGGCGCAATATCCTCTTGATGCTGGTGGTGCTGCCCTTTTTCACCTCGTTCCTGCTGCGCGTCTATGCGCTGACCGGCTTCATGCGCGGCAATGGCGTGATCAACCAGTTCCTGGGGCTGTTCGGCATCGAGCCGCTGGTGATGATGCAGACCGATTTCGCCGTCTATGTCGGCATCGTCTACACCTACCTGCCCTTCATGATCCTGCCGCTCTATACGACGCTGGTGAAGCTCGATGTCTCCCTGTTCGAGGCCTCGGCGGACCTGGGCGCGCGGCCGCTGCGCACCTTCCTCTCGGTCACCCTGCCTCTCTCCATGCCCGGCATCATTGCCGGCTCGATGCTGGTCTTCATCCCGGCCATCGGCGAATTCGTCATCCCTTCCCTGCTCGGCGGGCCCGGTACGCTGATGATCGGCCGTGTGCTGTGGGACGAGTTCTTCACCAATACCAACTGGCCGCGCGCCGCTGCCGTGGCCATGGCCATGCTGGTGGTGGTGGTCGTGCCCATCATGCTGTTGCAACGCGCCCAGAGCGCCGTGGTGGAGAAGTAGCATGCGTCGTGGCTGGTTCCTGCCCATCGCCGCCGCCCTCGGCTTCACATTCCTCTACGCGCCCATCGTGTCGCTGGTGATCTTCTCGTTCAACGAGTCGAGCCTGGTGACCGTATGGTCGGGCTTTTCGACCAAGTGGTATGGCGCGCTGTTCAGCGACCCGCAACTGCTCGGCGCCGCATGGTTGAGCCTGCAGATCGCGGCGCTGAGCGCCTCCATCGCCCTGGTATTGGGTACGCTGGCCGCCGTTGCGCTGGTGCGGTTCCGCCGCTTCAAGGGCCGCACGCTGTTCTCCGGCATGGTCTCGGCGCCGCTGGTCATGCCCGACGTGATCACCGGCCTGGCGCTGCTGCTGCTGTTCGTGGCCATGGAATCCACGCTCGGCTGGCCGCGCGGTCGCGGCATGCTGACCATCGTCATCGCCCACGCCACCTTCTGCACGGCCTATGTCTGTGTGGTCGTGCAATCGCGTCTTTCCGATTTCGACCGCAGCCTCGAAGAAGCCGCTATGGACCTGGGCGCCAGTCCGCTCCGCACCTTCTTCGATATCACCCTGCCCATCATCGCGCCCGCCCTGGTGTCTGGCTGGCTGCTCGGCTTCACCCTGTCGCTCGACGACCTGGTCATCGCCAGCTTCGTCTCGGGTCCGGGCTCGTCGACGCTGCCCATGGTGATCTTTTCCAAGGTCAAGCTCGGCGTTTCGCCCGACGTCAACGCGCTCGCCACCATCATCATCGGCATCGTGGCGTTCGGGGTGCTGACCGCGACCATCCTGCAATTGCGCTCGCGCCCAAAGAAGGCCCGTGCCTAGAGCGGCAAATCCGTGACTGGACAGACGCAAAAAACGTGTCATGCTGCCGTCATGTTCAACCAACGTGAAGGAGGTGATCCAATGTCTTATGAGATTACGGCGCTCGAAGAAGGTCTTGGATTTTTGGTGCTGGTTCGGGAGTCACTCGGCTAGCAGCTCCTTCTAGGCCAGAAGCCTCGGGTCAGCCCCGGCGCAACATTCGAGATTGAGCGCACTGCGCTCTCAGGCCGAAACTCAGGAAGGGCCGCCCGCGAGGGTGGCCCTTTTTGCTGCGCACTTGACGAAGCCGCGCAAGCCATTGATACCGCTGACCAGATTGAAAGCGCTGCCAGGAAAAGTGGGCCCGGTTTTCCGGTTCGGCAGCGCGACGCACCTTTGGAGTCCTGCGATGTCCTCGGCCAATTTCGTCCTGACCCTTTCCTGCGCCGATCGCCCCGGCATTGTCGCCGCCATCACCACCGAGCTGGCGGCCCTGGGCGCCAATATCGCCGAATCCAACCAGTTCTGGGACCGCGAAACCGACCGCTTCTTCATGCGGCTGGCCTTCACCGCCCCTGATGGCGTCGGCCGCGACGCCATCGAGCGGGCGCTGAAATCGCCCATCGAGCGCTTCTCGATGAAGACGGCCCTGAGCGACGAGGCGCGGCGGAAGCGCATCGTCATCCTGGTCTCCAGGTTCGACCACACGCTGCTGCACCTGCTCTACCAGATCCGCGTCGGCTGGCTGGACGCCGAGGTGGCGGCCGTGATCTCCAACCACGAGGACGCCCGCAAGATCGCCGCCGATGCCGGCATTCCCTTCCACCTGCTGCCGGTGACCAAGGACACCAAGGCCACGCAGGAAGAGCAGGTGCTGTCGCTGGTCAAGCAAAGTGGCGCCGACCTCGTGGTGCTGGCGCGCTACATGCAGGTGCTCAGTGATAACCTGTCGACCCGCCTCTTCGGCCAGATCATCAACATCCACCACTCGTTCCTGCCCAGCTTCAAGGGCGCCAAGCCCTATCACCAGGCCCACGAGCGCGGCGTCAAGATCATCGGCGCCACAGCCCATTACGTGACCCCCGACCTCGACGAAGGCCCGATCATCGAGCAGGAAACCGCCCGCGTCACCCACGCCATGAGCCCCGACGACCTGGTCGCCGCCGGCCGCGACATCGAAAGCCGGGTTCTGGCCAGGGCGGTAAAGCTGCACCTGGAAAACCGGGTGATGCTGAACGGCAAGAAGACGGTGGTGTTTGGCTAGCTCCTGCGGCTAGCCCCAAACTCGATCTGTCCCTCCCCCTATCAGGGGGAGGTTAGGTGGGGGTATCCTCTTCGCAGGGAGAGTATCCATGGCGACCACGATTGCCCGCAAGTTGCGCCTGGAGCAGACGGCAGCCGAACGCCGCTTCTGGCTGGTCATCCAGTCATTCCGTGCAGATGGCTGGCACTTCCGCCGCCAATCTCCGATTGGCCCGTACGTCGTCGACTTCGTCTGCAAGCAGGCCCGCCTCATTTTCGAGATAGACGGCGATAGCCACTACGCGGACGGAGCGGTTGCTGCCGATGCCGCGCGAACCACTTACCTCGAAAGCAGCGGCTACCGCGTGGTTCGCTTCACCAACCTTGATGTATTGACCAATTCTGAGGGGGTGTGGTCGGAGGTTGGCGTATGCCTCGGGGCATCAAAGAGTACCCCCTCCTAACCTCCCCCTGAAAAGGGGGAGGGACCGATCGAGCTTAGCTGAAACACCGGTTCTCAGACCGGCAAGTCTTCCAGCCGCAGGGAATCCGCCAGCGTGGTGCCGTCGAGCACTTCTCGGGTCGCCAGCGTCACCCGCTCGAAGACGTGCCGGATTTCGCAGCTCGCCTCGTCACGGCAATCTTCGCATTTGCGGTAGGCGATCTTACTGAGACAGGGCAGCGGCGCGATGGGACCGTCGATCAACCGCAGCACTTCGCCGAACATGATCTGCTCAGGCGGCCGCAGCAATTCATAGCCACCCGAACGGCCACGCCGGCTGGCCACCAGCCCCGCCCGCTTGAGCTCGAGCAGGATCTGCTCGAGGAACTTCTTGGGGATGGCCTGCTCCTTGGAGATCTCGCCGATCATCATGGTTTCGCCGCGGCCGGCCCGGGCCAGGGAAACCAGCGCACGCAAGGCATACTTGGCTTTCTGCGAGATCATCGGCCCAACTTACTCCCGCCACGCCAATCGGGCGCACCGTACGCGATCGAGCGGACCTGCCGCCCGTCAAACTCTATGCGCCAGCGCCCAAGCCTTTGACAAGAGCCTAGCTTTTGGGTTCCGGCACGACCGGTGGTACCACTGGCCGTTCCGCTGCATCGGGCTCATCCTCGGGCGGCGCGATACCGCCCTCATTGGTCTCGGCTTCTGCCTCGGCCTCGGTTTCCGCCGCGATTTCAGCCTCGGTCTCGGTCACCGGGGCAGGTGCGGGCGCCGCGTCGTCCGGCCTGGTCACGACAATCTCGTCAATCGCCGCCGGCGCTTCGCCAACCGCGGGCGTGGTCGCCACCGATTCCAGCGTGGCCGCTGGTGGCTCGCCTTCCGATGACGGACCGGGCAGTTCAATCACGCTGTCCGCGACAGAAGCGGTCTCGACCGCATCGATGACCACGGGGTCACCAGGTGTAGCCGGCGCTTCCGACGGGGTCGCGGCGGGCTCGGCGGGCAAGGGCTCAGTGGCCTCGGCCGGCTCCGGCGTCGCCCCAACCTCCGCCTCAGGCTCGGCCTCTGCAACCGGGCCGGGCAATTCGATCACCGCGTCGGCCGCCACGGTGGCGGCGGCTTCCACCGGCGCGGCCTCGGCCGGTTCGGCGGGGGCCGCTTCAGCGTCGATGACGACCGTTGTCGGCAAGACAGCCTCGACCACCGGCGCTGCGGCGACAGGCACGACCGCCGCCGCCTTTTCCAGCAGGTTCTCGACGACGGGCAGCTTGGGCTCTTCGGGCACCGGCACGGCCGGCGCGGCCACCGCGCTGCTGTCGCCACGCAGGAAGGTCAGGATGCCTTTGCCGATCTCGCGCTCGCCACGGATGACCGCGGTGGCCCCCAGGCTGCGCAGGAAGGTCTCTTCCTCTTCCGAATAGGCCCGCGCGATGATGGAAATGCCCGGATTGAGCTTGCGTCCGGATTCGCAGACGGAGCCGGCCTCGAACCCATTGGAGATGGCAACCAGGAGGTTGCGCGCCTGGGACAGGTTGGCGAGCTTGAGCACATCCTCGCTCGCCGCATTGCCGAAGATCACCTCGAGATTTTCGGCCCGCGCCGCGGCCACGTCATGATCGGAATCCTCGATCACCACGAGCCCGCCGCCATCCGCCTTGATGCCCGATGCGACGATACGGCCAACCTGGCCATACCCCACCAGCACGGTGTGGCCGCTCTGGTGCGACGGCTCGCCGGTATCGTCGTCGGCACCAGGGGCCCCCCGATCGACCGCCGCCTCGCTGGGCGCATCCGACGTGGCCGGACCTTCCGCTGCCGCGGTCGTTTCGGTGGGCTCGATGCGAACGCCGTCGCGCTCGGATTTCTCCGCCTTGCGCTGCGCCGCCTTGGCTTCAAAGCGCGGCTTGAGCAGGTCGAGCACCCAGAACACCACCGGATTGAGCACGATGGAAATGAGCGCGCCGGCCAGGATCAGGTCCTGGCCTTCCGGGGGCAGGATGGCGAGGCTGACACCCATGCTGGCGAGAATGAACGAGAATTCGCCGATCTGCGCCAGCGAAGCCGAGATGGTCAGCGCCGTGCCCACCGGCCGTTTGAACAGCAGCACGATGGCAAAGGCCGCCACCGACTTGCCGATGACGATGATGAAGACCGTGGCGATGACCGGCAGCGGATTGGTGATGATGATCGAGGGATCGAACAGCATGCCGACCGAGACGAAGAACAGCACGGCAAAGGCGTCGCGCAGCGGCAGCGTCTCCTGCGCGGCGCGGTGTGACAGCTCGCTCTCACTCAGGATCATGCCGGCAAAGAACGCACCCAGCGCCAGCGACACGCCGAACAGCACCGACGAACCCAGGGCCACGCCCAGCGCAATCGCCAGCACGGCCAGCCGGAACAGTTCACGCGAGCCGGTATGGGCCGTGCCATGCAGAGCCCAGGGAATGACCCGGCGGCCGACGATGAGCATGAAGCCGACGAAAGCGGCGACCTTGACGATGGTGAGACCGAGCACGCCCCAGATGCCCACGGAGCCACCAATGAGGCGCTCGACAAAGGAGACAAAGGGATCATGCACGCCGGTATCGGCGCCGTTGAGCCCGGCAATGGCGGGAATCAGCACCAGCGCCAGCACCATGGCAAGGTCTTCCACGATCAGCCAGCCCACCGCGATGCGGCCACGCTCGGTCTCGATCAGGCGCTTGTCCTGCAAGGCCTTGAGCAGCACGACGGTGGAGGCGACCGACAAAGCCAGGCCGAACAGCAGGCCGGCGCCGATATCCCAACCCAGCAGCAGCGCGAGGCCCAGGCCGAGCAGGGTGGCAAAGCCGATCTGCACGATGGCGCCCGGAATGGCCAGCGCCCGCACGCTCATCAGGTCCTTGAGCGAAAAATGCAGACCCACGCCGAACATGAGGAGGATCACGCCGAGTTCGGCCAGTTCCGCCCCCAGCGCCTGATCGGCCACGAAGCCGGGCGTATAGGGACCAGCCAGAATACCGGCGAAAAGGTAGCCCACCAGCGGCGGCATTTTCAGCCGATTGGCGATCATGCCGAAGATATAGGCCAGCACCAGACCCGCGACGATCGTTGTGATCAGGGGGGTATCGTGCTGCATATTGCCTCCGTGGCGGGTTATCGACCTGATGCTGTTCGGAAATCTCTACGGCCAAGATGGGGTATTGGCCTGCGATGCGCAAGCGCAGCCGACGCAGGAAATGTCAGCAATTTGGCCTACTTGGCGAGAAAACTCCCAGTTCATCATGCAGGAGCCCAAGTTTGGCTTTGTTATGACGCCGACATGAGTGCAAGACAGTTTGGCGATATCAGTCGCCCCGCGGGAACCTGTCGACAGGCCACACGGTTGACGGCAGGACAACCAGGGGGTTTGCGTTGCGCTTTTCCATAGGATGCGAGATCGGCTACGACGTTGCTGAAAGCGCGACGCTGATCTTCAATATCGAGGCCATGCATGGCGGCCGGCAGCGCGTGCTCAGCGAGCAGCTGACCATCACGCCCGACATCGCCGCCGATGAAAAGACCTCGGAGGAAAGCGGCAACCGCTACCTGCGGCTGACGGCGCCCAAGGGCCTGGTCCAGCTGCGCTATGCCGCCGAGATCGAGCTTGACCCGCTGCACCAGGCGCCGGCCCGGCTCGATGAGGTGCCCGTAGCGACACTGCCGCTCGATACCTTGCCGTTCCTCAACCCGTCGCGCTACTGCCCGTCCGACCAGCTGGCGCGCTTTGCAACGCGCCAATTCGGCAATGTCGCACCCGGCTTCGGCCGGGTGGTCGAAATCTGCAACTGGATCAATGGCGAGGTTGATTACCTCTTTGGCACCAGCGACACGACGACCACCGCATCCGACACGTTTTCCCTGCGGGCCGGGGTCTGCCGCGACTTCGCCCATCTGGGCATCACCTTCTGCCGCGCCCTGGGCATCCCGGCGCGCTTCGTCTCCTGCTACGCTTGGCAGCTCGAACCGCAGGATTTTCACGCCGTGTTCGAGGCCTATCTGGGCGACCGCTGGTACCTGTTCGATCCGACCCGCATGGCGGCGCTCGACGGCATGGTGCGCATCGGCTGCGGGCGCGACGCGGCCGACACGGCCTTTGCCACCATCTATGGCCAGGTTCTCCCCCAGCCCATCAAGGTATGGAGCGAGGCCATCGATGGCGACCGAGGCGGCGAATGGACCACCGATGCGGTGAGCGTGGTGCGGGACTAGGAACCGCTGTTTCAGTCGACACCCTCCCCCTTGCGGGGAGGGATCAAGGGTGGGGGATGTTTAGCCCAGATATCGGGGCTCCCAACGCCCCCTCCTAGCCTCCCCCCGTCAAGGGGGAGGTACCGTGCGGTGGGTGTGGCCAGATCGAGCCACCGCAAAATTCTACCCCATCCCGTCCTGCAGGCTGGTGACGCGTTCGACGATCACCTCCACATCCATGCCGAGGTAATCCTCCTTGCTCCCCACGAAGGTCCCTGCAATGGGGATGGCCTGGCGCGGTTCGCGGGCGACGCCGACACGGATCAGGTCGCGCGTGCCGATAATGCCGTTGGTCGGATCGAACTCGACCCAACCGGCGCCCGGCAGGTAAACCTGGCACCAGGCGTGGGTGGCGCCGCCACCGCGGTGATTGCCGTCCCGGGCCGGTGAATAGAGGTACCCGGTGACAAAGCGCGCCGCGAGGCCGAGCGAACGCACTGCCTCGATCATCAGCAGCGCAAAGTCGCGGCAGGTGCCCTGGCGCGTGGCAAGCGTCTGGCCGGGCCGCTGCGTACCCGGATCATAGCGGCGGAGGTATTTGAAGCTCTCCTTGATGCCCATGGTGATATTGGCCAGCAGATGCCCGGTATTGGTGACGCCGCGCGGATCGAGATAGCGCCGCGCCCAGGCATCGACCTCTGTTTCCTCGGGGAACTGCCGGCGCAGGTTCGGCGAAAGATCGATGGCGTCGATATCGCCATAGTCGAACGGATAGCTCTTGGCGCGCTGGTCGATCTCGAAGGCCGGTGTCAGTTCCGGCGTGTGTTCCAGCACCATGTTGGCGACGATATGCAGTTCCTCGCCCGGCTGGTCGAAGCTGGCAATGGCGATGCCGTTGCCGAACACATCGTGGATCCAGCGCAGCGTCGCCGGCTTGGGGCGGATGGCGAGGCCGAAGCTCTCGAGCGTCTGCTCCATGCTGTCGCGCGGCCGCAGCAGCATGCGATGCTCGCCGAACTGGACCGGTCTTGCATAGCGGTAGATCGTCTCGTGCCGCACCTGGAGCAGGGTCACGAGACGACCGTGATCTTTTCGGCGGCGCGGGTGATGCCGGTATAGAGCCAGCGCGCCCGCTCTTCGCGGAACACGAAACTCTCGTCGAACAGATAGACATTGTCCCACTGGCTGCCCTGCGCCTTGTGGACGGTGAGGCAGTAGCCAAAGGTGAATTCGTCGAACTGGCGGCGCTCCGGCCAGCTCATGGCGTCTTCCTCGCCCGAAAAGAACGCCTTGTGCGTCAGCACGCGCGCCTCGCCCTTGCCCTCATCGGCGCCCAGCAGCAGGCTCCACTTGCCATTGGAGCGCTTGGTGGTCTCGGTGACGATCCAGATCTGCCCGTTGAGCAGCTTCTTGCGCGGATTGTTCCTCAGGCACACCATGCGGTCGCCCTCAACCGGCTCGTGAAAGGGTAGGCCTTTGAGCTCGCGCAGCCGGTCATTGTACTGCAGCCGCGTCTTGTTGCGCCCGACCAGCACCTGGTCCGCCTCGAGCACGGCATTGCGGTCGACATTGTCGCGCCCGACCACGATGGAGTCGCCATAGGAACCGCGCTCGAGAAAGCCGCCCTCACGCACCTGCATAGAGAGATGGATGATCGGGTTGTCTGCCGCCTGCCGGTGGATTTCGGTGAGCATGATGTCGGGCTCGTCGGCGGTGAAGAAGCCCGCCCCCTGCACCGGTGGCAGCTGGAACGGATCGCCCAGCACCAGCACCTTGACCCCGAAGCTGAGGAGATCCTTGCCCAGCTGCTCATCCACCATCGACACTTCGTCGATGACGATGAGATCGGCATCGGCGGCGGGGCTTTCGTCGTCGAGCACGAAGCGCGGCTCGCCTTCCTTCTCGCTGACCAGCGTATAGATCAGGCTGTGGATGGTCTGGGCGCCCTTGCAGCCGCGCTTGCGCATGACCAGCGCCGCCTTGCCGGTGAACGCCGCGTATTTGACCGAGCGCACATCCTGCGCCAGATGCACTGCCAGCGTCGACTTGCCGGTCCCCGCCCAGCCAAACAGCCGGAACACCTGGGGACCGTTCTTGTCCTTGAGCCAATTGGAGACGGCGACCAGCGCCGCATCCTGCTGGGGTGACCAGACGGGCATCAGATGATCCTGGTCCTGACCGTGCCCACACCCTCGATGCGGCCTTCCAAGACATCGCCGCGCACCACTGCGCTCACGCCAGCCGGCGTACCGGTCAGGATGATGTCGCCAGCCCGCAGCGTCACGAAGCGGCTGAGATAGGCGATGGTCTCGCTCACGTTCCAGATCTGGTCGCCGAGGTCACCGCGCTGCCGCTCGGTGCCGTTGACATCAAGCGTGATGGCACCCTTGTCGGGATGGCCGATGGCGCTCGCCGGTTCGATGGTGCCGATGGGGGCGGAAGAGTCGAAGCTCTTGGCCATTTCCCACGGGCGTCCGGCCTTCTTGGCCACGGCCTGCAGGTCGCGCCGCGTCATGTCGAGCCCGGCGGCATAGCCATAGACGTGGTCGAGCGCATCCGATGCCGCGATGTCGGCGCCATCCTTGCCGATGGCGACAACCAGCTCGATCTCGTGGTGGAAATCCCCGGTCTGCGGCGGATAGGGGATAGCGCCGCCGCCGACCACGATGGCGTCGGCCGGCTTGCCGAAGAAGAATGGCGGATCGCGCGTGTCATTGCCCATCTCGACAACGTGCTCGGCATAGTTGCGCCCCACGCAATAGACCCGGCGCACAGCGAACAGGCCGCCGCGCGCGATCGGGATGGTGGTGGGGGCGTAAGGCTCGAACAGGAAATCAGTCATATCAGGCGCCCTCAACATAGGGTCCGATGAGGTCGAGGTCGATCTGGCCCAGTCGGTCAGCCGCGGTGAAGTTCTGATGCCAGTAGGGGTAGATCAGTGGCGGCTGGCTGACCGCATCAAGCCGCGCGCGTTCCTCTGAGCTGAGCTTGAATTCGGCAGCAAGCAGATTGTCCTGGAACTGCGCATCGCTGCGGCCGCCGATGATCACCGAGGTGACGCCCGGCCGGCCGAGCAGCCAGGCCAGCGCCACCTGGGCGCCCGAAACGCCGCGCGCATGGGCGACGCCGACGATCACATCGACGATGTCGTAGAGCTTGTCCCAGTCATAGACCGGTGGCTCGCGGAAGCCACCGACATGCCGCCCCGATTTCGGCCCGCCATCGCGCCGGTACTTGCCACTCAGCAAACCACCCGCCAGCGGCGACCAGACCAGGATGCCCAGGCCCTGGTCCTGCGAAATCGGCACTAGCTCGTATTCGGCCTCGCGCGAATGCAGCGTGTAGTGGATCTGCTGGGAAATGAAGCGCTCGCCGTGCCGGGCACCGGCGGCGGCCAAAGCCTTGCTGATATGCCAGCCCGAATAGTTCGAGCAGCCGATATAGCGGACCTTGCCTGATTTCACGAGCGTATCGAGCGCCTCCATCGTCTCCTCGATGGGCGTCATGCCGTCCCATTCATGCACCTGGTAGAGATCGATGACATCGGTCTTGAGGCGACGCAGGCTCGCTTCGGCCTGGGCGATGATGTGATGCCGGCTGAGCCCGCCGTCATTGGGGCCCGTCCCGGTATTGAACCGCACCTTGGTGGCAACCAGCATGCGCTGGCGGCGCCCGCTTTGGCTGAGGGCGACGCCGATCATCTCCTCGGAGACGCCGGCACTGTAGATATTGGATGTATCGAGCACGTTGATGCCCGCATCGAGGCAGAGGTCGATCTGCCGCGTCGCATCCTCCTGCCCGGCATGCCCCCATTTCTCGGTGCCGCCAAAGGCAGCGGTACCCATAGTGAGCACGGAAACCTTGAGCCCCGAGCGACCAAGATAGCGGTATTCCATCGGCAGCATCCCCTGAATCAGTCGCAAACGAGAACATTACATAAACCAAGGGGTCATCCCCGCGAAGGCAGGAAACGCCTTTTGCGCCACGGCAGCCGATTCCACGCTGGAGCGCAGGCGGGTGAGCGTTGGGCCAACAGGGGAACGTGACCCAAATAAGCATCAGACCAACGGATGCGACCATGGTCGCACGATGATGGAAAGTTCAGGCGACGGAGGTCCAGTGCGCCCGCATTTCCACAGGTTTATTATCACATGCGTGGGGCAAATTTGCGAGGTTATTATGTCACGCGTGTTTGGTTTTCGAGGAATACTTGCGGTCTTGGCAGCTGGTCTGTTGACGTCAGTAGCCACGTCGGCCTTGGCGAATGATCGGTCAAATAACGGCGGTTCCAATTCAGAAATGAAGGGTAACTCCGAAGACCATGGTGGCGGCG
>CBFGMY010000066.1:0-18786 GCA_965650055.1 uncultured Devosia sp.
ATCATCGGCGGGAGCTTTGCCGGCCTCGCCGCGGCGCTGCAGCTCGGTCGCGCCCGCCGCAAGGTCACCGTTCTCGATACCGGCCTGCCGCGCAATCGCTTCGCCGGGCATTCGCACGGCCTGCTCGGCCACGACCACCGGCCGCCGCTCGACATTCTTGCCCAGGCGCGCCAGCAGCTGGGCCGCTATCCCACGGTGAAGCTGGTCAATGCCCGCGCCGACAGCATATCGGGCGCCATCGACGATTTTTCCGTCCGCACCCAGGACGGGAAAAGCCTCAAGGCCCGGCGCCTGATCCTCAGCTATGGGGTGGCCGACCAGATGCCCGATATTCCCGGCTTTGCCGAGAGCTGGGGCAAGTCGATCGTGCCCTGCCCCTATTGCGACGGCTTCGAAGTGGCCGGCCAGCATTGGGGCCTGGTGTGGTCGGGGCCGCATTCGCAGCATGCCGTGTCGCTGTTCCATGACTGGACGGATCGGCTGACGGTGTTTGCCGATGGACACGAGATTGCCGCCGATATCCGGGCCGACCTGGCGCGCCGCAATACGCCTGTCATCGATGGCCGGATCGTCGAGATCGCGCATGCCGGCGGGCAGCTCGCCACGATCAATCTGGAGACCGGCATCCACGCCGCCGTCGACGTGCTGTTTGCCCATCCGCGCAACAGGCCATCATCGAACCTGCATGAGGCGCTGGGCCTTGAGACGGTGGATACGCCGGTCGGCATCGCGCTCAAGGTGGACGATCGCCGTGAAACCAGTATGCCCGGCATCTATGCCGCCGGCGACCTGGCCAATCCGATGGCCTCGGTGACGCTGGCCTCGTCACACGGCGCGATGGCGGGGATTTTCGCGCAGCAGTCGATGCTGGTGTGAGGGGGTGGCCAGCATTGGCTGCCTTCTCCCTCGCTCTTGTGGGGAGGGAAGCGAGATAGGACTTAGCTCGCTAAGTCCGTGATCGAGCAGGGTGGGGGGTATGGCTCCGCGAGCCTGGCGTTTCTGACTCACCCCCACCCTTGCTCCCTCCCCACAAGGGGGAGGGAGACGACTGAAACCTCATGCCTCCCGTTCCCCTTGCTACCCCGCCCAACCCATTCCAATGGCACACACTCTTGCCACAACCTTAGAACCGTTCTAATCATTGTTTAGAACCATTCCAAGGTATGATCAGCCATGTTCTCGCTTCTGCCCGATAGCCGCCGCGCGTTCTCTTCGCTCTCGGAGCGCGAAATTCTCGCCCTGGCCGTCGCCGCGGAGGAGGAGGATGGGCGGATCTATTCCGAATTCGCCACGCGGCTGGCCCAGACCTATCCGGGCTCGGCGGCGTTGTTCGAAGCCATGGCGGCCGAGGAGGATGAGCATCGCCGGCGGCTGCTCGACCTGTATGTCGAGCGCTTCGGCAAGCGGCTGGTGCCGATCCGGCGCGAGCATGTACGGGGCTTTGTCGCCCGCAAGCCGCTGTGGCTGATGAAGTCGCTGACGCTGGAGGCGGTGCGCCAGCAGGTGTGGGAGATGGAGGAAGGCGCCTATCGCTTCTATATGGAGGCGGCCAAGCAGACCGGTGATGCCGGCGTCCGCAAGCTGCTCGGGGACCTGGCGGCGCAGGAGCGCAAGCATGCCGATGCGGCGGATCGCATCGATGCGAATGTGCTGGGGGCCGAGGGGCGCGACAGCGAAAGCCACGAATCCCACCGCCAGTTCGTGCTGACCTATGTGCAACCGGGCCTGGCCGGGCTGATGGATGGTTCGGTTTCCACCCTCGCCCCGGTCTTTGCCGCCGCCTTTGCCACCGGCGACACGCACCAGACCTTCCTGGTCGGCCTCGCCGCGGCGATCGGCGCCGGCATTTCCATGGGCTTTACCGAAGCGGCATCGGACGATGGCAAGCTGACCGGGCGCGGTTCGCCGATCAAGCGCGGGCTCGCGGCCGGCGTTATGACCGCCATTGGCGGGCTGGGGCATGCTTTGCCCTACCTGATCCACGATTTCACGGTTGCCACCTCAGTTGCCATCGCGGTGGTTCTCGTGGAACTCTGGGCCATTGCCTTCATCCAGAATCGCTACATGCAGACCCCGTTCTGGCGGGCCGTGTTGCAGGTGGTGCTGGGAGGATCGCTGGTCTTTGCCGCCGGTATCCTGATCGGCAATGCCTGAGGGAGGAACGGCGCCTGCAGCACAAGAGCTACCACGCGCCAGACGGCGTCCTGCTGAGCTATACTGACAGCGGCACGGGGCCGGCCATCGTCCTGTGCCACGGATTGGCGGCGGGCGGCAGCCAGTTTGCCGCCGATGCCGAGCATTTCGCCGCAAACGGCTTTCGCGTGCTGGTGCCCGACCTGCGCGGGCATGGTCGCTCCGCGGCGCCGGCGACCAACCTCAAGGACGATTTCTCCATCGCCACCATGGCGACCGATATGAGCAGCATGCTCGACCATGCCGGGATCGAGCAGGTCCACTGGGTGGGCAACTCGCTGGGCGGCATTGTCGCCCTCGAGCTTGTCGGACGCCAGCCGCAGCGCGTCGCCTCGCTTTCGCTGTTCGGAACCGCCTTCGCGCTCAACCTTCCCGCGCTGGTCAGCCCGGTCTTTCCGCTGCTCTATGGGGTGCTGGGCCGCAACCTGCTGTCGCGCATCACCGCCTTCAACACCACCCAGCACAAGCCGGCCCGGCCGGTAATCGCGGCCATGGCGCAGGCCTTCGATCCGCGTGTCGGCGCAGCCGTCAGCGCACATGTGCGGCGCTACGACCTTTTGGACAATGCCCTGGCCTATGGCGGGCCGGTGCTGATGCTGGTGGGCGGGCGCGATACGGCCGTCAACCTGGCCTTGCGCCCGGCGCTGAAGCGCATCACACCGCGGCCCAACTGGACGGTCATCGATCTGCCGCTGGGCGGCCACTGCGCCAACCTCGACGCGACGCTGGCCTGGCGCACGGCGCTGCTGGAGTTCTGGGGGACGGCGTCCACGACCTGGTCCTTCGACGCGCTCAGGATGAGGTCTACTGGTGGTTCAAGGTAGCCCTCATGGTGGGCTTGTCTCACCGGGAGGTGGTGGCGCGATCTTAGTACGCACTTGCGATCAGGCTCGCAGCCTTGCTGCCGATGGCCATGGCCGGGGCATTGGTATTGCCCGAGACGATGGCCGGCATGATCGAGCAGTCGATCACTCGCAGGCCGTCGATGCCACGCACCTTGAGGTCCGGCCCGACCACGGCCGTCGGATCGTCATCGCGGCCCATGCGCAGCGTGCCCACCGGGTGGTAGTTGGTTTTGACCGTCTGCCCGCAATAGCGTTGGAGCGCTTCGGGGTCGCCCATGACGGCGGCGCCGGGGAGCAGTTCCTCTGATATCTTGCCCTTGAAGGGCGCGGTGTGCAGCAATTGCCGCGCGGTCTCGAGCGCTGCGATGGTGAGCCGCAGATCGTCGGGATGGCCGAAGAAGTTGCAATCGACCAGCGGCTGATCCCCCGGATCGGCCGAGCGCAGGGTCACGCTGCCACGCGCCTTGGGGCGCAGCAGGCAAGAGGTGAAGGTGACGCCCCAGGTCGGCTTGGCAGCGCTGACGTCGCGGTCGAGATAGACGACGGGGGCGCAGTAGAGCTGGATGGTGGGCCGCTCGCCGCCATCGGGGTCGAAGAACAGGCACGCCTCGATACCGGTCGTCGTCACGGGCCCCGAATTGAACAACAGGTATTGGAGGCCATTGCGGACCATGTTCCAGCCCTTGTCCTGGCCGAAATAGCCCGACGGGGCCCTGGTGGTGGCGATGACGGGGACTTCATGGTGGTCCTGCAGGTTCTGCCCGACGCCGGCGATATCGGCAACCACGCCGATGCCATGCGCGCGCAGGTGATCGGCCGGCCCGATGCCTGACAGCAACATCAGCTTGGCGCTGTTATAGGTGCCCGCGCCGACCAGCACTTCGCGCTCGGCGTGTACGGTATGGCTGGCGCCGCCCCTGGTATAGACCACGCCCACGGCGCGGCCCTGTTCCACGATGATGCGGTCCACCCGCGCCCCGGTGACGATGGTCAGCCGCTTGTCGCCCTGGAGATCGTCGAGAAACGCCTTCTTGGCGTCGGAGCGCTCCTTGTAGCGGCCCCACTGGCCGTAGGTGTGCTGCATAATGCCGACGCCGTTTTGCCTGACACCGTTGAAATCGGGGTTGTAGGGGTGGCCCAGGCCTTGCGCGGCGAGAAGGAAATCCTCTGTGGTCGGGGAGATCATGCCGGGATCGGAGACGCGCAGGTTGCCGGCTATGCCGTGATACTGGTCGTTGAAGCGGCTATTGGCCTCGATGCCGGTGAAATGGGGCAGCATGTCCTGGTAGGACCATTCCCCGTCATTGCCCAGGCCAGCGGCCCAGCCGTCATACTCCTCGGCCTGGCCGCGCATATAGACCATGGCATTGACGGCGCTACCGCCACCCAGCGCCTTGCCGACGGGCACGATGGGTGCGCGGCCGCCCAGCTGTGGCTGCGGCACGGTCTTGTGCATCTCGAGAAAGTCCTCGCGGGCGAGGTATTTCATGTAGCCCGCCGGCATGGCCATGAGCCGATTGGTGGTGGCCGGTCCGCGCTCCAGCAGCAGGACCGAGAAGCCGAATTCCCGCACGAGGCGCATCGCGGCGACCGATGCGGCCGAGCCACCGCCGGCTATGACGAAATCATAGGCCATCATGCGGCGCCCTTGAGAGCATCGAGCCTGTTGTCGAGGATAATCCCGACGCTTTCGCATTCGCGGGCGATCTCGCGCACGAAATCGGCCAGCATGTCGCGGTCCAGGGCCGTCATCGAGCGCACCACCATGGCCGTATCGCGATGCAGCGGTTCGAAATTGGTTGGCGCGATCTCGACCAGCCGTCCGGCCTTCACATCATCGGCCACCGCCGAATTGACGAAGAAGCCGAGGCCCTGCCCCTTGATGGCCAGCCGCCGCGCCGGGCCGGTGGGCAATTCGACGCTGGTCTTGGCCAGCCGCACCAGGGCGGCGGCGGTTTCGGGTTCGGCCTGCCACCAGCGCAGCGAGATGACGCGCGGCACCAAGGCCAGCACCTCCTCGATGGAGGGCTGGGCCGAGAGCTGGGCGGCGATTTCGGGCGCCACGACCAGCGGCACGCGTTCGCGCATGATCAGCAGCGGCACCAGATCCACCACCAGCGGATCGAGATTGGGCCAGCAGAGGACGCCCATTTCCACATCGCGCTCATGCAGCATGGCGACGATCTGCGCCTGGCGACCTTCGTTCACCACCACATCGACGCCGGGATATTTTTCCTGGAAGCGCAGCAGCGGCTCGGTGATCAGCGGGGAAACGAGACTGCGCAGCGAGGCGATGGCGATGCGGCCGCGCTCGACGCGGCGCAGGGCCTCGCGGCCCTCCTGGGCCGTGCCGATGATGCGCCGGGCAAAGGGCAGGAAGGTCATGCCCTGGTCGGTCAGCGTCACGGTCCGGCCGCGCTGGAACAGGGTGACCCCGAGCAGGTTTTCGAGCGCCCGGATGCGCATCGAGGCGGTCGCCTGGGTGATGTTGAGATAGGCTGCCGCCCGGGTGAAGCTCTGGTCCCGCACGATGCGGTCAAAGGTGCGAAGCTGATCGAGGTCCATCGGTTTGGCTTATGACGCTTGAAAATATGCTGCAAAATCCAAGCGTAACATCGACAATAGCAATGGGGAAGGTCGGAACGGCGGCTAGGCGACCACCTCGGCTGGCCGTCGCATGGTGGTGACGAGGAAGGTCACGACAAAGGTCGCGCTCATCAGCAGGACAATGGTCGGGGCGGGGGCGGAATCGATGAAGAAGCTGAGATAGATGCCGACAAGGGAGCTCACCACCGACACGGTGACCGCGATCAGCATCATGGGGGCGAAGCGCCTGCTGATGAGATAGGCGATGGCGCCGGGGGCGACGAGCAGGGCGATGACCAGCACGATGCCCACGGCAGTGAGGGCCGCGACGATGGTCAGCGACAGCAGAGCCAGCAGGCCATATTGCAGCCAGCGCACCGGCAGGCCGATGGCGCCGGCCTGCTGCGGATCGAAGGTGAAGAGCAGCAGATCGCGCCATTTGGCGAGAACGATTGATGTGACCACCAGGGCGATGATGCCGGTCTGAACAAGGTCGGCGGGCGAGACGCCCAGGATGTCGCCGAACAGGATGTGGTCGAGATGCACATCGGTCTCGATGGAGGTGTAGAGCACGATGCCGAGGCCAAAGAGGCCGGCAAAGACCACGCCCATCACCGTATCTTCCTTGATGCGGGAATTTTGCTTGAGGTAGCCGACCGAGAGGGCGCAGGTCATGCCGGCGGCGAAGGCGCCGATGCCCAGGGGTATGCCCACGATATAGGCCAGTACCACGCCGGGCAGCACGGCATGGGAGATGGCATCGCCCATCAGCGACCAGCCCTTGAGCACGAGGAAGCAGCTCAGCAAAGCCGTGGGGATCGCCACCATGACCGCGATGGCCATGGCCGAGGTCATGAACGGGAACTGGAACGGCCAGAGCGCGTAAGTCAGGAACTCGGTCACGAAGCGATCTCCTCGGCCGCGCGGCGCCTGTTGGCGAGGAGGCCATGCTTGGGGGCAAAGACGAAGGCGAGGAGGAAGACCGCGGTCTGCAGCACCACGATGACGCCGCCGGTGGCGCCATCGAGGAAGAAGGAGATGTAGGCGCCGACCAGGCTCGACAGCGCGCCGACGGCGATAGCGATGAGGATGAGGCGCGGGAAGCGGTCGGTGAGCAGGTAAGCGGTGGCGCCGGGGGTCACCACCATGGCGATGACGAGGAAGGCGCCGACGGTCTGCATGGCGGCAACTGTGCAGGCGGCCAGCAAGGTGAAGAAGATGACCCGCAGCACGGGCGGATTGAGGCCGATGGAGCGGGCATGGCTTTCGTCGAAGAAGGTGACCATGAGGTCCTTCCAGATCACCAGCATGATGGCCAGCGTCACCACCGCGATGATGACGAGTTGCAGCGTATCCTCGGGGGTGACGGCCAGGATATTGCCCATGACGATGGTCTGGATGTTCACCGAGGTCGGCGACAGCGAGATCATGAACAGGCCCAGGCCGAAAAAGGCGGTGAAGATGAGCCCGATGACCGCATCTTCCTTGAGCTTGGTGCGCTGGGTGAGAAACAGCATGGCGCCGGCCGCGAGGCCACCCGAGAAGAAGGCGCCGATGGAAAAGGGCAGGCCCAGCATATAGGCGCCGGCCACGCCGGGGACGATTGAATGGCTCAGCGCATCGCCGATCAGCGACCAGCCCTTGAGCATGAGATAGGCCGAGAGGAAGGCGCAGACGCCGCCCACCAGGGCCGAGACCCAGATGGCGTTGATCATGTAGCCGTAGGAGAAGGGCAGCAGCAGGGTGTCGATCATTGGCCGTCCACCGGATCGGACTGCTTGGTGGTCATCTTGCCCTTTTCGCCATACATGACGAGCGGGCGTTCATCGTCGGTCAGCACCGAGATGTGGCGCGGGTCGTCGTCATCGTGGAGCCCTGCCCCAGCAAGGACGAAGTGGCGCAGGGCGCCGCCAAAGGTGATTTCGAGCCATTCGCGGGTGAAGATTTCCGAGGTCGGGCCGGAAGCCAGCACGGTGCCCTTGACCAAGACGGTGCGATCGCAGAATTCGGGGACCGAGCCCAGATTGTGGGTCGAAACCAGCATGACCTTGCCTTCGTCGCGCAAGGCGCGCAGCAGGGCGACGATGGCATCCTCGGTCTTGACGTCGACGCCGGTAAACGGCTCGTCGAGCAGGATCACCTGCCCCTCCTGCGCCAGCGCCCGGGCGAGGAAGACGCGCTTCTTCTGGCCGCCGGAGAGCTCGCCGATCTGGCGATGGCGGAAGTCGAGCATGTTGACGCGCTCAAGGGCCGAGGTGACCATCTGGTGGTCAACAGGGCGGGGGCGGCGCAGCATGTTCATGTGGCCATAGCGGCCCATCATCACCACGTCTTCGACCAGCACGGGGAAGTTCCAGTCGACGTCTTCAGATTGCGGCACATAGGCGACGAGATTGCGCTTGAGCGCCAGCTTGCCGGGAATGCCCAGGATATCGACCGACCCGCCCGCCAGGGGCACAAAGCCCATGATGGCCTTGAATAGGGTCGACTTGCCCGAGCCGTTGACGCCCACCAAGGCGGTGATGGAGCCGCGCGGAATGGTGAAGCTGGCATGCTTGATGGCGGTGGTGCCGTTGCGATAGGCGACGGTGATGTCGCTGACGGCAAGGCCCGGCGCGGACGTATCGTTCATGGGGTGAGACCTTGTACGATGGTGCTTGTGGTGACCGAGAGCAGATCGAGGTAAGTCGGCACCGGACCATCGGGTTCCGAGAGCGAATCCACATAGAGCACGCCGCCATACTTGATGCCGGTTTCGCGGGCGACCTGCTCGGCCGGCTTGGACGAAATGGTCGATTCCGAGAAGATGGCCGGGACGTTGTTGGCGCGCACCTCATCGATGACGTGGCGCACCTGCTGCGGGGTGCCCTGCTGGTCGGCATTGATGGGCCAGAGGTAGAGTTCCTTGAGGCCGAAATCGCGGGTCAGATAGCTGAAGGCGCCTTCTGAGGTCGCCAGCCAGCGGCGCTCGGCGGGGATGGCCTCGAGTGCGGCGCGGATGGGTGCAACGGTGGCGGTGATCTGGGCCGAATAGGCCGCGGCATTGGCGTTGTAAGCCGCTTCATTGGCCGGATCGGCGGCGACGAAGGCCTTGCGGATATTCTCGACATAGATCAGCGCATTGTCGGGCGACATCCAGGCATGCGGGTTGGGCTTGCCGGCATAGGGGCCTTCGCCGATGCCCATGGGCTCGACGCCCTCGGTGACCACCACTGATGGCACGTCCCCCAGATTGCTGAGGAACTGCTCGTACCATTGTTCGAGGTTGAGCCCGTTCCACAGGATCAGATCGGCATCCTGAGCGGCGATGAGGTCGCCGGGGGTGGGCTGGTAATTGTGGATCTCGGCGCCGGGCTTGGTGATCGACACGACGTCGGCGGCATCGCCCGCCACATTCTGCGCCATGTCGGCGATGATGGTGAAGGTGGTTACGGCCTTGAGACGATCCTGGGCGGAGGCAGGGATGGGCGCGAACAATACGACGGACAGGGCAAGAGCGGAAAACAGGCTGCGATGCATCGCGCACTCCAAATCAGGACGAGAATTCAATAGTGCAGTTGCAAATCATTCGCAATAGCAAATTGACTGACGTCAGCGTGACCCTGCCCCGCTGGTGTTAGCGGGTAACAGGCAAGGGAGGCCAAGCGCTCAATCTGGATATCCGGCGTCGCTACAGTCGCGCGCCGGTTGCTTTGTCGAACAGGGAGGCCCGCGCCAGATCCAGCCCCAGCACGAGACGATCGCCAGGATGCCCGGTAAAGTCGCCGGGCATCCTGAGGCTGAGCGTGGCGTTGCCGACCGTGCACCAGAGGACGGTGTCGGGCCCCATGGCCTCGACGACGCTGACAATTGCAGTGACTTCAGGCAGGCCCGTTCCGCGCTCTAGGGTGACCTGCTCGGGGCGGAGACCGGCAATGACGGCCCGATCACCCTTGAGCGGCGCGGCGGCGAAATCGTAGTTCGAAAGGTCTGCCGAAACCAGCTCCGAGCCGAACTCGGTACGCTCGCCGTCATGGCGCAGCATGCCCTCGACAAGGTTCATGGCCGGTGAGCCGATAAAGCCGGCAACGAACAGGTTTGCCGGCCGGTGGTAGATTTCCCTGGGGCTGGCGAGCTGCTGGATCACCCCGTCGCGCATGATGGCGATACGGTCGGCCAGCGTCATGGCCTCCACCTGGTCATGGGTCACATAGATCATGGTGCTGCCCAGCTCCTGGTGCAGCCTCTTGATCTCGACCCGGAGTTCGGTCCGCAGCTTGGCATCAAGATTGGACAGCGGTTCGTCGAAGAGGAAGATGTCGACATCGCGCACTAGGGCCCGGCCAATGGCGACGCGCTGGCGCTGGCCGCCAGACAGCGCCGAGGGACGCCGCTTGAGATAGTCGTCAAGCTGCAGGATCGCCGAGGCGCGTTTGACCCGGCGGGCGATTTCGTCCTTGGGGACGCCGGCGACCATGAGGCCGAAGCTCAGGTTCTTCTCCACGTCCATATTGGGATAGAGCGCATAGGACTGGAACACCATGCCGATGCCCCGATCCTTGGGATCGGCCCAGGTGACGTTGCGCCCGCCGATCCAGATCTCCCCGTCGGCGAGATCGGTGAGACCGGCAATGGCATTGAGCAGGGTGGACTTGCCGCAGCCCGACGGCCCGAGCAGCACCAGGAATTCGCCGGGCGTCACCTCGAGATCAAGATTCTTGACCACGGCGGTGGTGCCGTAGCCGATATCGATGGCGCGCAGCGAGACGGGAACGGGCATGGGATCAACCTTTGACGGAACCGGCAGTGATGCCGCGGACGAACCAGCGGCCGGAGACAAAATAGGCGGCCAGCGGCACCAGCGCCGTCAGTACCGTGGCGGCCATATGCACATTGTATTCGCGCTGGCCGGTGGTGGTGGTGACGATGTTGTTGAGCTGCACGGTCATGGGGAGATTGTCGCGCCCGGCAAAGACCAGGCCGAGCAGGAAGTCATTCCAGATGCCCGTCATCTGCATCAACCCGGCAACCACCAGCATGGGCAGCGATAGCGGCAGCATCAGCGAGACAAAAATGCGCCAGAAGCCGGCGCCATCGACCCGCGCCGCCTTGAACAGCTCCACCGGGATGGCGGCGTAGTAATTGCGGAACAACAGGGTCGTCAGCGGCAGCCCGAAGACGACATGGACCAGCACGATGCCGGCCAGCGAATTGTAGAGCCCCAGCGCCGCCGTGCCCCGCACCATGGGAAAGAGGAAAATCTGCAGCGGAATGAAGCCGCCTATGGTGATGGCGGCAAACAGCAGCTTGGAACCGGGCGGCCGCCAGAAGGAGAGTGCATAGCCGGTGACGGCACCCAGCAGCACCGACAGAACAGTGGCCGGCACGGTGATCTTGACCGAGTTCCAGAAGCCGACGCTGACGCCATCGCAATTGACCCCGGCGCAGGCGCTCGACCAGGCCGTGATCCAGGCCGACCAATCCAGCGCGTGGGGAAAGGCGAAGATCTGCGCCGAGCGGATCTCGTCCATGCTCTTGAACGAGGTCATGAGCATCACATAGGCCGGCAGGAGGAAGAACAGCGCCGCCACGACCATGAAGGCGTAAAGCCCGATACGCGGCAGGGTCAGCCCCTGCGGCCGCGGGCCACGCGCTTGCTGCGGGAACGGATCGTGCATCAAAGCCTCCCGGCCTTGCGGCGCGCCCAGATGTCGCGCGCATAGAGAATGGGCACGGCAACCGCCATGACGGTGACCAGCATGACCGTGGCGCCGGCGGTCGCCAGCCCCAGATCCTGGCGGGCGAACAGGCTATCCATGATGAACTTGGCCGGCACTTCGGTGGATTGGCCGGGGCCGCCATTGGTCAGCGCCACCACCAGATCGAAGGTGCGGACCGCGCCCATGGTGAGCAGCATGAAGGCGGTGGCGACCGATGGGCCAAGCTGGGGCAGCACGATGGAGAGATAGGTGCGCCACATCGGGATGCCCTCGATGCGGGTGGCGCGCCAGAGATCGGCATCGATGCCCCGGAGTCCCGCCAGTATCAGGACCATGACCAGGCCCGCACTCTGCCAGATGCCGGCCAGCGCCACCGCATAGATCGCCATATCCGCGCGGGTGGTCCAATCGAAGGTGAACCAACCCAGACCCGCCGCGCGCATCGTGGCCTGGATGCCGATTTCGGGATTCATCAGCCACTGCCACATGAGGCCGGTGACGATGAAGGAGAGCGCGTAGGGATAGAGAAACATGGTGCGCCATATGCTCTCGAACCGCACCCGGCGATCGATGGCAATGGCAAGAAGTGAGCCGACCACCAGCGCACCCAGCACATAGACGATGCCGAAGGTGATCAGGTTCTGAATGGAAATCGACCAGCGCGCGGTGCCGAACAGGCGCTGGTATTGCGCCAGACCCGCAAACTCGCTCGAGGGCAGCATGCGCGAGTTGGTGAGCGAAAGCTGCACCGTCCAGATCGTGGTGCCCAGATAGACGAGCAGGATGATCAGCCAGGCCGGGACCAGCGCCGCGAGAGCGGCAACCGGCAGCCGCAAGCCGCCGGTTGCCCGAGATCGGGCCGGGCTGGACGCAGTGGAGCGCGCAGCCGGCAGGTCAGCCATTGGCGAAGGCCGCCTTGTACTGTTCGATGAACGTCTCAGTGCTCATCGATGGGTCGGCGAAGAAGGCGCCGATGGCATCCTTGAAGCCGCCATTGATGGCCGGCGACAGGGTCATGGCGGCGTCGAGCACGAGCTTGTCTTCCTTGACCAGGCCAATCGCCTCCTGGGCGCAGCTGTCAAAGCCGCTCGTATCGACATCGGTGCGGATCGGCACCGAGCCCTTGATCACGGAGAACTGGGCCTGGACCGCCGGATCGAGCACGGCCTCGGCGAGCAGAGCCTGGGCCTTGTCCTCGTCGGCATTGCCGGTCTTGGGGAAGGTGAAGGCATCGGCCAGCGCGATCAGGGAGTCGGTGCCTGGTGTCAGCGCGCAGCCGTAATCGGTGCCGGCGACCTCGCCGGCCGTGGTGAACTCGCCCTTGATGAAATCGGAGAGCAGCTGCACGCCGGCTTCGTCCTTGATCACCATGGCGGTGGCGTCGTTCCAGTTGCGGCCAGGTGCGCCGGCATCGACATAGTCGCGCAGCCGGCCGAACGTGCTGACCGCCTGGGCGAATTCGGGCGTGTCAATGACCGAGAGGTCCTTGTCGGTATAGAGCTTGGTGAAGGCGTCGCTGCCGATGGTCGACAGCACCACGCCGTGGAACACGATGCCCTCCTGCCAGGACTGGCCACCCCAGGCTACGGGCGTCAGCCCAGCCGCCTTGATCTTGTCCATGGCCGCGAAGAACTCATCCCAGCTCTTGGGGGCCTCGCTGATGCCGGCCTTCTCGAAGACCGGCTTGGAATAGAACATCCAGTTGCCGGCATGGATGCCCGTGGGGGCCATGTAGACCTTGCCATCGACGGTGATGGCGTCGAGCACGACCTGCGGCACAACCCCATCGGGAACGGCCTGGTGGAAGGCGGCGTCGATGTCGTTCATCAGGCCCTGGGCAATCAGTTCGGTCACCTCCGGACCGGCAACGGCGGTCTTGGCGGTCGGCGGATCGCCGGCGAGCAGCCGGCTGACATAGGCGGCATTGGCATTCTCGAAGCCTGCCACCGACCAATCCACCCATTTGCCGCCCTTGGCGGTGAAGGCGTCGGAGATGACCTTGACGGCAGCCGCTTCGCCGCCCGAGGTCCAGGAATGGGCGACTTCGGCGGTGAGCTCCTGCGCCTGGGCGGTCGAAACCAGCAGCAGGGCGGTGAAGCTGGGGAGGAGTAGACGACGCATCATTAAGTCCTTCCTGGATTGCGAAGACCGGACGGGGCGGCCGTTCTTCAGTCGATAATGGGGAGCAGAGCGGTCTCGACGAACTGCCGCGAGGCGATCATTTCGGACAGGGGATCGGCGGCGGCATCGAGTTCGAGCACCGCCCAGCCGGAAATGTTGTGGTCGCGATACATGCGCGCCCAGGCGGGCCAATCCACGCGACCGGCGCCGAGCCGGCAGAAATACTGCTGGTGGCTGTCATGGATGCCGGCATCGATCGGAATGTCGAAGGGCATGACGCCGGTGGCGTCCTTCCAGTGCGCCACGACCAGCCGGTCGATATGGCGCGTGGTGACGGTCACCGGATCGGCGCCCGAACCCAGCAGATGAGCCGCGTCGGGGCAGAAGCCGACATAGAGCGGGTCGGTCAGCAGCATGAACAGATCGACGTCGCGGCTGGTACAGAAGACCGAGTGCGCCTCGGTATGGAGCGCGAGCCGGACGCCCTGGCGCAGGGTTATTGCGCCAAGCTCGTTCAGCACCTCGGCAAGACGCTGCGCATAGGGCAGATCGACGAAAAGCGGCGGGTTGGCATCCCGGGTGCGGCGCATCGGCAGCCCGACCACCATGGCGTCGCCACCGCAGGCGGCGATCACCTCGGCATAGCGTTTGACCAGATCAAGCACCCGCGAGCGAACTGCCGGATCGGCAATGTCGCTGCCGTGCTCGAGATCGGCAAAGAAGCCGCTGGCGAGGGTCAGGCCACGCCGCGTCAGGGCGTCGGAGAAGCGCTCGACGGAGCCGAAAGTCTTGAGGGCATGCTGCCAGTTGAATGGCGAAAAGGTCGGTTCAATCCCAACAAGGCCCGCAGCCGCCACGGTGTCGAGCATCTTGCTCCAGAAGATATCCGGGGCGCTATGTGCTATTTCGATGATCTTATCACCGCCATCCACCCCCCAGAACTGTGGATGGAAGAACGTCACAAGATCAACGGCCAGCTTCATCTTCGATACAGCAGACAATAAGCATCTCCCTCCGCCGAATATGGCGGATTGGCTATGGCGATATTTCGATCCATCGATCAAATTGAGGTTGGCAATCGATTGCCAATGCAATATTGATTGCATATGGCTTTTTCGTGCGCAAGCACAAAAAATGCCTCTGAATTAGGCGGTCCTAGGTGTTTGACGGCACACGGAATTTCCCGGCATGAAGGATGGAGGAGGTGAAGCAATGAGCAAAAAATCGGCGCCCGACCGCGCATCCGCCCCATCCGTGGCCGATGTGGCGCGCGAGGCCGGGGTCGCCCCCTCCACCGTCAGCCGCGCCCTCACCAAGCCCGGCCGCATCGCCGAACCGACGCGCCTCAAGGTGGAGGCCGCAGCGCGCAAGCTGGGCTACATGGTCAATCAGGCCGCGCGGAACCTGCGCATCGGGCAGACACGCACGATCATGGTCGTGCTGCCGGACGAGCTCTATATCGGCGCATCCCAGACTGTTCTCGAAGTGCTGCGCTCGGCGGCCGAGGCGATGACGGCGCGCGGCTATTCGCTGGTCATCGCCAATGTGTCGCGTGAAGCCCAGACCGACGAGCACATCCTGTCGCTGGCCTTTGGCGGCACGGTATCGGGCGTCCTGCTCATGGCCACGCCGGTCCCCAGCACCGCCGATCGCAATCTCATGCAGGCGGGACTTCCGGTCGTCTCCCTGCATTTCGACATGAGCGGGCAGAACATTCCCAGCGTCATCAGCAATGACAGCCAGGCCATTGGCGAGGCGGTGGAGGCCCTGGCCGGGCTGGGACACACGCGCTTTCTCTATATTCGCGGGCGAACCGACAATTACCACGACATCGAGCGTCTGCGGGGCGTGCGCGAAGCTCTGGCCCGCAGCGGCATCGCGCCTGAGGCTTTGCAGACCATGCTGGGAGATTTCAGCTTTTCCGGCGGCATTGCTGCCGGGCAGCTATATCTGGGCCTTGCGGCCGAGGAGCGCCCCAGCGCGGTGGTCTGCGCCAATGACGATACGGCCATCGGCTTCATCAAGACGGTGATCGATGGCGGCCTGGATGTGCCGGGCGATGTTTCGGTCGTCGGCTTCGACGGCGCGTCGGTCGGTGCCTTCATGACGCCCAGCCTCTCCACCGTGCAGCAAGCGACAGCCGCGATGGGCCGGCACGCCGTGGACCTGGTGGTCGGCATGGCCACGGGCGAGTTGTCGACCCCGCCCGATCGCATCGAAGTCCCCTGCCAATTGGTGCTGCGCCAGAGCGTGCGTGCGCTCGACCCCGAACGCCGGAGCCCGATGTCGTGACGCAACGCGCTTCCGATGGCCTCCACCTGCGCGGCAGGGCAGTGATCGGCACCTTCCTCCACGCCCCGACGCCAGACCGGCTCGAGGTGCTTGCCGACACGCTGGTGACCATCGACGCCAAGGGCGTCATCGCCGCAATCGTACCGCCAGACGATCCGCAGCGGGGCGCGATCGAAGCGCAGCATGCCGAAACGCTGCTGCGCCTCCCGGCGGGGAGCTATGTCCTGCCTGGCATGGTGGATCTGCATGTGCATGCACCGCAATATCCGCAGCTTGGGCTGGCGCTGGACGAGCCCCTGGAAGTCTGGCTGACGAAATACACGTTCCTGCTGGAAGCCCGCTATGCCGACCTCGATTTCGCGGCCGAAAACTACGGCATGCTGGTGGATGACCTGTTGGCCAATGGCACCACGACCGCGCTCTATTTCGCCACCCAGCATCGCGATGCCAGCACGCTGCTGGCCGATATCTGCATCGAAAAGGGCCAGCGCGCCCTGGTCGGCAAGGTGGCGATGGACGATCCGGCCGCCTGCCCCGAGGACTATCGCGACGCCAGTCCCGAAGCTGCCATCGCCGATACGCGGGCGGTGATCGCGCATATCCGCAGCCACAAGGACAATGGCGAGGGCCGGGTCCTCCCCGTCATCACCCCGCGCTTCATTCCCTCCTGCACCGACGAGACCCTGAAGGGCCTCGGCGCGCTGGCCGCCGAATGCGGCTGCCATGTGCAGACCCATTGCTCGGAAAGCGACTGGGCGCATGGCCATGCGCTCGACCGCTATGGCATTACCGACGCGGCGGCGCTGGATGGTTTCGGCCTGCTCACGCGCCGGACCGTGCTGGCGCACAGCAATTTCCTCACGCCTGATGACATGGATCGCCTGGCCACGCGCGGCAGCGCAGTCGCCCATTGTGCGCTCTCCAACATCTACTTCGCCAACAGCGTCTTTCCCCTGCGCGCGGCCATGGAGCGCGGCGTGCGGGTGGGCCTCGGAACCGATATTTCGGGCGGCCCCTCCGCCTCGATGTTCAACGCCTGCCTTACCACGGTGCAGTCCTCGCGCATGCTGGAGGAAGGCGTCGATCCTGCCCGGCCTGCTGCAGAACGCGGCCGCCCCGGGTCGGCGGTGAGCCTGGTCACCGCGTTCCACCTGGCCACCGCCGGCGGCGGCGAGGCGCTGGACCTGCCGATCGGCAGGTTTGCGCCCGGCTACCGCTTTGACGCCATCGCCGTTGACACAACCCACCGCCAGGGCGGCATCCGCCTCTTCGACCGCACCGATCCCACGGCCATCTTCGAGAAGATCCTTTATGGCGCCACGCGCGCCAATCTCGCGGCCGTCTGGGTCGATGGCCGGCGCGTTGCCGGCAGCCAAACCGCCTGAATGCCCTCACCAAAAGAGCTCATCGCACATGTCTACTGCCCAGTTCGACGCCATGGTCATCGGTTCAGGAGCCTCGGGGTCCTTCGCGGTGCGGGAATTGACGGCGCAGGGGCTCAAGGTGGTGCTGCTCGAGGCTGGGCCTGAAATCGGCCCGGGGGATTTCGATGCGCAGCGCAAGATCCGGCAGTCGGACATCAATCTGTGGCAACGCGCCAAGGCGACCCTGGCGGGTCAGGGCGTGCAGGCCAGGGCCGCCTATTTCGACATGCGCATGCGGCATCTGTTCGTCAATGACCGCGAGCATCCCTATACCACCCCCGCCGACGCACCCTTTGTGTGGATCCGGGGCCGCCAGGCCGGCGGACGCACTCATACTTTCGGGCGGGCGCTGCTGCGCTGGACCGACGACGATTTCAGAATGAAGAGCCGCACCGGCAAGGGTGAAGACTGGCCCTTCGCCTATGACGAGATCGTCCCCTATTACGAAGAGGTCGAGCGGTGCCTGGGCATCTATGGCCGCATCGACGATGTGCCGACCCAGCCCGACAGCGTCTATAGCCACGAGGCCCGGCTCACCCCAGCCGAAGAGCAGTTCAAGGCCGACCTCGAAGGCAGGTGGCCGGAGCGCCGGGTGATCACCTGGCGCTATATCGGGCCGGAGCCGACCCGCGTATTGCGTCCCCTGCGCGAGGCCATCGCCAGCGGCAATCTCACGATCCGCTACAACACCATCGCCCACCGCGTCCTCACCGACGCGGCGACCGGCCGGGCCACCGGCGCCGAAGTGCTGGATCGGGTGACCGGAGCGCGCAGCACCATCACCGCCGCGGCGGTCGTGCTCTGCGCCTCGCCGGTCGAAAGCATCCGCCTGATGCTCAATTCCGCCTCGGACCGGCACCCAAATGGGCTGGGCAACAGCTCGGGCCTGCTGGGCCGCTATTTCATGGATCAATTGCCCTGCATCGCCACAGGCACCTATCCCAAGGCCAAGGGCGCCGCTCCCGCCGATACCGCCCCGCCCGATCCGTTCTATGGACCGTCTGGCGGCATTTTCGTGCCGCGCTTTGTGGGCGCGGGTGGCAACGCGGCGAGCGATTTCAATTTCCAGGGCAGCATTGGCCGCTACCCCACCGGACGGTCGGGCGATGCACGGCTCTCCTTCTTCGGCTTCGGCGTGATGCAGCCCGATGCCGACAATCGGGTCACCATCGACCCCAGGACCAAGGACGCCTGGGGCATCCCGGTCCCGCATATCCGCTGCAAGATGGGAGAGGCCGACAGGACGACGCTGAACCAGCAGCTCGATACGCTCACCGAGATCATCGAGAGCACGGGCGGCGAACTGGAATTTGTCGGCTCCCCGCTGGGGCTCGTGGAAAAGGGCGGCGGCGCCTATCCCGACGCCGACCCGGTCAGCCGCTTCCTGTTCCGCCGCATGTTCAGCAAGACCATGGTCATGGGCGCCGCGATCCACGAAGCGGGCGGTGCCCGCCTGGGCGAGACGCCTGAGCACTCGGTGCTCAATGGCTGGAACCAGAGCTGGGACGTGCCCAACCTGCTGGTCACGGACGCCAGCGCCTTCCCCACCAGCGGCGTCGCCGGCACCACGCTCACCATCATGGCCCTCACCATCCGCGCCTGTCGGCGCCTGGCACAGGAGCTCCT
>CBFGMY010000067.1:0-18710 GCA_965650055.1 uncultured Devosia sp.
CGCTCCAAGCCCTTCTTTTGGAAGGCCTGGAGTTTTTGCTTTCATGGCCACAAGGCCGTTTCATCCCCGTTGCATGACCGTTTCATAGAAGTGTTCGGCACGTGTTCTGGGATGGCAATTCACGTGCAAAACGAGTCGTCGGTGTACTTGTCTAAAAGAGGGGCCGGTAGGGGTCGCGTCGCGTGAACCGCCTACTCGAAGTCCGCCTGTCGCCAGTTGGTTATCGGGCGGGCTCCGGGGCCGACGCGGTTTGTGCTGAGGTGGGCGTGGCGGGTTGGCGTGATCGTCAGGATTTCGAACCCCAAGGGTGCACCTGATCGGTCGAGGAGTTGCACCTGGTAGTGGCCCGCCGGCGGCAAAAGCTGGTGCGATTCAAAGAGCACGCTGCCATCTTCGACGATGCTGACGCTGGTCAGCCAAGTGCCGCAGAGCGCCTGGTGGGCCAGTGCGAGCATGCCTTCACCGATCCAACCGCGGATGCGCGTGGACGACAGCCGAGTCTGTCCGAGCTGCAGCTCGGGGACAATGTCCACCGAGAAACCCGCCTCGGCGCCCGCCCGGATCAAGTCATCGACATTGCCCGACCTCTTGTGGCCGAAGCGAAAGTCGTCGCCCACCACCACGCCGGACACGCCGAGATACCCCACCAAAACGTCCGCTATGAAACTCGACGCCGAGCGCGTGGCGAAGGCGACGTCGAAGGCCGGCTCGTGAGCCGAGACCCGACCTACCGGTTCCAACCCCTGCCCTGTCGGGCAGCTTTGCTCCCCATTTCGGTCGTTCGGCGGCTCCCACGGGTTCCCAAAAAGCTGACGGCTCGCAGCCGCAGTTGTCTACCTCGAACTCGTCAGTGATGAAGGGGGAAGGTTGGGTTTCCGCAGCACTTGAGTTGTCGTGAGGCGCTCTGCGACCCAGCCCTCAAGAGTGGGATTCAGGTCCACCAAAAGCCATCCCTCCTGGCGATCAAGAACTCGCAGGGCAGTTCCGCGGGGGAGCGTCATGATCAGTTCACCCGAGGTGCTGGGAGTGTGACGAACGTTGAGCGAGGCGACATTGACAAAGCGAGGTATGTCGAGCGGCGCGGACGCAGAATGGGATTGCGCTGTTATGCCGGAGGTTGCCGATTGCATAGCGGCATTGGCGCCGCGACCCGGATTTCCCGAGCCCCCCAACTGAGAAATGCCAAGCCCAATGATCCCGAGAACCGCCCAGCCAAAGATGCTCAAGTTCTGCTTCCGTTTCGCCATTTGTCCTCAATCCTTGCCCACCCATTTAGGGGGAAGCGTCTTAACGGATGGCGCACGCGGCCAGTGGTTGTCGGCGGCAATGGGGTGGGAAACGGACGGGCGGCTTCTAAGCGGTGCTACAACAACCAGACTCAACAGCTGATCTTACCGGTGAGGGCGCTCATCTTCAGCCCTGAAGACCATGGCGTTTTCGGCGTAGCTTCGACTGTCTCGGGAAAAAGCAGGCGTGGTCCCGGTCCGTTCTTTCGCGAAGGCCGAGTGAGGAGGCATAGCCGCTGAACCATTGGTCATCGCTGTTTGCAGGGCGATGACCTTGTTCCGACCACTCCGCTTGGCCTCGTAGAGCGCTTCGTCCGCCAGGTTGAGCAATTCGCCTCGCGGCTGCGGGCGACCGCTCCAAGCCACCCCCAGACTGACTGTGACCGGTATTGGACATCCAGCCTGAAAAATCTCCAATGCCTCGATCTCGCGGCGGACACGCTCCGCAAAGGCCGTTGCCTGCTCCAGCGACAGGCCCGGCAGGTAGATAACAAACTCCTCACCGCCGAGACGAGCAAGGGCGTCGGATTTGCGCAAATTAGTCGTCACGGTCTCGACGAATTTCGCCAGAACATGATCGCCAACTGAATGTCCGAACCTGTCATTGACCAACTTGAAGTGGTCAAGGTCCATTGCAACGACCGCATCCCCTTGTTGGATCGTCTCGGGAAGCCTGGACATGAGCCACCGCCGGTTCCCAGCGCCTGTCAAAAAATCTGTATCGGCTGCAATACGTAAGCGGGCTTCCGCCCGCTCCATGGCAAGCCCATAAGCAAGGATGGCCACGCCAAAATTGCAGAATATCTGAATGAGGAAGCCGGCGGATATGTCTGCCACAACTACCTGCCCCGCGGCGAGAGCGACAAATCGTACGGCAAATACTGTTGATGCCAGCCCCAAGATGATCGCCAGCACCTTGCGCGACGGCAAAGGCTCTCGTCGATGGCCCGCAATTACATCCCACGATGATGCAGCAAGAAATACTGCAGCGGTGAGATGAAACGCACCTGCTCTAAGGCGATTGTCGGCGGGAAAATCCGTGGCGAAGGCAACTGCCAGCCAGATGACAGGCACCAACAGGATGAGCCAAGCACCGGAGAGCCGCGGAAGACCGCTCAAAGCGCGTATTCCAAGCCACATCATCGCGTAACCCGACACCCCCAACAGCAGACTGGCGTACTGCCAAACCCACGCCGGCAGGACAACCAGTTCGCCCAAACCGGCGAGCCATGCACCCAAACCTAGGGTAAGAAATGCTATGCACAGCACCCCAAGGCCGCGGGAGTTGCCCGATTGAGACCACAAATGGAGGAAAGCCATCGCGCCGGCGAACAACGACGTTTGGTGCAGCAAAAGAACGGTCGCTATGTCGGTCTGCAGTCCCATGTCGAAGTCGTCCCTGCGGTCTTCAATTCCTTCTAGGAGATTGATGTAAATTATGAATTGATGCGCTGAGGACGACTCCATGCCCGATCGCGCCCAACCTCCTTGGGAACTGGGTGTCGGAAGTCTGTTGTATCCCAAGGAAGCCGTTCGCTGCGCGCTGGCCGGTACCGCAAGAGAAAACGGCCGGTACAGTGACCGGCCGTTCTGCGTTTCTTGCCAGTGTCAGCGTACGGCGAACTGGATCGCTTGGCTGCCCACGATATACCAGGTGACAAAGAGCGCGTTGATGAACGCGCCGGGCAGATAGCTGCCGGTGCGACGCCAGGCGAAGGTGGACAGGAATGCCACGATGGCCAGCAGCGGTACGAACTGCATGCCGATCACGGTGGTCAGCGACTCGTTGAGGCTGAACAGGTGGCCGGTAAACAGCAGCGTCAGGTACTGGAAACCCAGGAACAGGATGAAGCCGACGATCATCACCGCGATGTTGGAAGCGTACTGCGCCACGCGGCTGTCGGTCGCTACCGACATGCCGATATGGAGGCCACGCATCGCCAGCACGAAATAGGCGGTAAAGGGCACCAGATAGACCAGGCCGATCTTGGCCCGCAGCAGATCGAGGGGCTTCAGCGCCAGGACCCAGAAGCGGAAATCCACCTTGAACAGGAAGTCGGTGGCGGCCACGAAAATGTAGCCGACGCCGACAGTGGCGAGAGCGATGAGGACCGAGCCCCAGATGTCGCCGCGACCTTCCACCTTGTCGCCCCTGAACACGAGGCCGAGGGCGAGGACGATGATGCCATTAAGCACCGCCCACAGGGCGATCTGGCTGGTGAAGCCCTGCGGCAGGATGGCCGAGGCCGGGAAGATCAGCGTCGCCCAATAGAAGAAGGGATAATAGGTCAGCACCGGAATGAGGGTGGCGAGGGCGAAATGCAGCCACCACTTGCCGGACCGTTTGACATAGGCCGTGCCTGCGGGCTGCTTACGCAGATGGGCGAAGACCTGGGTCTTGAGCAGCATGTCGAAAGTGCCGGCGAGCAACACGACGAAGCCGACCAGCGCGATCAGCGTGCCGATTTCCTTCCAGAGCCAGATCTGGTCACCCGGCGGCAGCGGGGTGGCGCCCTCCAGCGTCTGGTCGAACCAGGCGATGGCATCGCCGATGGCCTCGGGCGAAATGTGATTGCCGGGATGGGTGGTGTTGGGCTGCTGCAGCACGCGGCCGGTGCCATCGGCAATATTGCCATAGACCTGGCCGATGACCACCGGATCGGTGGTGCCGAAGGCGGTCTGCAGCTTGGTGCTGGCAGGAACGTCCTGCGCGCGCTCGACACCCCACATGGTGCCGGAGAATTCGTCGAACTTGGAGAAGACGACGGACAGGTTGCGCGGCCAGGAGGTGTCAGCCTCCTTGGCGAAGGGCGCACCCGTGCTGGAGCCCTGCAAGACAACAGCCTTATAGGCGTCCGGCATGGCTGCCGCGGCGGCAAGGACGGTCCAGCCGCCCATGGAATGGCCCTCAAGGCCGATATTGTCGGTATCCACGAAGTCCAGCGACCGCAGATAGGCCAGGCCCCCGGGGCCGCCGAAGCCGTTGGCAAAGGCCGGCGCGTCCGAATAGCCATGGCCGCCTTGATCGAGCGTCAGGACGACGTAGCCGCGGCGGGCGAATTCGATGGCGAAACCATCCTGAGTCTCGCGGCTGTTGAAATAGCCGTGTACGGCGAGAATGGCTGGCGCCTTGTTCTCGGGCGATACGCCCGGTGGCACGTAGAGCAGGCCGCTCAGCACCTGGCCATTGGCGCCGTTGAAGCGCAGATCGCGGATGCTGATGCCGCCCGATGTCTGGATGAAATGCGCCAGCAGCGCGCCGATCAGGATAATGATCCATCCCGCGTGGAACAGGCGATTATTGATTGTCATTGAATGCTCCCCCTTTGAATTTCCAGTCAAAATTGCTTCGTCATTCAGCGAGCCGCCGTGTCGGAAACAGCTGCCAACCCGTGCGCGCTTGTATCAATCCCCAAATGCCACCTGGCATGATCAGCGGGATGACGAACGCCGTAACGCCCTGAAAGATCAGGAACACATCTCCGGCGTCGCGAAACAGCTCGCGCAGACCGAAATAGATCGCGGCCCCGATGATCGGGCCTTCGATCGTGCCGAGGCCACCGACGATGACGATGAACAGCACGCGAATTTGCCAGTCGATATCGAAGGCACCTGTCGGATCGACATAGAGCACCGACAGATAGTAGATGGCGCCCGCAACGGCACAGACAGCGGCCGAAATCAGGAAGGCGGCGAGCTGGTTGCGGGCGACGCTGATGCCCACGCTGGCGGCGCCGGCCTCATTGTCGCGTATCGCCATCAAGGCCAGGCCGGTGCGGCTGCGCAGCAGCGCGAAAATGCCAAGCTGCGTGACGAAGGCGAGCCCGAGCGCCAGAAAGAAGATCGTATCGGCGAAGCTGGTCGCGTCGATGCTGGTGGGATTAAGCACCATGCCGCGCGACGAGCCGACCCAGTCCCACTGCGCAAAGAGCAGGCGCAGGCTGTCCGCCAAGACCCAGATGCCGATCGAGAAATAGGCGCCGCGCAGCCGGCGCAGCAGCATCCACATGATGAGCGCGACCACCAATGCGACCAATGCCGCGGCAAGGATGCTCCACAGCGGCGAAAGTCCGGTGGTGTTGACGGTCATGAACAGGACATAGGCACCGAGCCCCACGAAGGCCTGGTGGCCGAAGGACAGCAGCCCGGTATAGCCACAAAGCAGGTTCCAACCCTGCGCCATGGCAAGCACGAGGAGTATTTCCATGGCCAGCCGACGATCGATCGGCAGCAGGATCAGGGCCACCGCGATGGCCACCATGCCAAGCGCAGGCAGGCCCAGGCTTGGCGTCCAGGTGCCGGTCTTCATTTGCGCCCCCATGCGATAAGCGAGCTGAGGTTGGCCTGGCGGAACAGCAAAACGGCGAAGAAGGCCAGGTGTCCGAACAGCGGCCCGGAATTGGGGTTCAGCTTGAGCCCCACCACCTGAACCACGCCGAGGAACAGGCCGCCCAGGAAGCAGCCGCGCAGCGAACCGAGACCGCCGATGATGACCACCTCGAAGGCAATAAGCAGCCGCTCGACGCCCGAAAACGGCGAGAACGAGCTGCGCATGGCCAACAGCAGTCCCGCGATGGCCGACAGGGCGACCGCGAGCCCCATGGCGGCGCTGTAAATGCGCCGCCGATTGAAGCCCAGGGTTTCCAATATCTCATAGTCATCCGCCGCAGCCCGAAAGGCCCGACCGATCGTGGTGCGGGTCAGCAGGATATTCACGCCGACAAACAGCAAGGCAGCCGCCGCAAAGATCAGGACCGGGAGCAGCCCGATCGACATGCCGAACACGCCGACACCCATATTCTGCAACGGCCCGATGTCGATGGACTGGATGTCAGCGCCATAGAGCTGCACCAGGGCGTTGCGCAGGACGATCGACAGACCCATGGTAATCACCATGGCCGGCACAGGGTTGGGACCCAGCACGCGGTTGAGGACGGTGTATTGCAGGGTCCAGCCCAGCAAGAACGCAGCGGCGGCGACGCAGATGATGACCGCGGGCAGCGGCAGCGGTGTGGCCGCCAGCAAAGTCACGCCCAGATAGGCCGCGAGCACGACAAATTCGCCGTGGGCGATGTTGACGATGCGCATGATGCCGAAGGCCAGCGCCAGGCCGAGGCCGAAGAGGCCATAGAGGCCCCCGACCATCAACCCGTTGAGGATCGCTTCAATGTAGCTCATGAACGCCGATCCCCGAAGTAAGCGTGGCTGATATCATCGAGGGTCACCGCGCTGGACGCGCCCTCGAGCGTGACGCGCCCCTTGAGCAGGCAGTAGAGACGCGTCGTCGCCGCGCGAGCCCGAACGATGTCCTGCTCGACCAGGATGATGGAAACACCAGTGTCCCGAATGCCAGCGAAGCAGGCGTAGATTTCCCCCACCACTTTGGGGGCCAACCCCAGCGAGAGTTCGTCACAAAGAAGCACACGCGGATTGGTCAGCAGTGCCCGCCCGATGGCGACCATCTGCTGCTGCCCGCCCGAGAGCTCGGCGGCGTTGTGATGGCGAAACTCGCGCATGGCGGGAAAGAGGTCGAAGACCGTATCGAGCGTCCATGGACCCGGCCGGGCGCGGGCCCCGCCCATCAGCAGGTTTTCTTCCACCGAAAGGGAGGAAAAGAGCCGCCGGCCTTCGGGCACGATGGCAATGCCGCGGCGGGCGACCAGGTCGCAGCGCAGCCGGGTGATGTCCTGGCCATCGAACATGACCGCCCCGCGCCTCGCCGCCGTCATGCCCATAATGGCGCGAAGCAAGGTGGATTTGCCGGCGCCATTGGCTCCGATCAGGGCAATCGCTTCGCCAGCGTCGAGCTGCAGATCGACACCGAAGGTGGCCTGCAGGTCGCCATAGAAGACATCGACTTTCTCAAGCGACAGCAGGGTCATCGATCGATATCCCGAGATAGACTTCCTTGACGATGGCGGCGGCCATGACCTCCTTTGGCGGTCCCTCGATCAGCTTGGCGCCAAAGTGCAGCACCAGGAGACGGTCGGCAGCGGCCATCAGGGCATGCGCGATATGCTCGATCCACAAGACCGCATGCTCGCGCTTGAGCAGCTTGACCATCTCCACCAGTTCGAACACCTCACCCTCCGTGAGCCCGCCGGCCACTTCGTCGAGCAGCAGGACTTTGCTGCCCACGCTGACGGCCTTGGCCAGCTCGAGGCGCTTGCGATCGAGCAAGCGCAGGCTGGCGGCAATGGTGTTGCGCTTGTCGGCCAGCCCCACTTTTTCCAGAACATCGAGGGCGCGCCGCTCGGGCCGCTCGCTGCCCATGGGGCCGTGAACGATGCCCGCCAGGACGTTTTCGTAGACCGTCAGGCCGGTAAATGGCCGTGGCACCTGATAGGCCCGCCCGACACCCAGACGTACCCGGCGGTATTGCGGCCAGCGCGAAATGTCCTGGCCATCAACCGACACGCCGCCGGAATCGGCTTGCGCTGACCCGTCGAGCAGGTTGAACAGCGTGGTCTTGCCGGCGCCGTTGGGACCGATGATCCCCAGGCATTCGCCCGTTGCCACGGCAAGGCTCACCTTGTCGACCACGAGCTTGGCGCCGTAGCGTTTGGAGATGTCGGTGACGTTGAGAACAGGACCCACCAATTCTCTCCCTGGCATAGGAACGGGCAGCCAAGAGCGCCCCCCTGCTGCGGCGGCGCTCTCGTGCACTAAGGCGGCTATCAGCCGAGCTCGGAAAGCAGCTTGAACTCGTCTTCCAACGCAAACGGCGCGGAGGAACCATTGTAGGTCACGACCAGATCATACTTGTATGGCCCCGATTTCGCCCGGCGCCACTGGCCCGCCACCAGCGGGGTCTTGGTAATGCCGGGGACTTGGCTGTTGGTGAAATCCACCAGACCAACCACGGTCTCGAGCTTGGCCGCGGCCAGGGCGCTGCGCACGGCCTCGCGATCCTTGGGGTTGCCCGATGCAACCAGGGCGTGGATGGCGACTTCCCAGATGGCATGGGTATAGCCAAGCACCGGGGTCCATTGCTTGCCCTGGCTTGCTTCCCAATCGGCCGCCAGATTGCCGGCGGTCTGTCCGGTCAGGCTCGACGCAAAGGGCGTCTTGGGCGACCACCAAATCTCGGTGGATACGCCGTCCCCGCGATCGCCCAGCGCTTCAACGCCGCCCGGGAACAGGAAGGCACCGGCAACGGTGGCGATCTCGGGGCGGTAGTCGCCCTGGGCCGCCGCCCGCCAGAACGAGGCGAAGTGGTTGGCGAACATGAAGCCGGTGAGGATCTGCGCGTCGCCAGCCTTGAAGGTGGAGACCTGGTTGGAGAAATCGTCCGTCTCCACCTTGAACATGCCGCCTTCGACCGTCTTGTAGTTGGCCTTGGACAGGAAGGCAGGCAGGCCGAACTCGGGATGGGCAAAGCCCTGCGCCGCCGGCTGGTCGACATAGAAGGTGCCAACGGTGTCGTTGAGGCGGCTGCGCACCGGTTCCCACATGCCGATATAGGCCGCACCGACATCGGCCGTGTCGAACAGGAAGTGGAAGGTCCAGGGCGTGCCGTTGTTGCTATAGGCCTCCGGCCCACCGCGAACCCCGATCATCGCGTCCGATGGAAACAACGTCGAGATGATGGGCGTTTTGTTGATCACCGCCATCTGTCCGCCCGTGATCGCGCCAAGCGCCTCTGAGGCCACGATCAGGTCGACCTTGTCGCGGGTCATCAGTTCGGCGGTGACCTGCGCGGCGACGTTGACCGAGCTCTGGCTGTCGCGCACCAGGATTTCGACCGAATAGGTCGTGCCGCCAATCTCGATACCGCCGCCGAATTGCTTTTCGAGCTGGGCCTTGACGAAGTCAGTGGCCTCGCCAAACAGGGCGCCTGGGCCAGAGAGGGCCGCAACCCAGCCGATCTTCAGCGTGCTCGTTTCCTGGCCATGCACCGCCGGAAAGCGCAACGTAAACGACGTCGCTATGCCAGCTGCGGCTATGCCCCTGAGCACCGTCCGGCGCGAGGGCGTCGCGGCAAAAACTGGCAGCTTGGTTTCGTTCATGGTGTCCCCTCCCAAGGATCGCGAACCACTTCACTAGTGATCCAATCAATTGACCAAATCATATGATTGAGATATTGCCGGAGTCAATGACTTTGGTTCTGTCGCGCCGCAACGCCCGGATTTCGGGAGTTTCCGGCGCGTAGAACGGAGCGGGGAGGACGTGTTCGCCATGAGTGATGCAATCTGGGCCTGGGATTCGGTGGCCACTGCCGCGGCGATCCGCGCTGGCAGCATTTCGAGTCGCGAAGCGACCGAAGCGGTGATCGAGAGGATGCATGCCGTTAATCCCGCCCTCAACGCCGTTGTCGAAAGCCTCGAAGCCGAGGCGCTTGCCGCAGCCGACGCGGCGGACGCCTCCAGAGCACGAGGCGACGCGCTGGGCACCCTGCACGGCGTCCCCGTGACGGCCAAGGTCAATGTCGACATTGCCGGCCATGCGACTACACATGGCGTGGTCGCCTTCAAGGATGCCATGGCCGGGGACGATAGTGCGTCTGTCGCCAACTTGCGGCATGCCGGCGCGGTCATTGTCGGCCGCACCAATGTGCCGACCTTTTCCTACCGCTGGTTCACCAGCAATTTGCTCTACGGCAAGACGCACAACCCTTGGGATCCAACCCTCTCCCCCGGCGGTTCCAGCGGCGGCGCCGCCGCGGCTTCCGCCGCCGGCATAGGCAGCATCGCCCACGGCAATGACGTCGCCGGTTCGCTCCGGCTGCCCGCCAGCACCTGCGGCATCTATGGCATGCGCCCGACCACGGGACGATTGCCCAGCTACAATCCCGCACAGGGCGCGGAAAAGTCGCTGTGCCTGCAGATAGCCGCCACCGAAGGCCTGTTGGCGCGGTCGGTTCGCGATATTGCCGCCGGGCTCAGCGCGCTCGAGCGCCCCGACCACCGTGACCCCTGGCAGGTGCCCCCGATCGCGCCGCGCCTCGAATTGGCCATGCCATGCCGGGTCGCGCTTTTCGTCGGCGAGGCGGAGTTCGGCACCGACACCGAGGTCGCAGCCAACGTCCGGCGCGCCGCCTTGTGGCTGGAGGGCGCCGGCTACATCGTCGACGAGGTGGCGCCACCCCATCTGGCCGAAATGGCAGAGCTCTGGATGGCCTTGCTCTATGCCGAATGCAGCGGCCCCGTCAGGGAGTTCGTGCTGTCGGTCGGTGACGACGCCTTCCGCAAAGCCTTCCACGATACGGCTGGTAACTTGCCCGTTCTCGATCCCATGGGCGTGCAACAGGCATGGGAGCGCAGGCTTTCGATCCAGCGCAAATGGCAGGTGTTTTTTGCAGAATATCCCATCCTGCTGACCCCGACCTCGTTCCAGCCCACCTTCCCCATCGACCACGACCAGGAGGGTGCCGAGACCATGGCAACGATCATGCAGGCGCTCAGCCCTCTGTCCTCCACGGCGGGGCTATCGCTGCCGTCCATATCGGTGCCCGCGGGCCGGGCCCGAAACGTGCCTGCAGGGGTGCAGATCATCGCGGGACGGTTTATGGATGAGCGATGCCTGGCCGCCGCCAGGGTCATGGAGGAGAAAATCGGACCGATCGCGCCGATCGATCCCGTCAGGGGCTGATCGCGCCATGGACGAGCATCAGTTGATGGACCAGAAAGTTCCCCGCAAGAGCCGTGCCCGCCCCAATAGCGACGGGCGGCGCGAGCAGATCGTCAATGCCGCACTCCAGGTGATGATCGCCGAAGGTGTTTATCACGCCACGACCCGGAAGATCGCCGAGGCCGCCGGCGTGAACGTGGCGACCCTGCACTATCATTTCCACGACAAGGAGGAGATCATCCTCAGCGTTATGGGGGTGCTGGCGTCGAACTATCGCAGCACCCTCGAGGAACGGTTCGCCGCGCCGCAATCCCTCCATGACCGCATCGAGGACCTGCTGACCTTCATCTGGGGCGAGATCGAGCGCGCGCCGGGCGAACAGCTCGTGCTGCAGGAGATGACGCTTTACGTTCTGCGCATTCCCCAGGCCGCCCATCTGGCTGCCGAAAAGGAACACGAGATCAAGCAGCTCTATGCCGACTGCCTTGCTCGCTCAAGCGATGTGACAGCGAGCGACGCGCCCCGGATAGCCGAGCTCTCAAACTTCATTTACGCATGCTTCGTGGGCATCCTCAACCAGTGGCTGGCCACAGGGGACACGCCGCTCCTGTTGAAAACCACCGCGCAGCTCGTTCGCGCCGCCCGCAACATGGCGCAGGTGGATTGAGTGAGTGCCATTGCGGAATGGCAGCGTTCCGCAGAGCTCGCCCAGAAGCGGCCATTCCGCGTTCGGCCCGTGTATTGGCCGTTCTCGGGCCGGGGCAATCTCCGAGGCAGAGGCGGCGATGGGCGACCTCCGATGCGGCCCGCTACCGGCTCCAAGCCTTTCTTTGGAGTTTGCTTCATAGGATCGCTGTGCACGAGTCCGTCCACTGGCTTCGCAGATGCGACTGCCGAGCTGCTCCGGCGATGACAAGAACGGGGCCAGGAGCTGACCGTCCCCTCTTGAGTGCAGACGGGCGAAACCGGAGCCCGCGCCCGAACAAAGTGTCGCTCTTCTAAGGGCCAGAGGACAAGCCGCAGGCGGCCAGCGCCGCGCGGGCACAGGCGATGTCCTGTTCCTCGCTTCCGCCTGATACGCCAATACCGCCCACTGCCGCGCCATCGACAATCAGGGGCAGGCCGCCGCTCCAGACCAGGAACTTGCTGCGGCCTGTGAGACCCATGCGCAGCGACGGGCTGCTATCGATGTGAGCAAAGAAGTCGTGCGTGGCCGCGCCGGTGACGGCCGCCGTATAGGCCTTTTCGACCGCAAAATCGGAAATCGGCGCAGGGACCTCGTCCATGCGGGCGTGGGTCACAAGTGCCCCCTCCCGGTCCGCGACCGATACGGCGATCTTGATGCCCAGTCGCCCGGCCTCGGCCAGGGCGGCGGCCACCAGTGCCTGCGCGGCAACAAGCGAGATGGTTTGGCGGGAGATCGTCAGGTTCATCGCGTCGTCCTCGTCAATGGCTTGCAACCGGCAAAGGCGGGCGGCCGCGCAGCATGTCGGCCGCCTTTTCGGCAATCATGATGGTTGGGGCATTGGTATTGCCGCTGGTGATGGCGGGCATGACCGAGGCATCGACCACGTAAAGCCCCTCGACGCCGCGAACCCCAAGCTCAGGCGTCACCACCGCATCGTCGCCGACGCCCATGCGGCAGGTGCCGACGGGATGGTAGACGGTCTTGACGTAATTGCGGACATAGTCGGCCAACACGGCATCTGGCGCGTCTTCGGGTGCATCGAGCACCAGCTCGCGCTCGACCAACGCCTGCAAGGCAGGAGCGCGCGCAATGCGGCGGCTGAGGTGAAGGCCCCGGACAAGGCTCTGCACGTCGCGCTCATCGGCGAGCGCGTTGGCGATGAGCTTGATCTGCGTTTTGGGGTCCGGACCATTGAGCAGCACCTGGCCGCGTGAATGCGGACGCATGTCGCAAGGGCTGATGGTGAAGCCATGCCCGTCGGGCGGCTGGCGCACATGGTCGGGCACGAAAATGGGGAAGGAGTGGATCTGGATATCGGCGCGGCCATCGCCATCTGTATCGGCAAAGGCGCAGGTTTCCCCGACATTGGAGGTCAGAAGCCCGCTGCGGAACAGCATCCATTGCAGGCCGTGCTTGAGCGCACGCCAACCGGCATCCTCACCCAAGAGGCTGATCGGCTTTTTCGTGCGATAATAGTTGGGCGCCTGGAGATGATCCTGGAAATTCTGGCCGACGCCGGCCAGATCATGCAGCACGGCAATGCCATTGTCCCGCAGATGCTGACCAGGGCCGATCCCCGACTGCATCAGGACTTTGGGCGAAGCCAGCGTTCCGGCACTGACGACGATGGTCCGGCCGGCGCTTTCCTGCACGGTTTCACCCCGGCGCCAGCGCACGCCTGTCGCCATCTTGCCGGTGAAGGTGACGCGCTCGACCTCGGCATTGAGTTCGAGCACGATATTGCCGCGCGCCATTGCCGGACGCAGGTAGGCGGCGGCGGTGCTTTCGCGTTCGCCACCGCGCTGGGTCACCTGGAAATAGCCGGTGCCAAGCTGGCTCTCGCCGTTGAAATCGTCGTTGTAGCGAATGCCGGCCTCTTGAGCGGCGAGCACGAAGGCCTTGTTGAGCGGATGGCGATAGGGCACGTCCACGACCGAGAGCGGACCGTCCGTGCCGTGATAGTGACCCGCGAGCCGCTCATTGGCCTCGGCCCGCCGGAAATAGGGCAATACGTCGTCAAAGCCCCAGCCGGTGCATCCGGCTTCCGACCAGTCGTCGAAATCCTTCTGGTCGCCGCGGATGTAGATCATGCCGTTGATCGAGCTGCCGCCGCCGGGCATGCGGCCCTGCGGTACGTGGATGCGGCGTCCAGCAGCACCCGGCTCGGGCTCGGAGACATAAGGCCACACGCGTTCAGTGCCGAAGAGGCGAACGAAGGCGCCGGGTGCCCGGCTATAGAGCACCCGTTCGTCCGGCCCTGCCTCGAGCACCAGAATGCGCTTGGTGGGGTCCTCGGACAAGCGGTTGGCCATGACGGCGCCGGCCGAGCCCGCGCCGATGATGATATAGTCGAACGTTTCGCCGTCGCGGCTCATGCCTGCCGGTCCTCCCGGATGAATTGGGCGGCGCGCTCGCCGATCATGATGGCCGGGGCATTGGTGTTGCCGGTGACGATCAGCGGCATGACCGACGTGTCGGCAACCCGCAGGCCTTTGACGCCACGCACGCGCAGGCGTTCGTCCACCACCGCCATATCGTCCATGCCCATCTTGCAGGTGCCGCTGGGGTGGAAAGTCGTGCCGCCCGTGGCGCGCAGCCAGGCGATCAGCTCGTCGTCGCTCTGCGCCAGTGGACCGGGCGTGATTTCCTTGCCGCGATAGGCGTCGAAGGCCGGCTGCGCGACCACGCGCCGCAGCGCACGGATGCCGGCCAGTGTCGTGTCGACGTCGTGCCGGCTGGTGAGATAGTTGGCGGTCATTGCGGGCGCATCGTCGGGACGCGACGAGCGCAGCCGCAGGCGACCCCGGCTTTGCGGACGGGTTTGCGAGACGCGCACGGTAAAGCCGTGTTTGTCCTCGGCTTTGGCCGGATTGAGCAGGTGGGGCTTGGCCGTATCCTCGCGCCCATGCATGAAATGCACCTGGATATCCGCATCGGCCGAACCCGGATTGACGCGAATGAAGGCGCCGCCCTCATAGGGGAATACCGTGGCCGGGCCTGTGCCCAAGGTGACACCGCGCAGCAGGCTGATGGCCAATCGGTCGAGGCGCAGTTCGCGATAGAGCGAGACGGGCTGGGTGGCTTCCCAGGAGAGGCCGCAATCGAAATGGTCCTGCAGGTTTTCGCCGACGCCGGGCAGGTCGAGAACGGGCGCGATGCCCACTTCGCGAAGGTGCGAAGCCGGACCAATACCGGACAGCATCAGCAGCTGCGGGGAATTGATCGCCCCGCCCGAGACGATCACCTCGCCCTTGGCCAGAGCGCGATGCAGCTGGCAACCGTGGCGATATTCAACGCCGATGGCGCGACCGTATTCCACGACAACGCGGGTGGTGAGCGCGTGGGTACGGAGCGTGAAATTGGAGCGCTTCAGCGAGGGGCGGACATAGGCGCGTGCCGTGCCGAACCGCTTGCCCTTGCGAATGGTGAAATCGTAGCGGCCAAAGCCTTCCTGGCTCGGCCCGTTGAAATCGTCGGTGATGGGATAGCCGGCTTCGCCCCCTGCCCTGACGAACGCCTCGGTCAGCGGGTTGTTGCCCTTGGCCTTGCCCACCGTCATGGCACCATCGGTGGCATGCAGCGGGCCGGAGCGATCCAGATGCGCCTCGGCACGGCGGAAAGCGGGCAGCACATCGTCCCACGACCAGCCGCGCAGGCCCAACTGGCCCCAACCATCGTAGTCGGACGGCACGCCGCGGATATAGACCATGCCGTTGAGCGTTGACGACCCGCCGACCACCCGGCCGCGCGGCCAGGGGATGCGGCGATTGTTCAGCTCGGGTTCCGGGTCGGTCTCGTAGGACCAGTTGTAGACGCCGGATTTGACGAAGGCGCCCATCAGCAGCGGCAGGCGGAAACCGGGATGGCGATCCATGCCGCCCGCCTCGAGCAGCAGGACGCGCTTGCTCGAATCTTCGGCAAGACGCGCCGCAACCACGGCACCGGCCGACCCCGCGCCGACCACCACATAGTCGAAGGTCTCTTCCGATGCGGTCGCCGTCAATTGTAGACGCCTCCATCGATGGACAGCGCCTGGGCCGTCACATAGCCGGACTCGTCCGACAGCAGATAGACGTAGAGCGGCGCGACTTCCTCGGGCGTCGCTTGACGGCCGAGCGGCACCATGCGGGCCACCACCTCGGCCTGTGCTTCGCGCCCACCCATGAAGTCGATGGCGGGATTGTTGAAGGGGGTGTCGATGAACCCCGGGCAAACCGAGTTCGCGCGGATGCCCTCGCCGGCCAGTTCCAGCGCCGTCGCCGTGGTCAGCGCCATGACGGCGCCCTTGGACGCAGCATAGGCGGCGATCCCGGGACCGCCACGCTTGGCGGCAAGCGACGCCGTGTTGACGATAGAGCCACCGCCGGATGCGCGCAAATGCGGGATGGCCGCTTTGGTGGCGAGGAACACACCGCGCGCATTGACGCCCATCAGCGCATCCCAATCCTTGACGTCGATCTTTTCGAGCGGCCCGGCCTTTTGCAGGCCGGCATTGTTGACGAGGCCATCAAGCCCGCCCAGCGAACTCACCGTGTGGGCCATCAGCGCGTTGACGCTGGTCTCATCGGCGACGTCGCAGCGCACGAAGCTGCAATTGGGGCCGAGCGCCTTGGCGGTCGCCTTGCCCTGTTCGGCATTGAGATCAGCAATGACGACGCGAGCGCCTTCGGCGATGCAGGCGGCGGCAACGGCGCGGCCGATACCGGTGGCCGCACCCACGACCAGCAGGCGCTTGTTCTTCAATCTATCAGTCATGCTACTTCGTCCTTGCCTTGTCGCTGGCGACGGCCATGCCACTGGGGCGACGCACGCCGAGCAGATCGATGCCCGTCCTGTCCCGCAGGGTGCCCCAGATGCCCTTGGACGCAACGATCATCACCACGATGGCGGCAGCGCCCAGCAGCAGGAGGTAGAGATTGCCCGTGCCGGCGAACCAGGCACGCAGCAGGAAATAGAGCGCCGTGCCGATGATCGGGCCCTCGATGGTACCGACGCCGCCGATCACGACGATGAACAGCATGATGACCATCCAGTTCGGGTCGAAAGCGCCGCCCGGCTCCACATGGAAAACCGACATGTAATAGATGGCGCCGGCCATGCCGGTGAAGCCCGAGCCGATGACGAAACCGGTGAAGCGCACCCACCAGACATTGATGCCGATAGAGGCTGCCGTGCCCTCATTGTCACGGACCGCAGCCAGGGCCAGGCCGAGCCGGCTTCGTGACAGGTAATAGAGCCCGAACACCGCGAGGAACGCGATGAAGGCGGCGAAATAGAATGTCGAGGTTGCGACCAGCGAGCGATCCATCTCGCGCGTCGCGACCAGCGGCAGCCCCGATACCGAGCCGAGCCAGTCGCGCTGGGCGATGAACAGCCGGACGATTTCGGCGATGACCCAGATGCTGATGGCGAAATAGGCGTCGCGGAGGCGGAACACGAAGGGCGAGATGAGGGCGGCAAAGCCCGCCGAGAAAACGAAGGCCAGGGGCACCAGGAAGAAGGGATTGATGCCCAGCTTGTCCGACGCCAGGAAGACGAAATAGGCGCCCAGACCGATGAACAGTTGCTGGCCAAAGGACATCAGCCCGACATAGCCCGCCAGGAAGTTCCAGCTCTGCGCAAAGGCAAAGACGGCGAAGATCTCGATGATCAGGCGCATGTCGCCTTCGCGCACCACGAAGGGGATGGCGACAAGCACCACTGCGCTGGCGATGGCGGCCAAAGCGGTCAGCAGGTTGCGATTGGAAGCGGTGCTCATCGACGGATCAATCCGGCCAGGCCCTTGGGAGAAACGATAAGGATGGCGAGGAAGGCGAGATGCCCCCACATCAGCCCCGAGGATGGATCGAGCTTGAGCGCCACCAGCTGCGTTACACCGAGCACCAATCCGCCCACGAACATGCCCTTGAAAGAGCCGAGCCCGCCGATCACCACGACTTCGAAGGCAATGAGCAGTCGGTCCGCGCCGGAATAGGGCGTGAACGAGCCACGCATGGCCAGCAGCACCCCGGCCACCGCCGACAGCGCCAGGGCGATGCCCATGGCAATGGCATAGACGTTGCGATAGTTGACGCCCGACAGCTGGACCACGCGATAATCATCGGCCGTGGCCAGGATGATGCGGCCCATGCGGGTATGGTGCATCCAAAGATGCAACGCCGCGAACAGCACGACGGCGATCGCCAGGATGACGACCGGCAGCACGCCCAGTCGCAGGCCGAGGAAGTCAAAACCCATGAAGCGCAGGTCGCCCACATCGATGGAGCGGCTATTGGCGCCGAACCACTCGACCATGCCGTTGCGAAGGACGATGGCGAGGCCGAAGGTCAGCAGGATTTGCGGGATCTGGTCCTGTCCGAGCACCCGGTTAACCAGCACACGTTGCAGCACCACGCCGATCAGGAACGAGACCAGCGCGACCGGAATGACCACGAAAATCGGGTTCACCGGAATATAGGGCGCCATGTAGAGGCCAAGAAACGCGGCCGCCACGATGAAATCACCCTGCGCTACATTGACGATGCGGATGACGCCGAAGGCATAGCCCAGCCCGAGACCGACCAGGGCGTAGAGACCGCCAAGCAGCAGGCCGTTGACGATGGTTTCAACCCAGATCATTGCTTGTCCCTCGTTCCGAAATAGGCGGCCGTGATCGCGTCCATCGACAGGTCGGCCGTGCGGCCTTCGAGGCTGATCCGGCCTTCGAGCATGCAATAGGCATATTGCGCGGCGGCGCAGGCCTGCCGCACGTTCTGCTCGATCACCACGATCGATACGCCGCTGCCGCGAATGGCGTCGAAGCAGCGATAGATGTCGCCGATGATGGCGGGCGCCAGCCCAAGCGAGATTTCATCGCAGAGCAGGACACGCGGATTGGTCATCAGCGCGCGACCGATAGCCACCATCTGCTGCTGTCCGCCGGACAGGCTGCCTGCCTGCATCTGCGACAGCTCCCCCAGGCGCGGAAACAGCTCGTAGATGGCCTTGACCGACCATGGCCCCTTGCGGGCGGCAGTGGCGCCGATCTCGAGATTTTGCTCGACCGTCAGCGAATTGAACAGGCGGCGGCCTTCGGGGACCATGGTCATGCCGGCGCGGGCGATCAGGTCGGCCCGCATGCGGGTGATGTCGTGGCCCTCGAACGAAACGCGACCGCGCTTTTGCGT
>CBFGMY010000068.1:0-18472 GCA_965650055.1 uncultured Devosia sp.
CTTCGATTTCCTGCGCTCCATCGACATGCTGATCTGGGCGCTGTTCTTTACCCGCGGTTTTGGCCCCGGCCCCGTTCCCGGCATCGCCGCGATTTTCTTCACCGACACCGGCGCCCTGGGCAAGGTCTATGCCGAGGCGCTGGAAAACGTCGACGACAAGCAGCGCGAGGGTGTGAAATCGGTCGGCGCCAGCCCGGCCGCGGTCAACCGTTTCGGCGTCGTGCCCCAGGTGCTGCCGGTGTTCATTTCCCAGTCGCTTTACTTCTGGGAGAGCAATACCCGCTCGGCCACGGTCATCGGCGCGGTGGGCGCAGGGGGCATCGGCCTCAAGCTGCTCGAGGCCATGGGCACCAATTCGGACTGGGACAAGGTGGCCTATATGGTGCTGCTGATCCTGGGTGTCGTGTTCCTGTTCGACAATGTGTCAAACGCCCTGCGCTCTCGCCTGATCGGCAAATCCCACTGATGGGGCAGCCCTGTTGCCATGGCTGCCGCGCTACTGGAGTCGCGTCCAAATCTGGCGACGCTGTCACATTCGAATGTCACGGAAGCAGACCGGCTTCTGATTATTCCGACAATTGCACAGTATATTCATCGACTTAACCTGTCATAAACGCGTCACGCTACCGCAATAAAACTGTCGCGTACCCCTCATATGGTCCCCCTCGTCAAAGGGCGGCACCGGGGAATGAACTGCCGGATCGGCCAGCCAGGTTTGAACTGAATTCCGAAGGGAAATCCCATGAAGTCTGCACTTTTCGCCAGTGCTGCCGTGATCGCGCTCGTCGCATTCGGCACTCCCGCTTTCGCCCAGTCGCGCGACACCATCCAGGTTGCCGGTTCGTCGACCGTACTGCCCTTCGCCTCGATCGTGGCTGAAGAATTTGGCGCCGCGTTCCCCGAGTTCAAGACCCCGGTCGTTGGTTCGGGCGGCACCGGTGGCGGCCTCAAGCAGTTCTGCGAAGGCGTCGGCGACAACACCATCGACATCGCCAATGCCTCGCGCAAGATCAAGGACAGCGAGCTCGAAGCCTGCACCGCCGCTGGCGTCACCGATATCCGTGAAATCCAGTTCGGCTATGACGGCATCGTCTTCGCCTCGGCTGCCGGTGGTCCGGACTTCGCGCTGACCCCGATCCAGGTCTACAAGGCTATCGCCGCCAAGGTGATGGTTGACGGCGCCCTGGTCGACAACCCCTACAAGAAGTGGTCGGAAATCGACGCTTCCCTCCCCGACCAGGCTATTTCGCTGGCCATCCCGGGCACCAACCACGGCACCCGTGAAGTGTTCCAGACCAAGGTCGTCGATGCCGGTGCGGAAGAAGCCGGTCTTCCCGAAGGCCTGACCGACGAAGAGAAGGTCGCCGCCACCACTACGTTCCGTCAGGACGTCGTCGTCGAAATCTCGGGCGACTACACCGAGACCCTGGCGCGCCTGACCAGCAACCCGGAAACCGTTGGCGTGTTCGGCCTGTCGTTCTACGAGCAGAACACCGACACCCTCAAGGTCGCCACCGTCGACGGCATCGTGCCGTCCGCTGAATCGGTTGCTGCCGGCGAATACCCGGTCTCCCGCCCGCTGTTCTTCTACGTCAAGGGCCAGCATATCGGCGTGATCCCCGGCATCGAAGAATATGTCCAGTTCTTCCTGTCGGAAGGCATTTCCGGCGCAGGCGGCACCCTTGAGGCCGCTGGCCTGATCCCGCAGCCTGCCGAGAAGACCGCTGAAGTTCTCGCCGCTTTCGAAGCCGGCGCTCAGTAAGACCACAGGGCCGCGCCAACAGGCGCGGCCCACTTCATTCCTCCGCGGGGGCGCGTAACGATGAATTCCCTTGTGATTGCCGGCTTACTGCTGGTTCTGCTCGGCCTGGCCTACCAGTCAGGCTGGTCGCGCAGCCGGGGTCTGGCCACATCAGATGGCGTCAAGGTCCACTCCCGCCCGCAATATCACGGCTCCTATGTCGCCATCTGGGCGCTGGTACCGGCTCTGCTGATCGTCGGCCTCTGGGGCTGGCTCGGCGATGGCATCACCCACAATTTCATCGTCTCGCAGATCCCGGTCGAGACGGTTCAGTCGCTCGACCAAGCGGGTCTTAATGCCACCATCGCCCGCATCATCTCGCTGGCCTCCGGCTATGGCGTGGCCGGCGAAATCCTGCCCTATGAACAGACGGCCGGCGACGCGCTGCGCTCGTTCCAGTTCATCACGTTCCTCGTGGTCGTCGGCGCCGCTGCCGTGGCCGGTGTCGCGGCGCTGCTCTATGCCCGCAGCCGCATCACCGCCCGCCACCGTGCCCGCAACGCGGTCGAGCGCGTCATCAATATCGCGCTGCTCGCCTGCTCGGCCGTCGCCATCCTGACCACGGTCGGCATCGTCGCCTCGCTGGTCACCGAGGCCGTCCGCTTCTTCAGCTTCATCAGCCCGCTCGATTTCTTCTTCGGCACGGTCTGGAACCCCAACAATGCCGGCTCCGAGGGCAATTGGGGCAGCTACGGCCTGCTGCCGCTGCTGGTCGGCACGCTGATGATCACCGCCATTGCCATGCTGGTGGCGGTTCCGGTCGGCCTCATGGCCGCGATCTATCTCAGCCAATATGCGCATCGCAATCTGCGCGCCGTGGCCAAGCCGATCATCGAAATCCTGGCCGGCATCCCCACCATCGTCTTCGGCTTTTTCGCCCTGGTGACGGTCGGCCCCTTCCTGCGCGACGCCGGCAACCTCATTGGCCTCGACATCAATGCCACCAGCGCGCTCACCGCCGGCGTGGTCATGGGCATCATGATCATCCCCTTCGTGTCGTCGCTCTCGGACGACATTCTCAACCAGGTGCCGCGCACCCTGCGCGATGGCGCCTATGGCCTGGGCGCCACCAAGTCGGAAACCATCCGCAACGTGCTGCTGCCCGCCGCCCTGCCCGGCATTGTCGGCGCCTTCCTGCTGGCCGTCAGCCGCGCCGTGGGTGAAACCATGATCGTGGTGCTCGCGGCCGGCAACAGCCCGGTCCTGCGCGGCAACCCGTTCGAGCCGGTGGCCACCATCACCGTTTCCATCGTCAACCAGCTGACTGGTGATACCGACTTCGCCGGGCCCCAGTCGCTGGTCGGCTTCGCTCTGGGCCTGACGCTGTTCGTCATCACCCTCTGCCTCAACATCTTCGCACTCTACATCGTGCGCCGCTTCCGGGAGCAGTACGAATAATGGCAACCGATACGCTCTCCACCAACCAGGCGTCCGTCGAGCGCACCAAGCTCATCCGTTCCAGCCTGCGCAAGCGCCATCTGAGCGAGACCATTTTCAAGGGTCTCGGGCTCGCCGCCATCATCCTGGCGCTTGGCTTCGTCGCCCTGCTGTTCGTCGATATCGTCCGCAAGGGCGCTCCGGCCTTCACGCAGTCCAACCTGCATCTTGCCGTGAACTTCGACCCGGCCCTGATCAAGGCCGATGCGCCGCCGGTTCGTGCCGCGGGCCAGTCCGACGCCGATTTCGAGGCTGCCAACCTCAAGTGGCAGCGCGACCTGGCGATGCTCAACTGGAACAAGGTGATCGAGGCGTCGCTGCGCGCCGCGGCTCCCGCCGGCTATGAGATCGACGCCAAGGACATCCTCTCGATCGCCGAGACCGATGCCCGGCACGAAGTGCGCGAAATGTTCGTCGCCGACCCGACCCTGCTCGGCAAGACCGTCCAGGTCGACGTGCTGGCCTCGGCCAACGCGGTCAACTGGATCCGCGGCAATATCGATCGCTCGCTCGGCGACGCCCAGCAGCAGCTCTCGGCGCCGGCCCGCGCCCTCATCGACGACATGGTCGCCAATGGCGCCATTTCCAACGGCTTTGCCTGGTCGATCTTCACCAATGTCGACAGCCGCGCTGCCCCCGCTTCGGCCGGCCTGCTCGGCGCTTTTGTCGGCACGCTGTGGATGATGCTCATCGTCATCTTCCTGGCCGTGCCGATCGGGGTGGCCTCGGCCATCTATCTCGAGGAATTCGCGCCCAAGTCGCGGCTGACCGACTTCATCGAGGTCAATATCAACAACCTCGCCGCCGTGCCGTCCATCGTCTTCGGCCTGCTCGGCGCCGCCGTGTTCATCAACTACCTGCACCTGCCCATCTCGGCCCCCATCGTGGGCGGCCTGGTGCTGACGCTGATGACGCTGCCCACCATCATCATCGCCACCCGTGGCGCCCTGCTCGGCGTATCGCCGGCCTTGCGCCAGGCCGCGCTCGGCATGGGTGCGTCCAAGACGCAGATGGTGTTCCACCATGTGCTGCCGGTCACCTTCCCCTCGATCCTGACCGCCACCATTCTGGGTGTCGCCCACGCCCTCGGCGAAACGGCACCGCTGCTGCTGATCGGCATGAAGGCTTTCGTGGCCGCCGTGCCGGCAACGCCCTTCGACCAGGCTACCGCCCTGCCCGTGCAGATCTACCTCTGGCAGGGCAACGAAAACCGCAACTTCTTCGAACCCCGCACGGCCGCCGCGATCATGGTGCTTCTGCTCGTCATGATCTGCCTGAACGGCGTCGCCATCTACTTGCGCTCGCGCCTCGAAAAGCGCGCGTGATCGCAACGTCAGGATACAAGGATGTCTCAAATGGATATGCTGGCCGGCAAGGTTAAGATGACCCAACAATCAGTGATTTCAGCCATGAACCCCTCAGACGCGCTCGAGCGCCCCATCCGCCTTACCGCTCGCGACGTGACGGTGCATTACGGTGCCAAGCAGGCACTGCACGGCATCTCGATCGACATTCCCGACCGCGCCGTAACGTCCTTCATCGGACCCTCGGGCTGTGGCAAGTCGACCTTCCTGCGCTGCATCAACCGCATGAACGACACGATCGAAGGCGCCAAGGTCGGCGGCACGATCAAGCTCGACGGCGAGGACATCTACGATCCCGCCCTCGACGTGGTGGAACTGCGCGCCCGCATCGGCATGGTTTTCCAGAAGCCCAATCCGTTCCCCAAGTCGATCTACGAGAACGTCGCCTACGGCCCCAAGATCCACGGCCTGGCCCGCTCCAAGGCCGACATGGACGAGATCGTCGTTTCCTCGCTGCGCAAGGCGGGCCTCTTCGAAGAGGTCAAGGATCGCCTGAACGAACCCGGCACCGGCCTGTCCGGCGGCCAGCAGCAGCGTCTGTGCATTGCCCGCGCCATTGCCGTCGGCCCCGAAGTCATCCTGATGGACGAGCCCTGCTCGGCCCTCGATCCGATCGCCACCGCCATCATCGAAGAACTCATCGATGAGCTGCGCGAGAACTACACCATCGTCATCGTCACGCATTCGATGCAGCAGGCCGCGCGCGTCAGCCAGCGCACCGCCTTCTTCCACCTCGGCAACCTGATCGAGGAAGGCGTGACCGAGGACATCTTCACCAACCCGGTCAACAAGCAGACCCAGGACTACATCATGGGCCGCATCGGCTGATCGGTCCGCGAGTACGAAGAGGAATATCGAAATGCCTAGCGCCGGCGCTGACCACATCGTTCAGTCGTATTCCGACGAACTGACCGCCCTTGCCCAGCTGATCGCCGAAATGGGCGGCCAGGTCGAGGTCGCCATCGAGAATGGCACCAAGTCCCTGCTCAAGCTCGATCGCGAACTGGCCGACCTCACCATCATCGCCGATCAGCGCATCGACGACATGCAGCGCCGCATCGACGATATGGCGGTGTCCATGATCGCCCGCCGCCAGCCGATGGCCAGCGACCTGCGCGCCATCATCACTGCCATCCACGTCGCGTCCGATCTGGAGCGCGTCGGCGACATGGCCAAGCAGCTGGCCCGCCGCTCGCTCAAGCTCGAGGGCCTGAGCCTGCAGCCCACCTTCTACAACGGCGTCAAGAACATGACGGCCCTGGTGCTGCGCCAGATCAAGGGCGCGCTCGACGCCTATGCCAGCCGCGACTCGGCGGCCGCCATCGAAGTGTGCAACCGCGACGACGAAGTCGACGCCATGCACACCTCGCTATTCCGTGAACTTCTCACCTACATGATGGAAGACCCGCGCAACATCACGCCCTGCACGCATCTGCTGTTCTGCGCCAAGAGCCTGGAGCGCATCGGCGACCACGCCACCAACATCGCCGAGCGCGCCTACTACCTGCAGACCGGCAAGCAGCTGACCTCGGACGTGCAGGAACTGCAGCGTACCCAGATCAAGGCTTAAGTCCTCCCCTCAGGGGAGAGCTGACGCACACACCGCCGGGTGAAGGACCTTCCTCACCCAGCAACTTCAGTAGACCTCATCCTGAGCCTGTCGAAGGACGAGGTCGTGGCCCACAAGCCTCCACTCGCTCGACCTCGTGGTTCGACAAGCTCACCATGAGGTCTTCAAACTCCGGCGGCCATGGAGCCGCCAAGACGGGAGCCACCCATGCCCGCCACCATCCTCGTCGTTGAAGACGAAGGCGATATCGCCATCCTGCTGCGCTATAACCTCGAAGCCGAAGGCTTTCGGGTGGTCACCGCCGAGACCGGCGAAGAGGCGCAGCGCGCGCTGCAGGAAAAACTGCCCGACCTGATCCTGCTCGACTGGATGCTGCCCGAAGTGTCCGGCATCGAGCTCTGCCGCCGCTGGCGCGCCCGGGAGGAAACGGCCCGCATCCCGATCATCATGCTCACCGCGCGCGGCGAAGAAGAAGAGCGCGTCCGCGGCCTTGCCACCGGCGCTGATGACTATGTGGTCAAGCCCTTCTCGGTGCCCGAGCTGGCCGCGCGCATCCATGCCCTGCTGCGCCGTGCCAATCCCAATCTGGTCACGGCCGCGCTCAAGGTCGGCGATCTCGAGCTCGATCGCACCACCCATCGCGTTCGTCGCGCCGCCAGAGACGTGCATCTGGGACCAACCGAATATCGCCTGCTCGAATATCTGATGCGCCATCCCGGCCGCGTCTATTCGCGCGAGCAGCTGCTCGATGGCGTCTGGGGCAATGATGTCTATGTCGACGAGCGGACGGTGGACGTCCATATCGGCCGCCTGCGCCGCGCCATCAATCGCGGCCGCGAAACCGATCCCATCCGCACGGTGCGCGGCGCCGGCTATGCTTTCGACGAGCGCTTCGCTGCCGGCCAGCCGGTGGCTGCGACGGCCAAATAGGCGGGGTTACTTCCCGACGGGAACGCCGGAGCGGGCATAGTAATGTTCGGTGAGGACCTGGCCTGACGGCGTCAGCACGGTCACGACGTAGATGAGGAATTGCCCCATCTGCTGCAGTTGCGCGTTTATCACCTCTCCCCCGGTCCGCGATCTGACATCGGGCAGGATGGTCCCCAATTCGACCACCCGCCCGGCCTCTACTGCAGCAAGGACGTCGCTTTCCGAAAGTTCGCGACCGGGCAACGCGGCGCTGTCATCATTCGGTTTCCCGGGACCCGCGGGATTGCCCAGCCCCAGACCATTGGTCAGCGGGCCATTGCCCACATCCCCCGCATTGGCACCCGGCCCCTGACCCTGTCCGTTGGCGTTGCCGTTCCCCTGGCCGTTACCATTCCCCTGGCCATTGCCGTTGTCCTGGCCATTTGCATTACCATTGCCCTGCGCCCAGGCAGGCTGGGTCATGGCGAACAGAAGGGCGAACATGGCTGCGAGCAATGTGCGTTTCATGGTGCCTTTCCATTAACCCCCTGCGGCTGACAAAACGCTGACAGCCCCCGTCACCGTTCCAACATCGACAATCCCTTAGGCTGACGAACTGACGCCAGGCTTAGCGGCCTTAACTTCGTTCGGGATCGAGACCAATCCATGACCAGCCAGGAAGCCGAAGTCCATATCAGCAAGTACCGTTCGCTGCTCAAGGCGTGGACCATGGCCGTGGGCGGTTTCAGCCGCGAAGACGGCGATGCGCTGTACCGCCAGCTGGAGCAGGGCCAGGACCTGCTGGCGCAAATTGCGCTGGAATGTCCGGAAAAAAGCTACTCCGTCGATATGCTGATCAATGCCCGCAGCCGCACCTGGCCCGGCTTTGCCGACGAGCGGATACCACGTCCAGCCAGCCGCCAAACCTGATGTAAACCACGTCGCTACATAGCGGCCACAAATTGCAATGTAATCGCGCTTTTGATCTGTCGTTAGGTTTCCCGCGCTACCTTTTGGGTGCTGAGGCCCGAATTGAACACACGACAGTCACCCCTTTCCCGCCAGATTACCAACCTGTCGATCGTGTTCGCCCTGGCGTTGATTGCGGCTGTCGGCTGCTTTGGCTGGTGGGCCGCCTCGCGGATCGATGATCGTTCGATCGCCCGCCAGGCCCACGCCGTCCAGACCGGGCTTGCCGACATCGAGAAGCGCATCCCGGTCGAGCAGAACAGTTCCGCCATCTGGGACGACGCGGTCCTGAACCTTCGATCGGACAACGAGCCCTGGATCGAGGAAAACCTCACGGCCTGGATGAGCAAGTATTTCGGGCATGACCAGGTCTACGTTCTCGACAGTGCAAACAGGCCGGTTCATGCAGCCCACGACGGCGCCGCAGTGGATCCGGAGACCTATGAAGCCATAAGGGGAATCGCAGCACCCCTGGTGACGGAGTTGCGCGCCGCAATGGCCGAAGCGTCGGCCGACGTGACTGACTCGACCGCTGCGGTGACTGGCCTTGGCATCGAAGACATCGTTGCCCTCGAGGGCAGCAAACCCGCCATCATCAGCCTGCGCCCGGTTGTGCCAGGTACGGATGCGGTCCAGCAGGCACCGGGCACCGAATTCCTCCACCTGTCGATCCGCGAGATCGATCAGGAGGTTGCCCGGGAGATTTCGGAGAAATACGCGATCGAGGGCCTGGGCTATTCCACCTTCGATCCTGATGACGGCGAACGGGTCGCTTCGCCAATTCTCAACGATAGCGGCCGGATCGTCAGCTTCTTCACCTGGGTGCCGGACGAGCCCGCCTATGCCCTGATACGGGATACGGCACCGGCGCTTGCCGCTGCCCTGGGGCTTGCGGGCCTGACGGCGGCCATGCTGCTGCGGCGCCTCAAGCGGACGAGCAGGATGCTGGAGCATAGCCGCGCCGAGGCATCCTACCTTGCCTTTCATGATGCGCTGACCGGGGTGCCGAACCGCGCCCTCTTCGAGGACCGGCTGGAACAGGCACTGGCGCATATGCGACGCAGCGGCTCGGCGGTCGCACTGCACTACCTCGACCTGGATCGCTTCAAGCATGTCAACGACACGCTCGGGCACCCGATCGGTGATGAACTCATCAAGGCCGCTGCGCACCGTCTTTCCGCCTGCGTGGGCGACGCCGATACCGTCGCCAGGATTGGCGGCGACGAGTTCGCCATCATCCAGGTCGGCCTCGCCGACAATGCCCTGGCCCTGTCCCTGGCGCGAACGGTGGTCGAAGTGATCGGTGCGCCGTTCGAGCTGTCGGGCCATGAGGTCCGCGTCGGGGCAAGCGTCGGCGTCGTGGTCACCTCCGACTCGGGGGCGGCGGGCGAGGAACTGATGCGGCAGGCCGACATCGCCCTCTACAGTGCAAAGGGTGACGGCCGAGGCCGATACCACCTGTTCATCGATGAGATGGACGAGAATGTGCGTGACCAGCGCATCCTCGAAATGGATCTTCGATCGGCCCTCGCAAACGAGGCCGGCCTTGGGCTGGTCTATCAACCCATCTATGAAACCCAAACCTGCCGGGTGGCCGGCGCCGAGGCCCTGGTTCGCTGGGACCACCCCGAGCGCGGCCGGCTGTCGCCGGCCATGTTCATCAGCCTGGCGGAGGATCGCGGGCTGATCGACCAGCTGGGCATGTGGGTATTGACCACCGCCTGCCGTTTCGCCGCGAGCTCGACCATTCCGTGGGTGGCGGTGAACGTCTCCCCCCTGCAGTTCCGCGACGAGAAATTTGCCGACCGGGTGTTCAACATACTGGCACAGACGGGCCTGGCCGCGCGGCGCCTGGAGCTGGAAATTACCGAGGGCCTGCTGCTGCAGAACTCACCGCTGGTTCAATCCACCCTCAACCGCCTGCGCGCCCGCGGCATCCGGGTCGCTCTCGACGATTTCGGCACCGGCTACTCCTCGATCAGCTATCTGCGCACCTATGGCGTGGACAAGCTCAAGATCGACCAGTCCTTCACCGCGGCGCTCGGCAAGGACCAGGAAATCCAGGGCATCGTTCGGTCGATCATCGAACTGGGCCGCGCCATGCACATGCTGGTCACCGCTGAGGGCGTTGAGACGGCCGAGCAGCAGCGCATCCTTGCAGGCATGGGCTGCGACCAACTCCAGGGCTACCTGCTGTCAAAGCCGGTGCCCGCCGATAGCCTGCTCGAGACATTGGCCGACAACGCAGCTTCCGCGCCAGACCAGCGGATCACGGCTTAGCCTAGACCTCCGGCGTTTCCCGCAGCGGGGTGTCATCGCGCAGCGGCACCGTCTGCCGCTCGATCATGCGCCGGACCACCGGCAGCCCCTCGCCGCGGTGCAGGGCCCGGATCAGTTCGATATTTTCGGCATCCGCCTTGGTGCGCCGCAGATTGTGCCGCAGATAATCGATCCAGGTCGGCACATGGTAGGATTCGGTCCAGATCTCTGGGTGCTCAAGATCGCGCAGCAGCGCCCATTGCCGCGCCCCATCGCGAATGCGGATCTGCCGCCGGTCTGCCATGAGCGCCAGGAAGCGGGGAATGTCGTCCTGGGCGATGGCATAGTCGATCATCACCATGATCGGCCCGCTGCGCGGGCGCAGGTCGAGCTTGAGGATCGGCTCGTTGAAGGTGTTGAGGGGATTGAGGTCGCGGGCATTGAACTGCGGCAGCGGCAACCGGAACCCCACCAGCGCGCAGAGCAGCATGGTCGATCCCGACAGGACCAGCGCTGAATCAGGGCCGAACGCATCGGCGCTGATGCCCCAGATCCAGGCCCCCATGGCCATGCCGCCGAAGGTGGCAGTCTGGTAGAGCGACAGCGCCCGCCCCACCACCCAGCGCGGGGAGGAGAGCTGGATCGACACATTGAACAGGGACAGCGCCAGCACCCAGCAGGCACCGGCCGGCAACAGCGCCAGATGGCTCAGTAGCGGATCGCGGCTATAGCCCAGGGCCACGCTGCTGGCGGCAAAGCCGATACAGGCCAGCCGCACGATCACCTCATTGCTGTAGCGCTCGCGGATGCGGCCATTGAGGAATGCCCCGCCAATGGCCCCCAGACCGAAACAGCCCAGCAGGGTGCCATAGGCCAGCGCGCCGCCGCCCACATATTCGGCCGCCACCGACGGCAGCAGCGCCAGGATCGCCGTCGCCGAAAAGCCGAACAGAAAGCCGCGAAACAGCACTGTCGTCAGGTTCGGCGATAGCGAGACGTAGCGGATGCCGGCCCACATGGCGCTGCCGAAATTCTCGCGCGGCAGCCGGCTGGGCGTCCGTTCCGGCTGCCAGCGCCCCAGCGCAAGGATCAGCGGCAGGTAGGAGAACGCGTTGACGGCGAATGCCGCCGCCGCCCCCGCCAGCGCCACGATCAACCCGCCCACCGCCGGGCCGATACTGCGCATCATGTTGAAGCCCATGGCATTGAGGGTCACCGCGCCGGGCAAGTCGCCACGCGGCACGATATCGCCCATCGAGGCCTGCCAGGACGGGTTGAACAGGGCCGTGCCACAGCCGATCAGGAAGGTGAAGGTCAGCAGCAGCCAGGGATTGAGCAGGCCGAGAAAGGCCAGGACGGCGAGCGCCAGCGACACCAGCATCATGCCACCCTGGGCGATGAGCATGACCGTGCGCCGGTCGAAATTGTCGGCCAGCGCGCCGGCCGCGATCGAGAACACCATGATAGGCAGGGTGGTCGAGGCCTGCACCAGGGCGATCATGTTGTGCGACGAGGTGAGCGTGGTCATCATCCACCCCGCGCCCACCGATTGCACCAGCCCGCCCAGGTTGGACACCAGCGTCGCCAGCCACAACAGCCGGAACGTCTCGTTGCGGAATGGCGCCAATACGGACGGGCGATCAGTCATCGAGCTTCCTTTTCGCTACCGCCTGTCTAGGTCTGCCGCGGGTCGATTGGCAAGCTTCCAACCCGCCAGCGGCCAAATCGCTGCAACGGTGCGACGCGGCTATCCGCGGCGCGAGCTGTAAGATCAGCCGATGAGGTGACTAAACCACCACGTCCTCGTCGCTGCCCAAAATTCCGGCCAGGACAACCAGGGCGCGCTCGAGCACCGCGCGCGTTGGTGGCGCCATGATGCAGAGGCGCACACCGGCGACGGGGGCATCGCCCACCTGCGCGGCCGATGGCGGGGTGATCCGCACGCCGGCCTCGCTGGCGCGCCGGACAAACTGCTCCGCCTTGACCGGACTCATCGGCAACCACAGATGCGGCGCACCACCGGGCATCGGCACCGCGCCGAGACCAAGCCTGGTCCGCGTCAGCTCAAGCCGCGCCAGACCCTCGCTGCGCAGCGTGGCCGCCGCCTCGTCGCCCATGCCGATCTCGAGCATGGCCGTCGCCAGTTCCGCCACATAGGGCGGCAGGCCCCAGCTTTCCGCCCGCAACCGCTTGCGCACCGCAGCCAGCAGCGCCGGCGGCGGCGCGATGACGCCCAGGCGCACCAGCGGCGTCAGGCTCTTGGAGAGGCTCGTGACATAGATGACCTGATTGGGCAGCAGCTCCCGATAGGTGAGCTTCCCCTTGGCTGCGTACAAGCCATAGATGTCGTCCTCGACGATCATGGCCCCGTGTCGCCGGGCGACCTCGGCCAGCGCTCGCCGCCGCTCCGGACCGGTTTCGAAACCCAGCGGGTTCTGGCAGACCGGCGTCGCGTAGATAATCCGCGCGCCCGAAGCAGTCAGCGCCGCGTCCAGCGCCTCGGGCAGCATGCCCTCGCTGTCATGGGCGACCGGCGACATGGTCATGCCAAGATTGGCCGCCGCCGCGAGCGCGCCGGGAAAGGTGGCGCTTTCCGTCAGGATGATATCGGAGCCCTGCCGCAGCGTGGCAAAGGCCAGGTGGAGCGCCTGCTGCGCGCCGTTGCACAAGAGGATTTCATCGGCGCCAAGCGGGGTGCGCGCCGATGTCAACCAGCCCGCTACCGTGGCGCGCTGCCGCGCCGTACCGCTGAGATCGCCATAGCCACCATGGGCCAGCGCCAGCGCGTGCCGGTTGGCCAGCTCGGTCGCCGCCGCCATGCGCTGGGCCGAGATGATCGGCGGCGGCGCATTGTAGGAGAGGTCGATGATGCCGCCCTCGTCAGGCGTCGCACCGGCCTGCTCGAGCACAAAGGTACCGCGCCCGATTTCCCCGCGCACCACGCCGCGCGCGCTCAGCGTATCGATCGCCCGCGTGACGCTGCCGATGGAAACCGAGAACTGCTGCGCCAGCTGGCGGTGGGTCGGCAATTGCTCGCCCGGGCGGAACCGGCCCGCGGCGATCGCGCTCTCCACCGCCCTGGCCAGCCGCTCATGCAGCGGATGCTGGCTATCGGGGAGATCGATTGTATCGGTATTTGTATCATTCATGCGTCGATACTATCCGGTTTCGATCAACGCTTCCACGCGGCCAAACGTCATCCCCCAATGCCGTGCCCGCCCAAGCCGGCTTCTCCACGGGGGTTTCGGCCGCCTGTCCGGCGCCGCCCTAGGTCAGTTTGAGCAACCGGGGACACATAAGGTCAGCACTGTTGACATAACAATATTTCAGTGCTTGTATCACTCGTATCATTGCACGGTGATACAAATGTTGCCACAGGAATTTCGCCTTTCGTCCCGCGCCCAATCCATCAAGGCTTCGGAAATCCGCGAACTGCTGAAGCTGGTCGGCAAGCCGACCATGATCTCCTTTGCGGGCGGCATTCCCGATCCGGCCTTGTTCAATGTCGGGCTGTTCCAGGAGGCGTGGCGCGAGGTGTTTGCCGGACCCTCCATCGCCCGCGAGGCCCTGCAATACTCCACCACCGAGGGTTACCTGCCGCTGCGCCAGTGGATCGCCGATCACATGGCGGCGCGCGGCGTGCCCGCCGGGCCCGACAATATCCTCGTCACCACAGGGTCGCAGCAGGCGCTCGATCTGATCGGCAAGCTGTTGCTCGATCCGGGCAGCGGCGTGGTCGCCGCCAAGCCGACCTATCTGGGCGCGCTGCAGTCGTTCTCTGCCTACCAGCCGCAATTTTCCGGGCTCGATTCGCCGCAACCTACCGGTCCCAGCGCGCCGCGGCTGATCTACCTGGTGCCCGACTTCGCCAATCCCGATGGCGCGACGCTGAGTCGTGCCGCCCGCCACAAGGCGCTCGACCAGGCGCGCACGCTCGACGCCGTCATCGTGGAAGACGGAGCCTATACGGCCCTGCGCTATGACGGCGAGGACCTGCCGCCCATCGCCGCACTCGACGCGGCCACACACGGCATCGAAGGGTCGCGGACGCTCTATTGCGGCTCGTTCTCCAAGACCCTGTCACCCGGCCTGCGCGTTGGCTGGGTCAGCGGTCCCAAGGCGCTGATCCGCAAGCTGACCCTGCTCAAGCAGGGCGCCGACCTGCATACCGCCACCACCAACCAGATGGTGATCCATCGGGTGGCGCAGGCGGGCTATGAGGCCCAGGTGGGGCGCGCCCGCTCGGTCTATCGCGTCCGTCGCGACGCCATGTTGAATGCGCTGGAGCGCCACGCCCCGCCGGGCCTGCGCTGGAAGAAGCCCGAGGGCGGCATGTTCATCTGGCTGGAATTGCCCGAGCATATGGATGCCGGCGCCCTGCTGCAGCAGGCGCTGCGCCAGGATGTCGCCTTCGTGCCGGGCGCTGCCTTCCACGCCGATGGCTCGGGCCACAACACGATGCGCCTCAGCTTCTCGCTCTGCGACGAAGCCCAGATCGAAGTGGGCATCTTCAAGCTCTGCAGCCTGATCGGCCAGCAGGGCATGGCGAAGGCGGTGAATGTGTAGGTGAGGCACTGTGCCTTAACAGCACCGGCGTTCCCTCGGGCTTGACCCGAGGGCCACCGACGACACGGCACAAGCGGCGGATGGCCCTCGGATTCAAGTCCGAGGGAACGCCGTGGTTGTGGAGCGACCACCAAGTGTAGAGCCCTCGGGGCAAGCCCGAGGGTGATGATCGAGTGTCGGGGTGACTTCGCGCCTCAGCCCGCCGCGGTATACGCCGTCTTCACCACGGTGAAGAACTCGGCTGCATACTTGCCCTGTTCGCGCGAGCCGTAGCTGGAGCCCTTGCGGCCGCCGAACGGCACGTGGAAATCGACGCCGGCGGTCGGCACGTTGACCATCACCATGCCGGCCTCGGCATTGCGCTTGAAGTGCGTCGCATACTTGAGCGAGGTGGTGACGATGCCGGCCGAGAGACCGAACTCGGTGTCGTTGGCGGTAAACAGCGCTTCCTCGTAGTCCTTGACCCGGATGACCGAGGCCACCGGCCCGAAGATTTCCTCGCGGCTGATGCGCATGGAGTTGGTCGCTTCGGTGAACAAAGTCGGCTGCAGGAAGTAGCCTTCCGTTGCCGTCTTCACCAGTTCGCCGCCGGCCGCGACCTTGGCGCCTTCGGCCCTGCCGATGGCGATGTAGTCCGTGTCCTGCTTGAGCTGGCTCGGGTCCACCACCGGACCGATTTCGGTGTTCTTGTCGAGCGCATCGCCCACGCGCAGGTTGCGCGTCCGCTCGGCCAAAGCCTCGACGAACTTGTCGTGGATGCCCTCGGTGACGATGACGCGGCTCGAGGCCGTGCAGCGCTGGCCGGTCGAGAAGAAGGCCGACTGCGCCACGGTTTCGACGGCAACCTTGAGGTCGGCGTCATCAAGCACGACGGTCGGATTCTTGCCGCCCATTTCGAGCTGGAACTTGCGGTTGTGCTCGATCGAGGCTGCCGCGACGCGCTTGCCCGTGCCCACCGAGCCGGTGAACGAAATCGCAGTCACGTCCTTGCTGTCGAGCATGGTCTGGCCAACGACCGAACCCTTGCCCATGACCAGGTTCAGCACGCCCTTGGGCAGGCCGTTGCGCACCAGGATATCGACGATAGCCCAGGTCGAGCCCGGCACGAGATCGGCCGGCTTGATGACGACGGTGTTGCCATAGGCCAAAGCTGGCGCGAGCTTCCAGGTCGGGATGGCGATGGGGAAATTCCACGGCGTGATGATGCCGATCACCCCGATCGGCTCGCGCGTGATCTCAACGCCAATACCGGGGCGGACGGACGGCAGCACTTCGCCGGCAAGCCGCAGGACTTCTCCGGCGAAAAAGTCGAAGATCTGCGCCGCGCGCGTCACTTCGCCAATGCCTTCGGGCAGGGTCTTGCCCTCTTCGCGGCTCAGCAGTTCACCCAGCTCGGCCTTGCGCGCCAGGATTTCCTGGCTGGTCTTGGAGAGGATAGCATGGCGCTCGAGAATGCCCGAACGCGACCAGGCCGGGAATGCCGCCTTGGCGGCCGCGATGGCCTGCTTGGTCTCTTCGGCGGTTGCGCGGGCATAGACGCCCACGACTTCAGCCGTGTTGGACGGGTTGATGTTCTCCACACCATCCGAGCCCACCCATTCCCCGTTGATGAGGTTCTTGTGCAATTCAGCCATCTTGGAATGCCTTTCGTAGGTCATATCGACCTTCAACTGATGCTGGCCTGCGAGCGCCAGCTTTCTGCGCTTCCGGTGCTCACGTACTTGAACATACGCTGCGCTCCGGTTCTCGAAATCTGTCTCTCTCGGCTCAGCCTGAGTTGAAGCTCGACATGACCTAGAGGAGGTCGGCCTTGGCCAGGTCGCGCAGCAGGTGGCTGGCGCCGTAGGTCCAGGGCGGACAGATAGTGGAGAGGTTCACCCTGTTAGATAGGGTGCCCAATTCAGATGTCGATATCGAGACCACGTCGCCCAGCTTGTGGGTGAAGCCCTTGCCGGCGCCATCGCGGTCTTTGACCGGGGCGAACATGGTGCCGAGGTAGAGCACCAGGCCATCGGGATACTGGTGGTGACCGCCAATGGTCGCGGCAACCAGCGATTCCGGGGTGCGCGAAATCTGGTTCATCGAGGAATGCCCCTCGAGCACGAAGCCGTCTTCGCCCTCGACGCGCAGCGCGATCTCGGACTGCTTGACCGTTTCGAGGGTGAAATCGCCATCGAACAGCCGGATGAACGGCCCCAGCGAGGCCGAGGCATTGTTGTCCTTGGCCTTGCCCAGCAGCAGCGCCGAACGGCCCTCCACATCGCGCAGATTGACGTCATTGCCCAGCGTTGCGCCGATGATCTCGCCCTTGCTGGTCACCAGCAGCGCCACTTCGGGCTCGGGATTGTTCCAGCTCGATACCGGGTGCAGTCCCACTTCGGCGCCGTAGCCCACCGAGGCCATCGGCTGGCTCTTGGTGAAGATTTCGGCATCCGGCCCGATACCGACTTCCAGATACTGGCTCCAAACGCCGCGCTCGATCAGCGCCGCCTTGACCTTCATGGCCGTTTCGGAGCCAGGCACGAGCTCGCTGAGGTCGGTGCCGATCAGGCCGGTAATATCGCCGCGCAGCGCATCGGCCCGCGCCTTGTCGCCGCGTGCCTGCTCCTCGATCACCCGCTCCAGCAGCGAGACGACGAAGGTGACGCCCGATGCCTTGATGGCCTGGAGGTCGATGGGCGACAGCAGGCTGGGCCTGGACGCGTCCGAGCCGGCGGCCACCGAATTGGCGAGGGCGCTATCGACACTGCCCAGGCTCACGCCCGCGGCATTGCGCACGTGTTGCGCTGCATTGCCGCTCTCGGCGATATCCCGCACGGTGGCAAAGCCCTTGGCGGTGATGTCGATCAATTCGCCGCCGCGAACCGTGACGATACGTGGATGAGCGTGACCGGGAACGCGGGCGCGGCCCAGCAGGATGCCGTCGGGATAGTGCTTGTCGCCCATGGTCCGCCCCTGAAATGTCAGTGCAGTGACTACCCTACCGCCCCCCTCAAGTGCAAGTTCAAAAGTCATACTTTTGGCGATGACCGATCTCCACAGGGCCGTTCAACTCCGGTTCATCTATGCCGCAATACTGACGCAATGGATGAGGAGTAGTCCCTCTCGTTATCTTTGGAGTGTTTCATGCGTCGCCTTGTTGCCCTTGCTCCTTTTGCCCTGCTTGCCAGCCTCTCCCTCCCCGCCTATGCCGGAACGATCACCATCGAGGGTCATGGCGAGGTCATGGCCGCGCCCGATATGGCGCAGATCAATTCGGGTGTGACCACCCAGGGCGCTACCGCCCGCGAAGCGCTCGACGCCAATACCGCCGCCATGGCCGAGCTGATCGCCGAGCTCAAGGCAGCCGGCATCGAAGCGCGCGACATCCAGACCTCGGGCTTCTCGGTCAATCCGAACTATGTCTATACCGACGAGCGCGATGCCAATGGCTATTCGCTGCCGCCCAAGATCAACGGCTACCAGGTCGCCAACACCGTGACGGTCACCGTTCGTGACCTCGATTCGCTGGGCGCGATCCTCGACAAGTCGGTTACGGTCGGCGCCAACACCGTCAATGGCGTCACCTTCGCCGTGGCCGACCCGTCCGCGCTCTAC
>CBFGMY010000069.1:0-18467 GCA_965650055.1 uncultured Devosia sp.
TCGTCTTGATCTCAGGCAACCGTCGCGTGACGGTCACCCAGAGCACTCGTTTCCGCCACGATGAGCCGCACGCCTGCCGTTTCCAGCATTTGGCGGTCTTCGTCGCGGATGCCGCTGTCAGTGATGACCGCGGATATCCGGTCGAGCCCACACAGGATGAGGCTCGATCTCCCCGAAAACTTGGATGAGTCAGCCAGCACGATCAGTTCGTCCGCCTGCCCGATCAGGCCGAGCTCGGACTGGACGACCATGGGATCGGCCTCCATCAGTCCGTGCGCGCCGATGCCCTGGCAGCCGATGAACATGCGCTTGGCGTAGAAATGCGATGCCACCACGCCGCCGAAGGGCGAGAGGATGACATTCTGCTCGCGATAGACCGTGCCGCCGGGAATGACGACCGAGTTGCGCGAATTGTGGATGAGGAATTCGGCGATGCCGAAGCTGTTGGTGAAGACCGAGAGTCGGCGATCGGTCAGGTGGTGCACCATCTGGTAGGTCGTGGTGCCGCCATTGATGATGATCGGCTCGCCATCCTTGCACAGCTCGACGGCTGACCGGGCGATGGCGCGCTTCTGCGCGATGTTGATCGTTTCATTGACCGAAAAGGGCCGACCCATCAGCCCGCCCTGCTCGGGCGGGGTCAGCGCCTCGGCGCCGCCGCGGACCCGGCGCAGTTTGCCCTGCACATGGAGGGCCGCAATGTCCCGGCGGATGGTGGCCTCGGACGATCCCGTGACCTCGCAAAGCTCGGCAACGGTTGCCACGGGCCGCGTCTGGACGGCCGCAATGATCACTCTCTGGCGCTCAGTTTCATGCAAGGCTGGTATCTCCCTGGCGCATTCCTTCACACCGATTTCAATCACTGTCAATCATCAAACCATCAAATTCGAGCCGCCGTGAACAGCCATGCGCGTTTGTGATTGTTTCTGATTGACAGCACTGATCGATCGTGGCCATGTCCGGCCAAACAATCTGACCACCACTACCCTCTGGGAGGAGTCTCATGTCCACATCAGCGCCCAAGCGCCTCGCGAACCTCTGGGACGATGCCAAAGCCGCTGCCATGAGCGAGCCGGAACGCCTCGTCTATCGGTCCAACCTGCTCGGCAGCGACAAGCGCGTCACCAATTACGGTGGCGGCAACACCTCCTCCAAGATTTTCCAGAAGGACCCGCTGACCGGTCAGGATGTCGAAGTCCTCTGGGTCAAGGGTTCGGGCGGCGACAGCGCCTCGATCAAGCTCGATGGCTTCTCGACGCTCTACATGGACAAGCTGCGGGCGCTGAAGGGCCTCTATCGCGGCGTCGAGTTCGAAGACGAGATGGTGGGCTACCTGCCCCACGCCACGTTCAACCTCAACCCGCGCGCCGCCTCGATCGACACCCCCCTGCATGCTTATGTGAACCACCCGTTCGTGGACCACATGCACCCGGACGCGATCATCGCGATCGCGGCATCGAAAAACTCCAAGGAACTGACCCAGCAGATCTTCGGCGACAGCATCGGCTGGCTGCCGTGGAAGAAGCCGGGCTTCGAACTGGGCCTGTGGCTGGGCAAGTATTGCGAGGAAAACCCTGACGCGAAGGGCCTAATCCTCGAATCGCATGGCCTGTTCACCTGGGGCGACACGCCCAAGGAGTGCTACGAAACCACGATCGGCATCATCAACCAGGCCATCGCCTGGTTCGAACAGCAGACCGAAGGCAAGACCATCTTCGGTGGCGAGGCCGTCAAGTCGCTGCCGGCAGAGCAGCGCCGCGCCATCGCCGCGCGCCTGATGCCCAAGATCCGCGGCTTCATCTCGGAAGACAGCCACAAGCTGGGCCATTTCGACGATTCGCCCGCCGTGCTGGAATTCGTCAATTCCAACAACCTGCGCCCGCTGGCGGCGCTGGGCACCTCGTGCCCCGACCACTTCCTGCGCACCAAGATCCGGCCGCTGGTGATCGACTTCGACCCGGCCAAACCGGATGTCGACGCCGTCATTGCCGGCCTGGGTGACCAGGTCGCCGCCTATCGCGTCGACTACCAGGCCTATTACGACCGCTGCAAACACGACAATTCGCCCGCCGTGCGCGACCCCAATGCCGTGGTCTATCTGATGCCGGGCGTCGGCATGTTCACCTTCGCCAAGGACAAGGCCACCGCTCGTATCTCGGGCGAGTTCTACGTCAACGCCATTAACGTGATGCGCGGCTCGTCGACCGTCTCCGAATATCAGGGCCTGCCCGAGCAGGAGGCCTTCGATATCGAATACTGGCTGCTCGAAGAGGCCAAGCTGGCCCGCATGCCCAAGCCGAAGTCGCTGGCCGGGCAGATTGCCCTCGTCACCGGCGGCGCCGGCGGCATCGGCAAGGCCACCGCCGTGCGCCTGCTGCGCGAAGGCGCCTGCGTCGTGCTCGCCGATATCGATGAGAACGCATTGGGCGAAGCCACTGCCGAACTGGGCAAGGTGTTCGGCGCCGACTTCGTTCGCCCGGTGAAGCTGAACGTTACCCAGGAAGCGGTCGTCATCGCTGGCTTCGCCGAGGCCGTGGTGGAGTTCGGCGGGCTCGACATTCTCGTGTCCAATGCCGGCATCGCCTCCTCCGCACCGATCGAGGAGACCTCCCTCGAGCTGTGGAACAAGAACATGGACATCCTCAGCACCGGCTACTTCCTTGTCAGCCGCGAGGCGTTCCGCCTGTTCCGCCAGCAGAAGATCGGCGGCAATGTCGTGTTCGTCGCCTCCAAGAACGGCCTTGCCGCTTCGCCCAACGCTTCGGCTTACTGCACCGCCAAGGCTGCCGAAATCCATCTCGCGCGTTGCCTCGCCCTCGAAGGCGCGGCTGAGCAGATCCGCGTCAACGTCGTCAATCCTGACGCCGTCTTGCGCGGCTCCAAGATCTGGGCCGGCGAATGGCTCGAGCAGCGCGCCTCGACCTACAAGACCGACAAGGACGGCCTCGAAGAGATGTATCGTGAGCGCTCGATGCTCAAGCGGAGCGTGTTCCCCGAGGACATCGCCGAAGCCATCTACTTCTTCGCCTCGGACGCCTCGGCCAAGTCCACGGGTAACATCATCAACGTCGACGCGGGCAACGCCCAGTCGTTCACGCGGTAGGAAAAGGGAAGAAAGACCCCCCTCACCCGTCTCGGCCTTCGGCCGATCCACCCTCTCCCTCAAGGGGAGAGGGGGAGCACCGCAGATGGGGAGGCACTGAACCTCCCTTCTCCCCTTGAGGGAGAAGGTGCCCGAAGGGCGGATGAGGGGTCTCTTTCTTGAGGAGCCACAAAATGACCGAACACATCATCGACCCATCCGTCGTCGAAGCCGAGAACGCCAAGCGGATCGCCGATCTCAATGTCGACTATGACACGTTGGGGGAGCGCCTCGATCGGCGGGGCGTCGCCATCGACGCGATCAAAGCCAAGGTCGCCGAATTCTCGGTGGCCGTTCCGTCCTGGGGCGTCGGCACCGGCGGCACGCGCTTTGCCCGCTTCCCCGGCAAAGGCGAGCCGCGCGATATCTTCGACAAGATCGAGGACTGCGCTGTCATCGCCCAGCTGACGCAGGCGACCAACACCGTCTCGTTGCATATCCCGTGGGACAAGGCCGATCCAAACCGGCTGAAGCAGGCGGCAAGCCGCTTCAACCTCGGCTTTGACGCGATGAACTCCAACACCTTCGCCGATGCCAAGGGCCAGCTGCAGAGCTACAAATTCGGCTCGCTGTCATCGGCAGAGAAGGCGACGCGCGACCAGGCCATCGAGCATAACCTCGAATGCATCGAGATCGGCAAGACCATCGGCTCCAAAGCGCTGACGGTGTGGATCGGCGACGGCTCGAACTTCCCCGGCCAGGTGAACTTCACCAGCCAGTTCGAGCATTATCTGGACTCGATGAAGGGCATCTATGCCGCCCTGCCCGATGACTGGCGCATCTATACCGAACACAAGATGTATGAGCCGGCTTTCTATTCGACAGTCGTCCAGGATTGGGGCACCAACTACCTCATCGCCAAGGAATTGGGCGACAAGGCCTATTGCCTGGTCGATCTCGGCCACCACGCGCCCAACGTCAATATCGAGATGATCGTCGCCCGCCTTGCCCAGTTCGGCAAACTTGGCGGCTTCCACTTCAACGACAGCAAATACGGCGACGACGATCTCGACGCCGGCTCGATCGACCCCTACCGGCTGTTCCTGGTGTTCAACGAACTGGTGGATGCCGAAGGCCGCGACGCGGACTTCCACCCCGCGCACATGCTCGACCAGTCGCACAATGTCACCGACCCGATCGAGTCGCTGATGCTGTCGGCCGCCGACGTGCAGCGCGCCTATGCGCAGGCGCTGCTGGTGGACCGCGACGCTCTAAAGGCGGCGCAGCAGGGCAATGACGCCCTCGCCGCCACCCAGGCTTTGCGCCTCGCCTATCGCACCGATGTCGAACCGATCCTGGCCATGGCCCGCTATGAAAAGGGCGGCGCCATCGACCTGTTGGGGACATACCGTGCGGCCGGCTATCGCCAGAAGGTCGCCGAAATTCGCCCCGAAGTCGCCGCCGGCTCGAGCGGGATCGTCTGAGCGTCCCACACCCCTCCGTTTGGAAATGCGAAGGCCCGTGCAGCGATGCGCGGGCCTTTTGTTTTCCGGGACCCCTAGATGGCCTGCGCCGCCCGCAGCTTCTCTGTCGCGGGAACGACCCAATCGCGAAAGGCCTTGATCTTGGGCGAATTGCGCCGGGCCTCGGGATAGACAAGGTAGTAGCCGTGCCCGTCCCAGCCGACGATATCGAAGGGCTGCGCCAGCCGGCCACTGGCGACATCATCGACGTAGAACGCCGGCGTCACCATCGCCACCCCTCGCCCGGCAATGGCGGCGGCGGCCTCGAGGTTCTGAGACCCGAGGCGACTGAACGGGCGATCGGGGGTCGGCGGCACCGATACGCCAGCCAGCGCGAGCCAGGCGTATAGCCAGGGATCATCAGGGGTAATCTGGGGTACGCGCAGCAGGTCCGCTGGCTCGCGAACCTGGTATTGCTCGACCAGCCTGGGGCTGAGCATGGGGGCAAACTCGGCCTTGAGCAGCAAATGCCAGACCAGGCCATCCTGCAGGCGACTTGTGGCCCTTATGGCGACGTCGAATTCTTCGGTGCCGAAATCCACCAAATGCGGTGAGGCCTCAACGCGAACGGCCATCTCCTGATTGGCCAACTGGAACAGTCCGATATTGGCCGCCAGCCAATGGCTGGCAAAGGTGGGTACCGAGCTGATGGTGAGCATGCCATCCACCTGCCCGCGCGACTCGGCAAAGGCGTTGCGCAACAGGTTGAAGGCATTGGCAACGTCGGGCGCCAGCCGCGCGCCCGTTTCGCTCAGCGCGATCTGACGCGGCCGGCGCAGGAACAAGGGCGCCCCGACGCGCTCCTCCAATATCCTGATCTGGTAGCTCACCGCGGCCTGGGTCATGCCCAGTTCCTCGGCGGCCTTGGTGAAGCTCAGATGCCGCGCCACGGCCTCGAAGGCGCGCACGGCGGTCAATGGCGGCAATGCAGACATGGATCAAATCTCCTTATGCATGCCCACTGAGCTTTAGTTGGAAAAGCGCCTCGGCGCCAGCCATTGTCGACACATGGAAAACAAAGCGGGAGCCATCCCCATAAGGATGGTCATAGCCATGATTGCCGTTGCCAAGCCCATCGCCACCGTCTTTCATCTGCCCAGCTGGGTGTTTCCGCGCCTTATAGGCCGCGAACGCCAGCGCCGGCAGACGACCATCGACCTGATCCACTCCTCGCCGCACCTGCTGCGCGACATCGGGGCGACGGCGGATCACGTCAACGAACGCTACCGCTATGAGACCTCATGGTGAGCCTGTCGAACCACGAGGGCGGGCGCCCAGATCGTGCCACGACCTCGTCCTTCGACAGGCTCAGGATGAGGTCTACTGAGACACCTTGCGCAGCGTCATCGCCGCGCTAAAACTGCCTCCATGTCCAAGACCACCCCCGCCACGCTCTTCCTCACCAAAGCCGGCGTCGCCTTCGCCACCGCGACCTATGACTACGATCCGGATGCCGATCGCGTCGGGTTGCAGGCGGCCGAAGCCATGGGCGTATCGCCCTCCATCGTGCTCAAGACGCTAATGGCCGAAGTCGACGGCAAGCCGGTCTGCGTCGTCGTCCCGTCGGACGAGGAAGTGAACATGAAGAAGCTTGCCGCGGCGTTTGGCGGCAAGTCGGCGCATATGATGAAACCATCAGATGCGGAGCGCCTCACCGGCTACAAGGTGGGCGGCATCAGCCCCTTCGGCCAGAAGAAGCTGGTGCCCACAGCGGTCGAGGAACTGGCGACGCTGGAAGACGAGATCTTCCTCAATGGCGGCCAGCGCGGCCTGCAGATCCGCATGAAACCCGACGACCTGGTCGCGGCCCTGGGTGGCAAAGCGGCCGACCTCATCCGCTGACACCCCTGTTCAGGGATAGGCGTCTCGCGCGTGCCGCCTGCTAAGGCTGGCCGGGTGTGTCGAGGCTTGGATGAGGACGAGTCGAAAATGCCGAAGGCCGACAACCGGAGCGGAGCGTACTCCAGTACGTGAGCACCGGAAGCGCAGAAGGCCGGCATTTGCAGGCCGTCATCGCCTGAGGATCGATGCACCCGCAGAAAAGACAAAAGGCGCCCGAATGGACGCCTTCATCTCAAGTCTGATTGGTCGGCTTGTTCGCGATTAGCGAGCGATGCCGCCACGAGCGATGTTCTTGATGTCGCCCTTGGTGATGCCCAGGTCGTTCAGCTGACGGGCGTCGAGAGCGTTGAGCTCGCGCATCGTGCGCTGGTACTGGGCAAACTGTGCGATTTTCTGGCGGATGTTCATTTTGGTTCCCCTTCGTTTTCGATGACCAATATCTATAGCCGGCCAGTCGTGATTAGAAGATGGACTCTGTGCACATCCGTTATGCAGTGGGTGCAAGGAAAAGAGGCAAACCGTTCAGACTGGCTTCAGACAAAACCAGCTTGATTGGCACATGCACCGACGAAGCGACACCCACAAGCACTTGAAATACAAAAGAAAACGGGCGCCAACTCAGCTGGCGCCCGCGTTAATGGATTTTTGACCATTTGGTCATGAGCCATGCGACTGGCGCCGGAGCAACTCCACGTTTTGTTCCGACACGCGACGATCCTCGCGCAATTCGAACCACATGGCGTTGAGGATGGCGAAACTACAGGCGAGGCCGACGCCGAGAATCCAGGAAAAATACCACATGATCGGCTCCTAATAGGCGTTGGGGTTCTTTTCGAGCGACTGAGTGCTGACCGTGCCGCGCATCACGCGGAACACCCAGGCGGTGTAGGCGAGGATGATGGGCAGGAAGAAGCAGGTCACCAGCAGCATGATGAAGAGCGTCAGGTGGCTCGAGGATGCATCCCACAGGGTCAGGCTCGATTCCGGGACGATCGAGGACGGCAGCAGGAAGGGGAACAGCGACAGCCCCGCCGTCGAGACGATGCCGAAGATGGCGATGCTCGATGCCAGCAGAGTGGGCAGCTTCAGCCGCATTTGCAGGCCAATGACGGCGCCGATCAGGCCCACGAAACCCAGCACGGGGGCCGCCACCATCCAGGGATAGAGCCCGTAATTGGCCAGCCAGCCGCCGCGCGCCAGCACCACCGTCTTGGCGAGCGGGTTGATCGCGGCATTGCCATCGACAGCGCTTGATATGGCATAGCCGTCAATGCCGAGAGCTACCCACACGCCGCCCAGCGCGAAGAGGGCAATGGTCACCAGCCCCGCCAGCGTGCCATAGGTCCGTGCTCGCTCGGCCAGCGGCCCGGTGGTCCGGCCGGCAATGACCGCGGCCCCCTGCGTCACGATCATGCCCAGGCTGACCAGCCCGCTCAGCAATGCGAAGGGCATCAGCAGCATGAAGAAGTTGCCGGTATAGAAGGCGCGCATGGTGTCATCGAGATAGAAGGGCGCGCCCAGCAGCACATTGCCGACAGCCACACCCAGGATCAGCGACGGCACGACGCCGCCGATGAACAAAGCCCAGTCCCAGGTCGCCCGCCACCGGGTATCCTTGATCTTGCCGCGAAACTTGAAGCCGACCGGCCGCAGGATGAAGGCCAGCAGGATCACGATCATGGCCAGGTAGAAGCCGGAAAAGCTGACCGCATAGAGCGGCGGGAAGGCGGCAAAGATCGCCCCGCCACCCAGGATCAGCCAGACCTGGTTGCCCTCCCAGGTCGGACCAACCAGGTTGAGCAGCACGCGGCGTTCCTCGTCGGTGCGCGCAGCGAAAGGCAGCAGCGCGCCGACGCCGAGATCGCGCCCGCCCATGATGGCAAAGCCGATCAGCAGGATGCCGAGCAGGACCCACCAGATCAGGCGCAGGGTTTCATAATCGAGCGGAATGGTGCTCATGATCCGAGCTCCTTGGTGGCTGGGGTGACCGGGAGGGCGGCGATGACGAAATCCTGGTCATCGGCCTCTGGTGCGAACAGCTTGTCCTGCGGCCCCGCCTTGATGATCTTGACCATCAGCATGACCATGATGACCAAGAGGATCGAATAGAGCGTAACGAAGAAGCTCAGCGAAATGACGAGATCCCAGAAATGGAGCCCCGAGGCGGCGTAGAAGGTGGGCAGCACGCCCTCCACCACCCAGGGCTGGCGGCCGAACTCGGCGATGAACCAGCCGCTTTCGATGGCGACCCAGGGTAGCGGCAGCACGGCAAAGCCGAGCCACAGCAGCGGCCTGTTGGTGGTGAGCCAGCCGCGCGAGGCGCGGTAGAACCAGAAGGCGAAGAACGCGATGAAGAAGAAGCCCAGCCCCATCATGATGCGGAAGGTCCAGAACAGCGGCCAGACCTCGGGCACGGTATCCTCGGCCGCCATGCGGATTTCCGCGTCCGTGGCATTGCCGACATCATCGCGGTATTTCTTGAGCAGCAGGCCATAGCCGAGGTCGGGCCAGACCTCTTCAAATCGGGCGCGGGCCAGGCCATTGTCGGGGTCCGCGCGGATTTCCTGAAGCGTATCGTAGGCGATCATGCCCTGGCGGATGCGGTCCTCTGCCCGCCCGACCAGTTCCTCGATACCGGGAAGCTCCTCGGTGAACGAGCGCGTCGTGATCAATCCACCCATCCACGGCACCTGGATGGAGAAGCTCGGCTCGCCGCCATCCGGGCCGGGAATGGCGATCACGGTCCACGGCGCCGGCGCCGGTTCGGTATGGTAGCTCGCCTCGATGGCGGCGATCTTCATCTTCTGGTGTTCGGTCGCGACATAGCCACTCTCGTCGCCCAGCACGACCACCGACAAAGCCGAGGCCAGGCCGAAGCTGGCGGCCACCACCATGGAGCGCTTGGCGATTTCGATATGGCGCTTCTGCAGCAGGAAAAGGCTTGAAATGGCGAAGATAAACACTGCGCCGCACAGATAGCCGGCGCTCACCGTATGGACGAACTTGGCCTGCGCCACCTGGTTGAAGATCACCGCCACGAAGTCGGTGACTTCCATGCGCATGGTATCGGGGTTGAACTTGGCGCCGACCGGGTTCTGCATCCAGCCATTGGCGATCAGGATCCACAGCGCCGAGAAATTGGCCCCGAGCGCCACCAGCCACGTGACCGCCAGGTGGCCCACCTTGCTCAGCCGGTCCCAGCCGAAGAAGAACAGACCGATGAACGTCGCCTCGAGGAAGAAGGCCATCAGACCCTCGATGGCGAGCGGCGCGCCGAACACGTCGCCGACATAGTGGCTGTAATAGCTCCAGTTCATGCCGAACTGGAATTCCATGACGATGCCGGTGGCGACGCCCATGGCGAAATTGACGCCGAACAGCGTGCCCCAGAACAGTGTCGCCTTGCGCCACACCTCGCGCCCGGTCATCACATAGGTGCTTTCCATGATGGCCATCATCACGGAGAGGCCAATGGTCAGCGGGACGAAGATGAAATGGTACATGGCGGTGGCGGCGAATTGCCACCGCGAGAGTTCGACAACAGTCATGTCGATCATGGCGATACTGCCCTTTTGGCTGGCAGCGCCCCGAGTCGGCGCCGTCACTGCGCACTCTATGCGACACCAGACTTGCCCATGCCTTGATTCAGATCAAGGGCTGTGGGGGACTGAAGGGTATATGCATCGGCAGACCTCATCCTGAGCGTTTCGAAGGACGAGGTCGTGGCACGCCCTCGTGGTTCGACGGGCTCACCATGAGGGCTACTTTGGCGACCAACCGCGATACAGACCGCAAGAACGGCAAGACGCTGACCGCCCTCCGCCGCCATGCCGGCCCGGCGCTGTGGATCGCCATTGGCGCTCCCCTGCTCGGCGGCGCCTTGCTGGTGTGGCAGGCCTGGAGCCTGGCGGCCGTGCTTGGCCGCGCCATCGAGGAAGGCGCCCCGCTCGACACGCTGGCGCCGGGCGTGGCGCTGATCCTGGGCCTGCTCATCGTCCGCGCGGCATTGGGTGCCATCGGCGAACGGGCGGGGAGCAGCGCGGCCGAAGCGATCAAGCTCCAGCTCCGCACCACGCTGTTCGCGCAGTTGCTGGCCCGCTCGCCGCGCAGCGCTGAGCAGCCGCAGTCCGGCGCGGCGTCGGCCGCCATCGTCGACCAGGTCGAGGCGCTCGATGGCTTCTTTGCCCGTTACCTGCCGGCCATGATCCAGGCCAGCGTCCTGCCGATCGCCTTCGGCGCCATCATCCTGCCGCTCGATTGGCTGGCCGGATTGCTGTTTCTCGTGACGGCGCCGCTGATCCCGGTCTTCATGGCTCTGGCCGGCTGGGGGGCGCAGCATGCCACCAACAAACAGGCCCGCGCGCTGAGCCTGCTCAGCGGCCGCTTTGCCGATCGGCTGCGGGGCCTGCTCACGCTCAAGCTGTTCGGGCGCGCGGCAGCGGAAACCTCGGGCATAGTCGCGGCCAGCGACGAGCTGCGCCGCCGCACCCTGCGCGTGCTGCGCATCGCCTTCCTGTCGTCGGCCGTGCTCGAATTCTTTGCCGCGCTGGGCGTCGCCGGGGTCGCGCTCTATGTGGGGCTGACCTTCATCGACTATCTCCACCTGCGCACCACGCCGATGAGCCTCGAGCTTGGCCTGTTCCTGCTGCTGATGGCGCCCGAGGTCTATAACCCGCTGCGCCTGCTCGCGGCGCATTATCACGACCGGGCTGCCGCCAAGGCCGCCATTGGCGAGATCGAAGCGCAGCTCTCCTCACCTCTCCCTCTGGCGGAGAGGTCGACCCCCTTGGGTCGGGTGAGGGGGTCGACCTCACCCGCCGACTTCGCCATCGACCGCTCCCCCGAAGGGAGAGGTGAAGCGCGCGGACCACTTGGCCTCACCCTGACCAATCTCACGCTGCGCACGCCCGACAGCGCCCGCGTCATCCTTGCTGGTGCCGACCTCGCCATTGCCCCCGGCGAACACATTGCCATCATGGGCCCCAGCGGCATCGGCAAGTCGACCCTGCTGGAAGCCATTGCCAGGCTGCGCCTGCATGAAGGGTCGATCACGCTCGATCAGCGCCCGCTGGCCGACTGGCCGGAGGCCGAATTGCGCGGACGCGTCACCATGCTGGGCCAGAAGCCGCGTATCTTTGCCGGCTCCATGGCGCACAATATTGGCCTGGCGCGTCCCGGCGCCTCGATCGCCGATATCAGGCGCGCCGCGGAACTGGCCCATGCTACGGGCTTCGCCGACGCGCTGCCCGAGGGTCTCGATACCCGGCTTGGCGAAGGCGGGCTGGGCCTATCCGGCGGGCAGTCACAGCGCATCGCCCTGGCGCGCATCTACCTGCGCGATGCCGGCCTGATCCTGCTCGACGAACCCACCGCCCATCTCGATGCCGAGCTCGAACAGGCGGTGCTGGACGATCTCCGGCACTATGCCCGCGGCCGTACGCTTGTCATCTCCACCCATTCCCTCGCGGTCGCCGCATGCATGGACAAGGCCTGGCGCATTGCCGGGGAGTGCCTGCTGCCCACGCCGCTGCCGAAGCGCGACGGCAGGAGCGTTGCATGAAGTCCCTCCTCGCCTTCCGCAGCCTGTTTTTGACCCAGGCCAAGGGTTTCGGCCTGGCACTGCTGCTCTCACTGGTGGCGCTGGCCGCCGGCGTCGCCCTGCTCGGCACCTCGGGCTGGTTTATCACTGCCGCCGCCCTCACCAGCGCCGGCCTCGCCTTCAACCTCTTCGCGCCATCGGCACTGGTGCGTGGCTTCTCCTTCGTCCGCATCCTCGCCCGCTATGGCGAGCGTCTCAGCGGCCACGATGCGACGCTGCGCCTGCTCGCCGAGCTGCGCGGCTGGCTGTTTGCCCGCCTGTTTCCTCGCCTGCCGCTGGCGGATCGCGGCCTGCGCCATGGCGATCTCGTCAGCCGCCTCACCGGGGATGTCGATGCACTGGATACCGCGTTCCTCGTCGCCATCGGCCCGGTCATATCAGCGCTGGTGATTGGCGGAGCGTTGACTTGCGTGCTCGCCTGGCTGCTGCCGCCGGCCGCCCTGCTCTATGGCATCTGCTTTGCCCTGGCGGTCCTCGTGGTGCCCACCGCTCTCGTCTTCGTCAGCCGCCGGGCGGGCCGCGATGTGGTGACACGCGCTGCCGATGCGCGCGCCGCGGTGCTCGACGGCATCGACGGGCATGCCGACCTTACGGTCTTTGGCATATTGGATGTGGCGCAGGCTGGGTTCGTCCACACTGCCCGCCACCTCGCGCAAGCCAGGCGTCGCCTGGCAAGCCTCGCCGCGGTGGCGGGCCTGGCCGTGCAGGTCCTCGCCGCCCTGGCGCTGGTCGGTACGCTCTGGCTGGGTCTGGCTGCGTTTACGACGGGCTCGATCGACGGCCCGGTTCTCGCTGGCTTGCTGCTGGCCGTTGCCGGCAGCTTCGAGGCCACCGCCGTCATCGTCCGCAGCGTGAGCAAGCTGACCACGGCCATGGCCGCCGCCGACCGCCTCGCCGCTATCGCCGACGCGCCGCCCACCGTCGTGGACCCATCAATGCCGGCGGCCTTGCCCAGCGGCACCACCCTGACCTTGACCGACGTCGCCTTCGGCTATGGCGGTCCGCCGGTTCTGGCCGGGCTCTATCTCACGGTGGCGCCAGGCGAACATGTCGCCATTGCCGGCCCGAGCGGCAGCGGCAAATCGAGCCTTCTGGCCCTGCTACTCCGCCTGGCCGATCCGCAGGCCGGGACCATCACCTTGGGCGGCGTGGGCCTGCCATCCCTCGCCCAGGCCGACATCCATGCCAGCATGGCCCTGCTCAGCCAGGACAGCCCGCTCTTCCACGACACGATCCGCGCCAACCTGCTCATCGCTCGTCCCGATACCGACGACGCCGCACTGTGGTCGGCCCTCGCCGCGGCCGGCATCGAACCCTTCGTTCGCGCCCTGCCCCTGGGTCTTGGTACCCTGATCGGCGAAGGCGGGCGCACGGTCTCGGCCGGGCAGGCTCGTCGCCTGTGCCTCGCGCGGGTATTGCTGTCGCCGGCGGGGATATTGCTGCTGGACGAGCCGACGACCGGCCTCGACCGCGCCGCCGAAGTGGCCTTTTTCGAGACGCTGCATGTGGCAGCCGAAGGGCGCACCGTGATCGTGGTCACCCATGCGGCGATCCCGGAGGGGACGGTGGACCGGGTACTGGTGATGCGGGGTGGGAAATTGGGGTAAGCGTTCTTCACCTCTCCCTTGGGGGAGCGGTGAGAGGAGTCCCCCCCTCCCCGAAAGATAAAAGACCTCATGGTGAGCCTGTCGAACCACGAGGTCGCTTGCACCGGGCGCCCTGCCACGACCTCGTCCTTCGACAAGCTCAGGATGAGGTCTACTGGAAGACGCAGCCTACCCGCACCGCACCCTCAACCTTGCCAAATCCGGCACCGACACATGCCGGTAATTCTCGATCTCCACCACCCCATCGGCCCGCAGCTTGCTCATCTGGCGGCTCACCGTTTCGATGGTGAGGCCGAGGAAGTCGCCGATATCGGCGCGGCTCAGCGGCAGGTCGAAGGTCGTCACCTCGCCCGTCGGATCGATGTGGCTGGCGATGAGATAGAGGAAGCTCGCCACCTTCTCGGCGGCGGTCTTGCGGCCCAGCGTCACCATCCAGTCGCGGGCCTCGTCGAGCTCGCGCAAGGTCTGCAGCATGATGCGATGTTCCAGCGCCGGGTTGTCGCGCATCAGTGCCTCCATCGCCGCCCTGGGCACCATGCAGAGATCGACATCGGATGCCGCCTCCGCGGTTACGCGGCTTTCGCTGGCGAACAGACGCCCCACCAGGTCGGGTGCGAATTGCAGCCCCACCACCTGGTGGCGGCCGTCCTCGAGCACCTTGGAGAGCTTCACCACCCCGCGCAGCACATTGCCATAGCTGGTGATCGGTTCGGCATCGGCCAGCAATTCCTCGCCCGCTTGCCGGTGGACCCGTCGCGTGTGCCGCGACAGGGCCAGCAACTGTTCCGGCGACAGCGCGCCGCAAATGCCCTGATGGCGGGACTCGCAGCTCTGGCAGAGCACCGGGAGGTCGGAATTGTGGATATCGTTGCGGACGGGCTGCATCGCTTCGTCTCCTGGCGATCAGGAGACAGGCCCGCCGCGTGCGGACGGGCTGTCGTCGCCTGACAGGCTCGATATAATGCCGCCCCGTCAAGCCTTTAAGCTGCGCAACTGTCGCAGCGCCAACCTGCCGCAGGCAGGGTACCCCCACCTAACCTCCCCCTGAACAGGGGGAGGAACAGATCGAGCAGCGGGCATGATCTCGTCCAAACACGGAACGGATTCCTCCCCCTGTTCAGGGGGAGGTTAGGAGGGGGTATTCTTCCTCCTCCCCCCCGCCATTCGGGCATAGCCTTCATGGCCTCCTCACCTAAAATCGCTCCACTGGAGCGATTTTGCCGTTGGCCGGTTCGGAGCCCTTGACCTTCCCATGATTGGAAGGTCTATATGCCTGAGGACGAGGTGAAACATCATGAATGAACACGTCCATACCAAGCCCGTTTCCATCGACATCGAAGGCATGACCTGCGCCTCCTGCGTGGCGCGGGTGGAGAAATCCCTGCTCAAGGTGCCCGGTGTCACGGCGGCGTCGGTCAACCTGGCCACCGAGCGCGCCACGGTCAGTGGCGGCGACGGCGATGCGCTGATCGCGGCCATTGCCAAGGCCGGCTACAAGGGCAGCCAGACGCCCGAGACCCACCATCACGCCCATGGCGGGCATCAGCATCACGACGAGGATGCGGCGATCCTGCGGCGCGATACCATAATCGCCGGCGTCCTGACCCTGCCGCTCTTCGTGCTCGAAATGCTCAGCCATCTCTACATGCCGTTCCATATGTGGCTGACGTCCGTCGTGCCAACCAATGGGCTGTGGACGGCCTACTTCGTCGCCGCCAGCATCGTGCTGTTCGTGCCCGGCTGGCGCTTCTTCAAGATCGGCATTCCCGCCCTCTTCCGTGGCGCGCCGGAAATGAACTCGCTGGTCGCGCTGGGCGCGGGCGCGGCCTATCTTTATTCGGTGGTCGCCACCTTCGCGCCGCAGCTGCTGCCCGAGGGTACGCGCTACATCTATTACGAGGCCGCCGCCGTCATCGTGACGCTGATCCTGGTCGGGCGCTGGCTCGAGGCTCTCGCCAAGGGCCGCACCGGCGAGGCCATCCAGCGGCTGGTGCGCGAGCAGGCCAAGACCGCCCGGGTGCAACGCGATGGCAAGGTCGTCGAGCTGCCGATCGAGCAGGTGGTGGCCGGTGATGTCATCCTAGTCCGCCCCGGCGAGAAGATCGCTGTCGATGGTGAAATCGTCGAGGGCGCCAGCCATATCGATGAATCGATGATCTCGGGCGAATCCCTGCCCGTGTCCAAAACCGTCGGCGCCAGCGTCATCGGCGGCACGCTCAACACCTCGGGCAGCTTCAGCTTCCGGGCCACCAAGGTGGGCGGGGACACCATGCTGGCGCAGATCATCCGCATGGTCGAGGAGGCCCAGGGCGGCAAACTGCCGATCCAGGGCGTGGTCGACCAGATCACCGCCTGGTTCGTGCCTGCGGTCATTGCGCTGGCCATCGCCACCTTCGCGGTCTGGGCCATCTGGGGGCCGGAGCCGGCCTCGACCTTCGGCCTCGTCAATGCCGTCGCCGTGCTCATCATCGCCTGCCCCTGTGCCATGGGCCTGGCCACGCCGACCTCGATCATGGTCGGCACCGGCCGTGCCGCCGAACTGGGTGTGCTGTTCCGCAAGAGCGAGGCGCTGCAGCAATTGCGCGACGCCAGGGTCGTGGCCTTCGACAAGACCGGCACCCTGACCCAGGGCAAGCCTGCCCTCACCGATCTCATTCTCGATGACGATTTCGAGCATGACGAGGTGCTGGCGCTGGTCGCCGCGGTCGAGGCGAAATCGGAGCATCCGATCGCTGCTGCCATCGTCGCTGCGGCGGAGAAGGCCGGGCTGGCGCTCGGCACGGTCACCGAATTCGAGGCCCATGCCGGCAATGGCGTCACCGCTCGTGTCGGTGGGCGCCTGGTGTCGGTCGGCTCGCAGCGTCACCTCGGGCATCTCGATTTCTCAGACTTTGCCGCTGATATCGACAGGCTCGCCAGTGAGGGCAAGACGCCGGTCTTTGCCGCCATCGACGACAAGCTGGCCGCCGCCATTGTCGTCGCCGACACCATCAAGCCAACGAGCAAGGCGGTGATCGCGGCGCTGCACGCCCTGGGCCTCAAGACGGCAATGATCTCAGGCGACAACCGCCGCACGGCCGAAGCCATTGCCCGGCAACTGGGCATCGACGAGGTCCGCGCCGAAGTGTTGCCCGCTGACAAGGTGGCGACACTCAAGGCACTGCGCCAGCTTGGCCCGGTGGCCTATGTCGGCGACGGCATCAACGATGCGCCGGCCTTGGCCGAGGCCGATATCGGCATCGCTGTCGGTACCGGCACCGACGCCGCCATCGAAAGCGCCGACGTCGTGCTGCTCGGGGGTGACCTCAAGGGCGTGCTCAATGCGCTCACCGTCAGCCGGGCAACCATGACCAATATCTGGCAGAACCTGTTCTGGGCCTTTGGCTACAACGTGTTGCTGATCCCCGTTGCCGCCGGTGCGCTCTTCCCCGCCTTCGGCATCCTGCTCAATCCGATGATCGGCGCCGGCGCCATGGCGCTGAGCTCGGTCTTCGTGGTCGGCAACGCGCAGCGCCTGCGGGCGGTGAAAGGAGTAACCCCATGAATATCGGCGAGGCCTCCAGCGCCACGGGCGTTTCGGCCAAGATGATCCGCTACTACGAATCCATCGGCCTGATCCGCGCCCCACTGCGCACCGGCAGCAACTACCGGGTCTATGGCGAAGACGAAGTGCACGTGCTGCGCTTCGTCAAACGCGCGCGGACCCTGGGCTTTTCAGTCGAGGAAACCGCCACCCTGCTCGGCCTCTGGCAGGACAAGAGCCGGGCCAGCGCCGAGGTCAAGGAGGTCGCCACCGGCCATATCACCGCGCTCGAAACCAAGATCGCCGAGCTACAGGGCATGGTCAAAACCCTCAAGCACCTGGCCCATTGCTGCGGCGGCAACAACCGCCCCGATTGCCCCATCCTCGACGACCTGGCCGGCGAGCACCCTATTTCGAAAGGACACTAGATATGACCGACAAGACCGTTCTCGCCGTCAACGACATGACCTGCAACCACTGCGTCGGCACCGTCCGCAAGGCGCTGGAAGAGGCGCTGCCCGGCGCCGAGATTTCAGTTGATCTGGCGACGCACCGCGTGGCGTTCACCGGGGATCGGGGCAAGGGCGAGGAAGCCATTCGCGAGGCGGGGTATACGCCCCTTCCCCTCTCCCCTTGAGGGAGAGGGACGATCCGACGCGTTCAGCGGAGGATCAGGGTGAGGGGTTCTGCGCCATCCCATGCTTTCATGTGGGTGGATAGCGCAGAACCCCTCATCCGCCCTTCGGGCACCTTCTCCCTCAAGGGGAGAAGGAAGGAAAAACAAAGGGCGCCCCGAGGGGCGCCCTTCGCATTTCCGTCTGTCGTTCAGCCATTCGAGCATGGCTCTCATGGCCTTCTCGCCTCAAATCGCTCCACCGGGGCGATTTGCCCTGCGGGATGGGTCGAAAGATCAGAACGGGCTTTCCGGATCGAGGAACTCGGCTGCGTTGTCCTTGGTGATGACGGTCGAGTCCAGGATATAGCGACCGGCAACCTGGATGCCGCCGGTGAAGTGCGAGGTGGTCAGCTCGATGGCCGTGGCGATCATGGCCGGGCTGTAGCTGACGTCGATCGGGGTCAGGGCGCTGCCATCGGCAACGGCCTGCAGGATCTGCTGCATGCCGGCGCCGCCGACGATGAACAGCTCGTCTTCACGGCCGGCCTGCTTGATGGCTTCGATGGCGCCCAGGGCGATATCGTCGTCCTGTGCCCACACGCCCTTGATGTCGGGGAAGCGGGTCAGGAAGTCCTGCATCACCTTGAAGCCGTCATCGCGGTTCCAGTTGGCGAA
>CBFGMY010000070.1:0-18207 GCA_965650055.1 uncultured Devosia sp.
CTCGAAATGATGGAAGCCACCGGCTCCTGCGCCGGCATCGAGAATTACAGCCGCTACTTCTCCGGCCGCCGCCCCGGCGAGCCGCCACCGACCCTGTTCGAATACCTGCCCGACAATGCCCTGGTCTTCGTCGACGAAAGCCACGTCACCATCGGCCAGCTCGGCGCCATGTATCGCGGCGACCTGCGCCGCAAGGCGACCCTGGCCGAATACGGCTTCCGCCTGCCGAGCTGCATGGACAACCGCCCCCTCCGCTTCGAGGAGTGGAACGCCATGCGCCCGCAATCGGTCTATGTCTCGGCCACGCCCGGCTCCTGGGAAATGGACCAGACCGGCGGCGTCTTCGCCGAACAGGTCATCCGCCCCACCGGGCTGATCGATCCCCCGGTCGAGATCCGCCCGGCCAAGGCCCAGGTCGATGACGTGGTCGACGAGATCCGCCAGACCAACAAGGCCGGCTACCGCACTCTGCTCACCGTCCTCACCAAGAAGATGGCCGAGGACCTGACCGAATACCTGCACGAACAGGGCATCCGCGTCCGCTACATGCACTCCGATGTCGACACCATCGAGCGCATCGAAATCATCCGCGACCTCCGCCTCGGCGCCTTCGACGTCCTCGTCGGCATCAACCTGCTGCGCGAAGGTCTCGACATCCCCGAATGCGGCCTCGTCGCCATTCTCGACGCCGACAAGGAAGGTTTCCTGCGCTCGGAGACCTCCCTGATCCAGACCATCGGCCGCGCCGCCCGTAACGTCGACGGCAAGGTCGTGCTCTATGCCGACAAGATCACCGGCTCCATGGAACGCGCCCTCGCCGAAACCAACCGCCGCCGCGAAAAGCAGATGGCCTATAACCAGGCCAACGGCATCACCCCCCAATCCGTCCGCTCCAACATCCACGACATCGTCGACAGCGTCTACGAACAGGACCACGTCACTGTTAGTATCGGCAAGGGCAAGGACGGCAAGGAACAGGTCCAGGTCGGCGCCAACCTGGCCGCCGTCATCAAGGACATGGAAGCCCAGATGCGCGAGGCTGCGACGAACTTGGAATTCGAAAAGGCCGCGCGGCTGCGCGACGAGGTGAAGCGGCTAAGGGAGATGGAGTTGGATACGTTGAGTGGGGAGGTAAGCTAAGCGTAACGCTTGGGCTTGACCCGAGGCGGCTTTCTTCACCTCTCCCTTCGGGGGAGAGGTCGGCGCGCAGCGCCGGGTGAGGGGGCCCTCTCCCGAGCTGGCCGCAGGCAAAACCGCCCCAGTGGAACGATTTTAGGCAAGAAGGCCATGAGGGGCTACGCCCGAATGGTCGAGAGACGAGGTGAAGTGGTCGCGCGAGATGGAGTTGGATACGTTGGAGGGGAAAGTGTCGTAGGACGCGATCTTATCCTACCGCGGCGTTCCGGAGCTGACATCACTGAATCACTGGAGCACCGCGAGGGCCTTATGGCGGAGGACCTGATAGGCGGCCGTCGCGATATCTTGGTTTGATTGCTCGCCGATCCAGTATCGAAATAGAACGGAGACTACCTGCTCGAAGGGTAGCCCTATCAACTCGCAAAATTTCCTAAACCAGTCGTGTAGGTCGTGCCCTTCCAAGGCAGCAATCACCTGTTCAACATTTTTGGTAAATTCAGCTGACAAAGCGATGGCATGTTTTTTTGCTGTGTCGATAAGCATGGTTTCCGGCGGTGTACTTCCGGGCATCAACGCTATCAATTGCTGAAGGTTGTTGGGCACCTGATTGGCGCTGTCGCCGTCAGCTAACCCAAGAAATCTAGTTGTCGGAAGATCATTGGGCAGCAAGGGCAGTCGGCGAATTATGCCCCCGAGTCCGTCCCCTTCCACTCTCATCACTACGTGCGAAAAAACTGGATCATCTGTCCAGCTCAACCAACTTCTGGCAAATGCCACCGCCACTTTGTCTTCAAGATACATCACTAGTGATCGAAGTGGATATACGCCAATGCGAGCCATCAATTCTGGTAACGGGTGAGGTTCGTATCGAACACCTCCGGCGTGCCGAATAAGAAAACGCGCCGACCCTTCAGGCAACCTATCAATTACAGCCGCAGAGTGGCTAGTAATTATGACATTGAGTTTCTTCGCCACCGCTGCCCGACTAACATGCTCAACGATCGCATTTTGACTTGCTACCGATACAAAGGACTCTGGTTCTTCGATTAGCAGGAATTCGCCATCATCAGCCCGCTCTACAGCCCACCATATCGACAAGGCCGATAATTCGCCCGCACCCATAGTGCGGCTGTCGTATGAATGCCCTAAGTACGTAGCCCGGAAAAAGGGAACGACAATATCGGACAGTTCTATTTCGTACACTTCCAATGACTCGTACGCCCGGCGAGAAATGTACTGGACATCCACCAAATCGCTGCCAACAACCTCGTAAGGTTTGGTGCCTTCAACGATTTCGTCGAGAGAAAGACTAGAACCAAAGTAAAAATCCGTATTGGAGACAATCTTTCCGCCCTCAAGAAAGGTCACTGCAACATCAGTGGCACCTCCTTCAAAGCCGGCGTCGCTAAGGGTAACGCTCAACGTCTCCTCAACTCCCTCCCTCAAGACATTTATCGAGGCCTTGCCTGCGCCCAATTTCGCAATTGCATAGCCGTCGTCAGTTGATGCAAGTGGATCTAGTACCGTCCAAATTAGGCGCAGCACACTTGATTTCCCGGAACCGCAGTACCCGCATAGGACGGTAACAGGGATATCAACGGGAATTTCGGCGGTGCCAAGACTGCCAAAATCCTCATACTGAATTTTGGTTATTCGCGTCGGCCAATCGCCTCGCTTAGTGCTTAGCCGTCTCAGCGCATCACTTGCTTCGGCTGCCCTCATTGCAGTTCAGGCCAATTGGAAGACGGCAAGTGAGCGTCAAGGGACACCTCCAAAGAGCGCCTATTCAACTTTGAAAGCGACCCCTTGATAACTAACAGCCAGTTGTTAAGCCCAGTCTCGTGGGGCAAACCATAAAGCGCATCGTATGCCAGCCAAAGGCAGAAGTCGCGGTAGACAACTGAAGAGACATCAGTCACACGGAGACTGGACCTGTCGGAGAACAAGGCTTTAGCGACACTCGCCAAGGCAGGACGGTCAAAGTCGACTAACGCATCAGTTTGGTCGAAATCTCGCAAAAAACTTACGTGAGTACTTTTCGCCCCTGGCCGGCAGAAAAAGATCAACCACGAAAGCAAGCTCGCCTTGTTTAGCTTCGCCGACGCGTCCTCGCGCCTGACCGAGAACGCCGACACGGCGTCCCGCGCTCGTTCGACTACGTCATCTGAGAATCCCTGCTCATCTCGGAAGCGATCCGAAATTGCCGCCTCTGTCGCCTTTACGCCAATGGTCTTCCGATCCAGAAAATACAATAGTCGAGCTAATATGTCGTCGTAGGACATCCTAGCATTGGAAAATCCCAACGTTTCTCTATTGTTTCCAAGGGACAAAAAGAGCTCTACTAAATCTTTTAGTTGCGTTCTTGATCTGCCATATAGAGAATTTCTTTTCTCACCGGCTGTCAGGCCGGTTGGCTGATTTAGCCGATAAAATAATTCACTTGGCTCTTCTGGTGAATACTCAAATATTCTAAACGCCCTGAGAGTGTACTGATCTACTCTTCTTCTTACATCGACAGGCAACTGAGAGTATTTTTTGTTGTGAAGGGCAGCAATAACGGGATCACGCGGTGCCACACCACCATCGACACGGATTTCATCGTTCAGAAAGTCGCGAATGGCAGCTAGTCGCTGCTGACCGTCGAGAACCTCGAGCGTGTTATTGGCGGTGACGACTAGGTGCACGGGCGGAATGGACCACTCACGAAGAATCGTGTCGACGAGCTTCCTCTGCTTCCCCCTGGCCCAAACCTCTTGTCGTTGAAAGTCAGGCTGCAAATCTATGTCTTCATTGTTGATCCGATCAACAAGGCTTCGAATATCTGGATCCCAAGCCTGTAGTTTCATAGCTTCCTCGTTGGCGATGTCGCCTGTCCGTTGCTGACCAGTTGGCACAATCCGAAATCGGTTTGCAAGTATCGCTACCTCGGCCAGATTGTTGGCTGTAACGTGCCTTTTGCGAAAGTTCTTTCTCGCTCCCTTACGTCCCATCGCCTCAGCCGGCGATTTCCCCCTGACGTTTACCTTGTGATCGCCATCCCTCTCGACTCCCCAGCCCGACACACATTAGAACAAAACAGAAACACAACCTGTCGAGGTCGCCATGCCCACCTTCACCACCGAACTCGCCAACCGCACCACTCGCGAGCTGCCGCTCACCCTGGCCGAGGCCAGCCAGATGGCCGAAGCCGGCTTCCGCTTTGCCGAGTTCGAGCCCGAATATGGCCGCTACCGCCTGAGCAAGCCCTATGAGCTGGTGATCATCCGCGACACCAACACCCTGACCATCCGCCAGTAGCCTGGCCCGGACCTGCTCCGCCGCCCCCAACCCAAATCCATCCTGCCCCACCATCTCCACCGCGCCCCATGCCATCAGTGGTGCAAATAGGTCCTAACTGCACATCTGGATTCATCGCGGCTTTCCCGTCCGTGCAGCAGACTTATCCCCGTGCCGTCTGCCGCAAGCACACTGGGCGGACAGGAGGTGCCATGAGCAACATCATTTCATTCAGCAAAGTCATCGATCACGAGCGGCTGACCGAGCGGGTCGCCGCCATGCACGCGGCAGTCAGGGCCGCGCAGGCGGACGCGCCGGGACAGGCCGCCAGCCCGGCCTTGACGTCAGCCGTCGCCGCGCTGTTGCGCGATATCTATCGCCTGATCTCGCGCGAGCCCGGCGCCCGCAGCCTGCCGCGCCTGGCCTCTGGCGAGGCCACGACGCCGGTTCGGCTCGCCGCCCTGCTGCGCGATGCCCAGCTCTGGCTCGGTCTCTTCCGCGACGCCCATCTCGATCACGGCGATGAAACCGGCGAGGAATGGCTGACGCTGGAGGCGCTGGAGGAGCTCGCTGGACGGGGCGCAAAGAAAACTTATCCCCGCCCCTGAAATCAGCACCGATAATGCCCCCATCCCCGCCATTCACGCGGCGCCGACGAAGCGCCGGGCGGGGGGACTGGCAGCCGGGGTCGCCCGGCGCCTGCGTGGATGCTGACCACCGGCCGGACGGCAGGATGTCGCGCGATGATGGGGAGCCCGGAAGGCCCGGCCGATGAGGACGGTATCGGAACGGCTCACCCATCGGAGCGGGACGAGCGCCATGTCCAACCCGAAAGGGTGGCCGCTCGATGCGTGCGCAGGAAAAACCAGCTCGTGTGAAGCGGCTTTCGCCTCTTCAATACTCAAACAGGCGGCGCAAGCCGCCGGGGCGAAAGCCGCTTCGCATCGTGACCTCGGGCGCTCTTGCGCTCCGAAACCGCGACGCCTTCGGGCCGGGCGGCGCATAGGCATGTCCAATGGCCACGATCGAAAATATCAGTTGGACGCGCCGGCCGGCGCCCCGCATTCTTGGGCGCATGACTGATGCCCGCCTCTCCAATAACGGCCCACCGCTCGACGACGATGGCCCACCCTGGGGCCGCAACGGTATCGGCTACTATTTCGAGTGGGAGGCCGCGCGCAAAGCCGCCTTCGACGCGCCCTATGCCATCGCCCTCATGCGCGCCCGCCGCGCCCAGGCGCTGGGCCTGACCTATGACGAATACACGCTCGAAATCCTCGAGCGCGGCCGCCACCTCAATGCCGGCGACACCGAGCGCATCGCCGCGATTCTGCGCCGCCGCCCGCTGCGCTACTGAGCGCCTTGAAACCGCCGCCGGGCCGGTGCATGGGAACGGGCATGCGCACCCTTGCCCTCGCCACTCTCGCCACGCTCCTCGCCGCCCTGCCCGCCCAGGCCATGACGATCACCGCCCGCGTCTCGGGCGGCAATATCGCCATTCACACCGGCCCGCATGCCAGCTACCCGGTGGTCGGTCGCCTGGCCGACGGCACCGAAATCCCCATCGACGAATGCACCCAGATCGACTCGGATTCGCGCTGGGGCACGCTGGGCGATGCCGGCTCCCCGCTCTGGGGCAATGGTTCAGCCCAGTGGTGCCACATTCCCGATAGCGGCTGGGTCGAGCGCAGCTGGATCGTCGGCCGCGGCCTGGTCAATGTCACCCCGCCCGATTTCGCCGGCCCCGGCTGGTAGCCGAAAGCCTCGGCCGGAAAAACGCGACGCGGCTTTCCGTCCGGCGAGGCGGCCAAAAAGTCACAGCGGCAGCACCCGCGAATATTTGACCTGCCCCAGCGAAAAGCTGCTCTCGATCGAAGCCACGCCCTCCACCTGCGTCAGCCTCTCGCGCAGGAAATGCTCATAGGCCTCGAGATCAGCGCAGACCACGCGCAGCAGGAAGTCGAACTGCCCGGTCATCAGGTAACACTCCATGACCTCGGGCCAGTCGCTGATCGCCGCGCCGAACGCATCGAGCTCCCGCGCCCGCTGCCGCTCCAGCTTGATCGAGATGAACACTGAAACCGGCAGGCCCACGGCTTTCTGGTCTACCGTCGCGCTGTAGCCGGCAATTATCCCCGCGCGTTCCATCTGGCGTATTCTGCGCAGGCAGGGCGAAGCCGATAGGCCCACCCGGTCGGCAATGGCCTGGACGGTCATCCGCCCGTCCTCCTGCAAGGCCCGAAGGATCTTGCGGTCGATGGTACTGAGGTCAATCCTGGAGGTTTCGACCATTTTCCTGCGCCAATCTTGTCAAATCCTGCGCATGCCTGCGCCCCAGAGGTCAAAATAGACGAGAACTGCCACTCAGCAAGGCGCAAAGTCGTGGCAACGGCAGGGGGAGATCACATGGATCGCGGCGGCATGGGCGGAACGGCGGACACGCGCGTCGCCACCATCGAGGCGCTGACGCGCAAGGCGCTGTGGCTCTCCAACTGGATGATCCACCACGCCAACCACATCCGCCCCAACGTGGACGGCGTGAAAGTCGGCGGCCACCAGGCCAGCTCCGCCAGCATGGCCGCCATCATGGCCGCGCTCTATTTCGGCGTGCTGAAGCCGGAGGACCGTGTCGCGGTCAAGCCCCATGCCGCGCCGGTCTTCCACGCCATCCAGTATCTGTTCGGCAAGCAGACGCTGGAAAAGCTGCAAAACTTCCGCGCCTTTGGCGGGGCCCAGTCCTATCCCAGCCGCACCAAGGATACCGACGACGTCGACATCTCCACCGGGTCGGTCGGACTTGGCGTCGCCTTCACCGCCTTTGCCAGCCTGATACAGGACTATGTCCGCGCCAAGCCATGGGCCGATAAATCCCGCCCCGAAGGCCGCATGGTGGCTCTCGTGGGCGATGCCGAGCTCGACGAGGGCAATGTCTACGAATGCCTGCTCGAGGGCTGGAAGCACGGGCTGCGCAACACCTGGTGGGTTATCGACTATAATCGCCAGAGCCTCGACGGCGTCGTGCGCGAGGGGCTCTACGACCGCATCGAGGCCATCTTCCGCGCCTTCGACTGGACTGTCGTCACGCTCAAATATGGCGCCCAGCAGCGCGCTGCCTTCGCCGAGCCGGGCGGCGACAGGCTCAAGGCCTGGATCGACGCCGCGCCCAACGCCATCTATTCGGCGCTGATGTTCCGCGGCGGCGCGGCCTGGCGCGAGCGCCTCAACGACGAAATCGGCGACCAGGGCGAGGTCACCGCGCTCCTCGCCCGCCGCAGCGATGCCGAGCTGGCCGAACTGATGGCCAATCTCGGTGGCCATTGTACGCAGAGCCTGCTCGAGCAGTTCGAAGCCGCCGGCAGCGACAGGCCTACCGTCTTCATCGCCTATACCGTCAAGGGCTGGGCCACCCCATTGGCTGGCCACAAGGACAACCACGCCGGCCAGATGACCGGGGCGCAGATCGACACGCTGCGCCAGTCGATGCGGGTCCGCGAGGGACACGAATGGGACAAATTCGAGGGCATGGCTGACCCGGACGCCGTCGAGCGCTTCCTCGCGAAAGTGCCGTTCAATACCACCGAGTCCCGCCGCCTGACCTCGCCGGCCGTCGCCACCATCGGCCCGCAATTCGTCGGCACGGGCGCGACCTCGACCCAGACCGCCTTCGGCAAGATTCTCGACGCCATCGCCAAGACCGACAGCGACCTCGCGCGTCGCATCATCACGACGTCGCCCGACGTCACCGTCTCGACCAATCTGGGCACCTGGGTCAACCGCCGCAATCTCTATGCCAAGAGGGAGATGGTCGACGTCTTCCACAAGGAAGCCATTCCGTCAGCCCAGAAATGGCGCTTCACTCCAGAGGGCCAGCATCTCGAACTCGGCATTGCGGAGATGAACCTGTTCCTCGCCCTCGGCGCCGCCGGCCTCAGCCACTCCCTGTTCGGCGAACGCCTGCTGCCCATCGGCACGCTCTACGACCCGTTCATTTCCCGCGGTCTCGATGCGCTCAACTATGCCTGCTACCAGGACGCCCGCTTCCTGCTCGTCGCCACGCCCTCCGGCGTCTCGCTGGCCGGCGAGGGCGGCGCCCATCAGTCCATCGCCAGCCCGCTGATCGGCATCGCGCAGGATGGCCTCGCCAGCTTCGAGCCCGCCTTTGCCGACGAGCTCTCGGTCATCATGGATTGGGCCTTCGATTACATGCAGCGCAGCGGCGATGCGCGTCCCGACCTGGCCGACTGGCCGCGCGACGTCACCGGCGGCTCGGTCTATCTGCGATTGTCGACCCGCAGTATCGAGCAACCGTCACGCATCGTGGACAAGTCGCTCAGCGACGGCATCATCCGGGGCGCCTATTGGCTGAAGCCGCCCACGCCACAATGCGAGGTCGTCATTGCCTATCAGGGCGTCCTGGCCAGCGAAGCCATCGCGGCCGCTGCCGTTATCGGCGGGGATCGCCGCAACGTCGCGGTGCTCGCGGTCACCTCCGCCGATCGACTCAATGCCGGCTGGCACGCCGCCCAGCGCGCCCGCCTCCACGGCGACCACGCCGCAACCAGCCATATCGAAACCCTGCTCGCCGACATCCCCTGGCGCGCCAGCGTGATCACCGCCATCGATGCCCATCCGGCAACGCTGGGCTGGCTCGGCAGCGTGCTCGGCCACCGCTGCATCACGCTGGGCGTCGAGCATTTCGGGCAAACCGGCACGGTCGACGATCTCTACGCCCATTTCGGCATCGATGCGGCCGCGATTGAGAACGCGGCACGCAGTTTGATGAGTGGCCGTGCATGACGCGGTCAAACCCCATTTCCTCACCACGGCGCCGCCCGCACACGAAATACCCAACCTATCCACAGATCGCCTTGCCAAGCCCGGCCGCATTTGTCAGACATATGTCATTGGTCCGATTTCGAGGGGAATTCGATCTGTCTAACGCGGCCTGGCCGCAGCACAGAATGACCGGCTCCACGCAAGGAGCCGGCACACGGGAAACGTCCAAGAACTGGCTCTGCAACAAGGAGGGAGCTCTATGAACCTAATGCTGAAGATCGCCGGGGCGCTGACTGTCGCCACCGCAATGACGGCGCCAATACTGGCCCAGACGACGGTCGTCGCGCCGAGCGGCAGCACCGCCGGCACCTACATGGACTACATGAAGACCGTCTATGATCGTGGCACCGGCTCCGAGCTGCTGCAGATCCCCATCGCTACCTTCGACAAGGAATTCGAGCTGACGCCGATGGCGGCCGAAAGCTGGAGCCAGTCCGAGGATGGCCTGACCTGGACCTTCAAGCTGCGTCCGGGCCTCGTCTGGTCCGATGGCGAGCCGCTGACGGCGGAAGACTTCGTCTTCGCCCTGCAGCGCGCCGCAACCTCGGGCTACGACTTCGCCTGGTACTGGGACTTTGCCGGCGGCATCAAGAATTGGAAGGAAGTCACCGAAGGCACCGCCGACGTTGCCACCCTCGGCCTCAAGGCTGTCGACGACCTCACCATCGAGGTCACCACCGTCGCGCCCAAGCCCTACTTCCCGTCGGTCACCAGTCTCTGGTACCCGGTTCCCAAGCACAAGGTCGACGAACTCGGCGACGATTGGGCCCTCGACGTAGCGTCGATCGTCTCCTCCGGCCCGTTCGAGATCGAGAGCTGGGAAAAGTCAAATAACTCGGTCGTCTTCACCAAGTCCGATACCTATACCGGCCCCTGGTCACCGCAGATCGATCGCCTCGAACTCGATCCGACGCTGAACGCCCCCGAAGTCGGCCTCCCCGCCTTCCTCGCCGGCGATGCCGACTACTCGTTCCTCAATACCGGCCAGGTGCCGGTGGCGACCCAGCGCTACCCCGATGGCATCCGCCAGAACGCGGTCTTTGCGACCTCGTACATTTCGTACGACCTCGATGCCGCGCCGTTCAACGACGTCAACGTCCGCCGTGCTTTCTACTACGCCATCGACCGCGCCGAGCTGACGTCGACCGTGCTCAAGGACATCGCCATCCCGGCCGGCTCGATCCTGCCGCCCGGCTATCCTGGCTACAATCCGGACGTCGTCGCTCAGGCGGTGTTCGATCCCGAAAAGGCCAAGCAGTTCCTGGCCGATGCCGGCTTCGCCGATGGTGCCGGCTTCCCGGATGTCGAAATCTGGTATCGCGAAGAGGGTGGCTATAACGGCGCCATCATTCCCGCCATGGCGCAGTATCTCCAGGCCGAGTTCAAGGAAGTCCTGGGCATCACGCTCAACATCCGTGCCCTGCCCGGTCCGGAATGGATGGACGGCCTGCGTGGCAAGAAGAACAACATCTTCATCGCGCCCTACGAGTACGACTATCTCGATCCGTCCAACTTCTACGGCATCTTCTACAATGGCGGTCGCCACGGCTACTTCATCCCGGAATATGATGAGATCGTTGCCAAGGCCGATAGCGAAAGCGATTGGGACACCCGCTACAAGCTCTATGCCGATGCCGAACAGGTCATGATCGACCAGGGCCTCATCATCCCCCTGGTGCACCCGATCACCATCGCCGTGGTCTCCGACCAGATCAGTGGCGACGGCGTCCAGCCGAACTCACTCGGCTTCACCCAGCTCGACCGCCTCGGCCACTACTTCTTCACGCACATCACGAAACAGTAAGGTCCAATGTCGCAGTCAGCCTTCCCTCCCCCTTGAGGGGAGGGATCGAGGGTGGGGGTCGATCAGTGCGTCACTGAACCACCCCCTCCCCAACCCTCCCCTCAAGGGGGAGGGAGGCCGACTGTTACACGACAAAATATCAGGGCCGCTTCATGCCACTTGTCGAAATCGAAGGCCTCCGGGTCAGCTTCAGCCAGTATGACGGCCAGATCGACGCTGTCCGTGGCGTGAGCTTTACCGTCAACGAAGGCGAAAGCCTGGGCATTGTCGGCGAAAGCGGCTCCGGCAAGTCGGTCAGTTGCAGCGCCCTGCTCCGCCTGCTGCCGGCCACGGCCAAGGTCACCGCCGCCAGGATGACCCTCGACGGCATCGACGTCCTCAAGGCAGACAAGGAAGACCTCAAGCGCATGCGTGGCCGTGCCGCGGCGATGATCTTCCAGGACCCGATGACTGCCTTCGATCCGGTTTTCACCATCGGCCACCAGATCGCCGAAACCATCCAGGCGCACCGCAATATCGGCAAGCGCGAAGCCTTGGCCGAAGCCGAGCAGCTCCTGCTCCGCGTCGAGATCAAGAATGCCGCCGACATCCTCAAATACTATCCGCACCAGCTATCCGGCGGCATGCTGCAGCGCGCCATGATCGCCATGGCTCTATCCTGCCGCCCCAAGGTGCTGATCGCCGACGAGCCGACCACCGCGCTCGACGTCACCATCCAGGCCCAGATCCTCCAGCTCATCAAGAAGGTGCAGGCCGAGTTCGGCATGGCGCTGATCATGATCACCCACGACCTCGGCGTCATCGCCGAAACGGTCGATCGCGTGCTGGTCATGTATGGCGGCGAGGTGATGGAGGAGGGCTCGGTCGAGCAGATTTTCGAGGCGCCCCGCCACGACTATACCAAGACCCTGCTGGCCAGCCTCCACTCCAAATTCGAGCCCTCAAAGGGCGATCCGGATGCCATCGCGCCGGCGCTGGAGCTGCGCGGCCTCGCCAAATCCTTCCGCATCCGCCGTCGCAAGGGCTTCACCGTCAGCTATGGCGATTTCCGTGCCGTCGAGACCATCGACGTGGTCCTCCCCCGCAATCGTATCGTCGCCATCGTCGGCGAGTCCGGCTCCGGCAAGACCACCACAGGCCTCATGGCCATGCGCCTCACCGAGCCGTCCCGCGGACAGATCCTTGTCGACGGCACCGACATTTCCAGTCTCGACAACGCAGCGCTTGTCCCGTTCCGAAAGCGCATGCAGATCGTGTTCCAGGACAGCTATTCCGCCTTGGACCCGATGATGACACTGGCCCAGATCATTGCCGAACCGCTGCACATCCACGGCATGGGTACGGCGCGCGAGCAGAGCGAGAAGGCCCTCGGCTGGCTCGAACGCGTCGGCCTGCCACGCAGCTTCGGCAGCCGCTATCCGCACGAGCTATCCGGCGGCCAGCGCCAGCGCGTCGCCATCGCCCGCGCGCTCATCCTTGAACCGTCAGTCCTTGTCGCCGACGAGCCCACCTCGGCCCTCGACGTCACGGTCAAGGCGCAGATCATCAACCTGCTTAAGAAGCTGCAGGCGGAACTCGGCCTCTCCATCCTCTTCATCAGCCACGATCTGTCCACCGTGAAGTCGCTGACCGACAGCGTCGTCGTCATGTATCGCGGTCGCGTGGTGGAAGAAGGCCCCACCAAGCGCCTCTTCGCCGAGCCGCAGCACCCCTATACGCGCGCTTTGCTCGACGCCATTCCAGCCACCAATCCCCGCGACCGGCGCCAGCGCACCTTTCTGTCGGCCGACGAAATCAGCGCCCAAACACCGCGGTTCACCGTCATCCAGACCGGCGCGGCTCCAAACGCCACCCCGCAACTGGTCACCATCGCCCCGGGCCACCGGGTCGAGGCGATCGTGACCAATTGAGGAGCCCACGATGCTAGCCCACATCATCCGCCGCATCCTCTCGGTCGCCTTCACCTTCATCGTGGTGTCGGTCATCATATTCCTGATGATGCATTCGGTGCCGGGCGGCCCGTTCGACGCCAATGACATGCCGGTGTCCGAAGCCGTGCGCGCCAAGATGATGGCGCAGTGGGGCCTCGATCGGCCTCCGCACGTCCAATATTTCCAGTACATGTGGGGCGTGCTCCACCTCGATTTCGGCGTGCCTTTCCAGAGCCCGGGCGAAACCGTCGTCGAACTCATCTCCCGTGCCTGGGTCCCCAGCCTTATCCTGGGCGGTTCGGGCGTCTTCATCGGCGCTCCGCTCGGCATCCTTCTGGGCATGGCAGCCGCCCTCAACCGCAATTCGTGGATCGACTACCTTGCCTCCACCCTGGCGACGCTGGGCCTGACCATCCCGGTCTTCGTCACCTCCATGCTGCTGATCCTGATCTTTGCCGTCTGGCTCAACTGGCTCCCCGCCAGCGGCTGGCCGCAGCCCAACCGCTGGATCCTGCCCATCATCTGCTATGCCATGATCCCGCTGGCGACCTATGCCCGCTACACTCGCTCTGCCATGCTCGACACGCTCAACCGGCCGTTCGTCACCGTGCTGCGCGCCAAGGGGCTGAGCGAGCGCCGCATCATCTTCCAGCACGTGATGCGCAATTCGGCCATCCCGCTGGTCACGGTCTTCCTGCCCATGTTCATCGGCACGGCCACCGGCTCGATCTTCGTGGAAGCCATGTTCCGCGTCCCCGGCCTTGGCGCCTACTTCGTCTCCTCCATCGAGGTGCGCGACTATACGCTGCAGATGGCGCTGATGCTGATGATCACCTTCATGTACTGCCTGGCCTACCTGCTGTCCGACATCGTCTACGCCATGCTCAATCCACGTATCCGTGTCGGAGGCGGCGAATGACCGACACCACCATGCCTCTGGCCACCCCGCGCCAGCGCAGCCCGCTCTGGTTCGCCTGGCGCCGCTTCCTCTCCAACAAGGCAGCGGTCGTGGGCGGCGTCGTCCTCGCCATTCTGATCCTCATGGCGCTGTTCGCGCCGATCATCACCCCCGTCGATCCCGAGGCGCAGCTCTTCCTGACCCAGGCCCTGGCCTTCCCTTCCGCCGAGCACTGGTTCGGCATCGATAATCTCGGCCGCGACTTCTATTCGCGCATCGTCTACGGCGCCCGCGTCTCGCTCACCATCGGCTTCACCGCCGCCCTGTTCAGCGTCCTCGTCGGCATCCCGCTGGGTGCCCTTGCCGGTTATTTCGGCGGGCGGCTCGACTGGATCGTCATGCGCATCATCGAGATCTTCTCGGTGGTCCCGCCCCTGCTCGCCGCTCTGCTGCTCGGCGCCATCACCCGCGGCGGCTATGGCACCATCGTCTTCATCGCCGCGCTCTTTGGCTGGGTCCAGGTGTGCCTCCTCGTCCGCGCCCAGGTCAAATCCTTCCGCGAAAAGGAATTCGTTCGCGCCGCCCAGGCCTTGGGCGCCTCGCCCTGGTACATCATCCGCCGGCACCTGATCCCCAATTCGATCAGCCCGATCATCATCGGCTTCGTCCTCTCCATCCCGCTGGCAATGATGCTCGAAGCCTCGCTCAGCTTCCTCGGCGTCGGCGTCCCGCCGCCCACGCCGACCTGGGGCCAGATGATCAACGAGGGCATCGACTTCATGTTCTTCTACTGGCATCTGGCGGGCTTCCCCACCGCCGCCCTCGCCATATCGGTGCTCGCGACCTCGCTGTTCGGCGATGGCCTGCGCGACGCCCTCGACCCGACCTTGAAAGGCCGCTGAATTGTCTGAAAATCTCGCCCGGCAGTTCCTCATTCGCGAGGATGTCGTCTTCCTCAATCACGGCTCGTTTGGCGCCTGCCCGCGCCCCGTATTCCGGGCCTATCAGAGCTGGCAGCTCGAACTCGAGCGCCAGCCGGTGGAATTCCTCGGCCGCAACCTCACCGAGACCATGCGCCAGCCCCGCATCGCGCTCGCCGAAGAACTTGGCACCGTGCAGGACAATATCGTCGGCCTGACCAACGCCACGCTTGGGCTCAACATTGTCGCCCAATCCCTTCCCCTCAAGCCGGGCGATCAGATCCTCACCACCGACCACGAATACTCGGCGCTCGAGAAGACCTGGGCCTATGTCTGCCGCAAGACCGGTGCGGAAGTCGTGGTGGTCAAGGTGCCCATGCCGCTGACCTCGGAAGCCCAGTTCGCCGACGCCATCATTGGCGGCATGACCGACCGCACCCGGGTGCTGTTCCTCAGCCACATCACCTCGCCCACGGCCCTGCTCTTCCCCATCGAGCGGCCCATCGCCGAAGCCCGCAAGCGCGGCGTCTGGAGCGTCATCGACGGCGCGCATACGCCCGGCCACATCAAGCTCGAACTCGACCGGCTGGGCGCCGATTTCTATTCCGGCAATTGCCACAAGTGGTTGATGGCCCCCAAGGGCTCGGCCTTCCTGCATGCCCGCCCCGAAGTCCAGGCCCTGATCGATCCGCTGGTCATCAGCCACGGCTGGACCGACAAGTCCAAGGAACCAGGCGCCAGGGGCGCCTTTGGCAATTCGCCCTTCATCGACGAGCTCGAAATGCAGGGAACGCGCGATCCGGCGCCCTGGCTCACCGTCCCCGCCGCGCTCGAGTACCGGCACGACAATGACTGGGACTCCGTGCAGATCCATTGCCAGGCGCTGGCGCAGGACACCGCCCGGCGGCTCGCCGAGCGGACGGGACTTGCCCCGCTCAGCGCGCCGGAATTCTCCGCCCCGCAGATGGTCGCCATGCCGATCCCCGAATGCGATGTCGACCAGCTCAAGCTCGACCTCTACGACAAGTACCGCATCGAAGTTCCCGTCTTCAAATGGCAGGATACCTGCATTGTCCGCCTCTCGGTGCAGGGCTATAATTCCAAGCCGCAGATGGATTTGCTGGTCGATGCGCTGACGGACTTGCTCGCCCTCAAGCCCGGCTCGGCACGGCGCGTCTCATAGCAAGGCTGACAAACGGCGCGAACTGTGGTGTGTGTGGCTTGCTAGGCATGCCGGAGGAATTGGCGCAGTGAGACCAGGCGCATTGAGCTATCTCGAGCCGCTCGAAACCCGCACGCGCGGCGTTGCGGTGCTTGACGCGCTGGCCGACATGGTCGAGCGCTCGGGCCTCAAGATCGGCGATCGCTTGCCCCCCGAAGTCTCGCTCGCCGCCACCCTTGGCGTCGGCCGTTCCACCATCCGCGAAGCCCTCAACCGCTGGGAGGGCCTCGGCATCATCCGCCGCCGCCGCGGCGACGGCACCTATCTCTCGGCCCGGGTCCAGACCTCGCGCGGGCTCGTGCCCACCATGGTACGCCTCGAAGGCGAGGCGCTGCTCCGCCTGATGGAAATTCGCCGCACGCTGGAAAACGACGTCGTGCGCAAGGCAACGGTCGGCGCCACGCCGGCCCAGCGCCGCCAGATTTCCGACCTCTGTGATGCCCTGCTGATCGAGGTCAATGCCGGCCGCCCTTGGCGCAAGGCCGACCACGCCTTCCACGGCGCCATCTACGATGCCACGGGCAATCCGATGTATGGCCAGTTGCTGATGAACCTCGACCACGCTCTCGAGCGTGGCGGTTCGTCGCCCTTCACCGCCGATGCCTTCGGTCTGGATTCCTTCCCCATCCACCGCGAACTGGCCGACGCCATCGTAGCCGCCGATGTCGATCGCGGCCTCGAAGCCATCAATCGGCTGCTCGACACCGTGGAGCGCGAAGTCAAAGCCATCATCGACGGCGGCAAGGCGGGCTGAACCCTTCTTGCGGGCCTTGTCCAACCCAGTCATCGACGTTCCCTCGGACTTGATCCGAGGGCCTTTCGCCACTTATGCCGACCTGAGAGTGACCCTCGGGTCAAAGCCCGAGGGAACGCCAGTGGGTGTCATGGATCGAGGCTAGGGGACTAAATCCAGCCCTGCAGCTCCCGCCGCACCATCGCCTCGATCATGTCCATCCCGCCAGGGCTATCGTTCAGGCACGGGATATAGGCAAACTTCTCGCCCCCCGCTTCCATGAACGTCTCCTTGCCCTGCATGGCGATCTCTTCCAGCGTCTCGATGCAATCGGCCGAAAACGCCGGCGCCAGGATGGCCACCTTCTTCACGCCCTTGCCCGGCAGGGCCGCCAGCGTCACGTCGGTATAGGGCTCCAGCCACTTGGTCGGCCCGAACCGGCTCTGGAACGTCACCATCAGCCTGGATTTATCCCAGCCCAGATATTCCCGCACCAGCCGCGTCGTCTTGAAACACTGGCAATGGTAGGGGTCGCCCCGCTCGAGATATTCCACCGGCATGCCGTGATAGCTGGTGATCACCAGATCCGGCTCGAAATCGAGTGCCGCCACACCGTCGCGGATCGAGTTGCCCAGCGCCTCGACATATTTGGGGTCTTCGAAATAGGCCGGCGCCGTGCGCACGGCCGGCTGCCAACGCATGCCGGCGAGGGCCTCAAACGCCTTGTCATTAGCGGTTGCCGTCGTCGTTGCCGAATATTGCGGATAGAGCGGCACCAGCAGAATCTTCTGGCATCCTGCGGCCTGCATCTTTTCCAGCACGCTTTTGGTCGAGGGGTTGCCATAGCGCATGGCAAAATCGACCACGACGTCCGCATTCCCAGCCAGCCGGGCTGCCAGTGCTTCGGCCTGGTTGCGGGTAATCACCCGCAGCGGGCTCTCGTTCTTTTCCTTGTCCCAGATCTGCGCATAGGCATGCCCGCTCTTCTGCGGCCGAAAGCTCAGGATCACCAGGTTCAGCAGCGGCCACCACAGCCATTTCGGCGTCTCGATGACGCGCGGATCGCTGAGGAACTCCTTGAGATAGCGCCGCACGCTCCAATAGTCGGTGGCATCGGGCGTGCCCAGGTTGAGCAGCACGACGCCGATCTTCGGCTTCTGGACGAAAGGATGATCGGCAGGACGATGATCGGACATGGAGAGCCAGTTTGGAGAAGTTCTAGGCTGCGCGCACCATAGCCGCTCCCCCGTCATCCGCAAGGCGGCGATGGGTCGCGCTAATCCTAGAGGCTGGCGATCACCAGCAGCACGCCAAACGCCAGCACCGCCGCCGCGCCCCTGATCCGGCCCATCGCGGCGCGGGTCGCCTGCTCGAGGTCGAGTCCGGCGTTGATGCCCTCGGCGATGAGGTGGGGGATGACCTCTGTGTCGGTCTCGGAACGGTACATGTG
>CBFGMY010000071.1:0-18085 GCA_965650055.1 uncultured Devosia sp.
CTGATCTTCACCTCCTGTCATCCGATTTTGCCAGCAGAATCAAGGGTCGCGCTGACCCTGCGCCTCTTGGGCGGGCTCACTACCGAGGAAATCGCCCGCGCTTTCCTTGCTGCCGAACCGACCATCGGCCAGCGTATCGTGCGCGCCAAAAAGGCCATATCGGATGCCGGCATTCCCTTCGAGGTGCCCCGTGGCGCCGAGCGCGAGGAACGGCTGGGTTCGGTATTGGGCGTGCTCTACCTCATCTTCAACGAGGGCTATTCCGCCACCGCGGGCGATGACCTGATCCGACCCCAGCTCTGCGAGGAGGCGATGCGCCTTGGCCGCATCCTGGCCCAGTTGGCGCCCGACGATTCCGAGGTCCATGCCCTGCTGGCATTGATGGAAATCCAGGCCTCGCGCACCGCCGCCCGCACCGACAAGCAGGGCGAGCCGGTGTTGCTGCTCGATCAGGATCGCTCCCGCTGGGACCAGTTGCTGATCCGCCGGGGCCTGGCAGCGCTCGACCGCGCCATCGCCCTGGGTGGTCAAAATGCGCCTTATGCGCTGCAGGCCGCCATCGCCGCCTGCCATGCCCGCGCCCGCAAGGGGGCCGATACTGATTGGGCTCGCATCGCAGCGCTTTACGCGGTCCTCGCCCAGGTGACGCCCTCGCCGGTGATCGAGCTCAACCGCGCGGTCGCCGTATCCATGGCCCAAGGGCCGGCGGCAGCGCTGGTGCTGATCGATGCCATCAAGGACGATCCGACCTTGCGCAACTATCACCTGCTCTATGGCGTGCGCGGCGACATGCTCAGCAAGCTCGGCCGGCACACCGAGGCCATGCTCGAATTTCGCCGCGCCGCGGAACTGACCCGCAACGAGCGTGAAAAGAGCTATCTGCTTGGCAGAGCTGAAAAAACCGCCTAGGCGGCGAGCGACGAGCCGAGGTCGAACTTGGCTTCGAGAATGGTGCGATCGAACGGCTTCATCATGTAGTCGCTGGCGCCGGCCTTGAGCGCCAGGGCGATGGCGCCGATGTCGTTCTCGACCGTGCAGTAGACGATATGCGGCTTGTCGCCGCCCACATAGGCCCGCAGCAGCTTGAGAAATTCCAGCCCGCTCATGATGGGCATGTTCCAGTCGAGCAGGATCGCGTCCGGCATTTCCTGGCGGCATTTGTCGAAGGCGTCCTGCCCGTCTTCGGCTTCCTCGACGATGTAGTCCATGTTTTCGAGGATGCGGCGCGCCACTTTGCGCACCACGCTCGAGTCATCGACGATGAGGCAGGACTTCATTGCCCGGGGACTCCGCAGAGGCTAACGCTCGTTCCGATTATGAGCGGCACATCCTAGGAATTGGTTAGCGGAGTGCTGGCGTTTCGGTCGCCAAACTATGCCGTCGGCTGCTCCAGCGCCGCGGCGGCTGGCTTGGGCGTCGCAGTCAGGAAGAACATGTCGTTCTCGATCCCGATATTGACCTCCATATCGGTCATGCGAGCGAGCAGGCCCGTATAGAACGGCTGGATGCCCCGCGCGTCGACGAAGCCCTCTTCCGGCATGCCGGACAAAAGGCCGGCGGAGCCCGATGGTATCAGCGTCTTCTGCCGCTTCTCCGGATCGCTCCTCGAGGTGAATTCGAACTTCTCGTTGCCCGCATCGCCCAGGATCGATGCGGTGACATTGCCGCCGCGCGGCACCGACATGGCCGCGATCAGCAGCATGTTCATGAACAGCTTGGCCTTGTGCTTGGGCAACAGGATCAGCGGCACGTTCCATTCGAGATCGGCCTTTTCGATCTCGAACAGGATGCGGGCCACGCGCTCGCATTCCCGCGTATCGATATCGGTGCCGGAGGTCGAGGAGGCACCATAGGCCAGGCGCGCAAATTCGAGCTTGGCGCGGCTCTGCCGGGCGGCGCTGGCGATGAGGTCGCGCGCGCCTTCGGCCATATCGGTCTGGTTGGGATCGGCCAGCACTTCGAGCCCGTTGCCGATCGCTCCGATGGGGTTGATCAGGTCATGGCAGACCCTGGAGCACAGCATGGCCGCCAGATCGGTTGCCTTGAGCTCGATGATGTCCATCCGGGCAGTCTCCATAGAATCAGTTTCCCCGACATTAGAGGGTGATCGACAAAAGTGGACAGACCAAATGCGCCCGCAGGGGCTAGTTGATCGAAAGGTCCTTGGACAGCACGGCCCAATTGGCCTCCGCCTCGATCGCCGCCGTATCGGGCGCCAAAAGGAACGCTTCGCGGTTGGCGGCCGAGTAGAAGAGGTAGAGGCGCTGCTTGAACACCGCGTAGATCGTCGGATTGCTGTCCGACACATAGCCCCGCGCCATGCCCATCGTGCCATGGCCGCCGAACTGGGGCGCATAGATTTCGGGGGAGCCCTTGAAGACATCGCGATTGGCCGCGGTGGCGAAATGCCAGGGCACGTTCTGCCAGATATATTCGAAATCAGCCCGCCCCAGCAGCGGCTCGGGCTCGGTGAAGTAGCTCACCGGGTCCATGCCGTAGATGGCCACGCCCGTCAGCGGATTGGTGACGATCAGCGTCACCACCGACTGCGCGCGCACCGGCAGGACGGCCTGCCAGGCCATGCCCAATAGCGGCAAAACAAAGGCGAGCATGGTTAAGATTTGTTTAGAGGTTTGCTTCATCATCGATCCAATGATCGGCATGTCGGCGAACAAAGTCCGGCCTCAAAACTACGGTCCAAGCCTTAACGACTCCGTAACCGACCGCCTTGCCTTTCGCCCCGGGAGATTTTGATGTTCAAGCGTCTAGCCCTTTTCATTGCCCTCGTGGTTGCCCTGGCGGCACCGGTGCCGGCAGCGTTCGCCCAGGGTTCGCTCAGCGACACCTATGCCGGTGAAGACCTGGTCGACAGCGGCAAGCAGTTCTTTGGCTCGGCCAGCCAGGGTCTTGCCTCGCTGGTGGAGCGCGCGGTGAGCCAGTTCGGCCTGCCCAATGGCTATATCCTGGGCGAGGATGCCGGCGGCGCCCTGTTCGCCGGCGCGCGTTATGGCGAAGGCGTGCTCTACACCCGCAATGCCGGCGAATATAACGTCTACTGGCAGGGCCCGTCGGTGGGCTTCGACGTGGGCGGCGACGGCTCCAAGGTCATGATGCTGGTCTATAACCTCAACCAGATCCAGGACGTGCTCGGCCGCTTCGTCGGCGTCGACGGCTCGGCCTATGTGGTGGGCGGCTTCGGCATGACGGTCATCAAGCGCTCCAATATCGTGATCGTACCGATCCGCTCCGGCGTCGGCGCCCGCCTCGGCATCAATATCGGCTATCTCAAATTCACCAACGAGCCGACCTGGAACCCGTTCTGACGGCAGGTCTCGGCCGGCTCGCTTAGGCGCCCCACTCCCGCAAGCGGAAAAATGGCTGTATTGCTGCTGCCATGGGCGAGCAGCAATACAGCTTTGGTCCGTTCGTACTCCGCCCCGGGCGTGAATTGCTGCGGGACGGCAAAGCCGTTGCTATCGGCCAGCGCGGGCTCACATTGCTGGAAGCCATGCTCGAAGTGTCCGGTGGCGTCGTATCCAAATCCGATATCATGCGACGGGTCTGGCCCGGCCTCACAGTCGAGGACGGCAATATCACCGTACAGGTGGCCGCCCTGCGCAAGGAACTCGGCAAGCGCGACGACAACCGGGACTGGATCGTCACCGTTCCCCGCATCGGCTATCGCCTGGATCTGGACGACGCACCCGCCACGGCCCCGCCAACGGATGGCGGCAGGCCGTCGCTGGCCGTGCTGCCCTTCATCAACCTCAGCGGTGACCAGACGCGCGACTACTTTGCCGACGGCCTGGTCGAGGACCTGATTACCGCCTTCAGCCGGTTCAAGACCTTTTCGGTGGTCTCGCGCAATTCGAGCTTCGTCTACAAGGGCCGACCGGTCGATGTACGCCAGGTCGCCCAGGACCTGGGCGTACGATACCTGCTGGAGGGGAGTGTCCGGCTGGCGGGTGAGCGGGTGCGCGTGACCGCCCAGCTCGTCGATGCCTCAGCCGGCACGCATCTGTGGGCCGCCAGCGTCGATGGCGAACTCGGCCAGATTTTTGAATTCCAGGATCGGGTGACCGAGGCGGTGGTTGGCCTGGCTGAACCTCAGCTTCGCCGCGCCGAGATCGAGCGCTCGCGTCGCCGCTGGCCGGACAATCCGCAGGCTTATGACCATTTCCTGCGTGCCCTGCCCCATTTCTATTCCCGCGACCCCGATGGCTATGACGTGGCCCGTGGCCACCTCGAACGGGCCATCGCCCTGCAGCCGGATTACGCCCTGGCGCTGGCCTACGCGTCCTGGGCCTATGCGCGGCGCAGCACGGTATCGCTGACCTACCTTTCGCCGGACGAGGCGGCGCGCTGTCTGGAACTGGCGCGCGCGGCCCTGCATTTCGGTGATGACGATCCCATGGTCCTGGCGGTGAGCGGCCATTCGCTGCTGGCCATTGGCAGCATGAGGGCTGAAGGACTGGCGACCGTGCGCCGGGCGCAGCAGGCCAACCCGCACAACGTGGCCGTGCTGGTGCTGGCGGGCATCTGCAACATGCTGGTCGGTGATCTGGACGAAGGCGAGGCCTGCTATCGCCGCGCCTACCAGCTCAGTCCGGGTGCGCCCGAGGCCTATGAGAGCCTGGCCGGCATCGGCTTCTGCCGCTTCCTCAAGCGGGATTTCGCCGGCGCGATCGAGTGGCTGGAACAGTCCCGCGCCACCCTGGTGGATTGGCCACCCACCTATTGGATGCTGACGGCCGCCTACGCCCACCTCGGTCGCCTAGACGAGGCCAGGGCGGCCCTGCATCGTCTGCTGGAAATCGCCCCAAAAACCAGCTTGGCCGGACTTGAGGTGATTGCCGTGCGGTCGGACGAACGCTTCGCCGTGTTGACCGATGGACTGGCCTTGGCCGGGTTGCAGTGACGAGAACTTGCGCGTTTTTTGCAACTTTTAGGATCGGCTAAAGGACGGCGCCGGGGCATGCGGCGCACTCTCTCCTCACCGCGCCAACAGGGCGCATCGGAGGAGTTTGAAATGGATATCAGCACTGTCCTGCTCACCCAAGCGATCGCCAGGGCCGCGGCTCAACCCAATTGGCAAGGGGACGAAGAAAGCTATTATGCGCGGATGACCTTCCATGGGCCGGGTGTCGGTCACCTGCTGCAGGGTCTCGTCCGCATCGGTTTTGCCGTAGCGACGGCGGTCGCTCACCGCCGCCACGCCCCGGCCTGAAGGAGCCCCACAATGGCACTGGACATCATCGGCGCCGGCTTCGGACGCACCGGCACAAGCTCGCTCAAGATTGCGCTCGAACATCTCGGCTTTGGTCCCACCCATCACATGTTCGAAGTACGCGACCATCCCCATCTCCTGCCGCCATGGCAGGCCGCGGCCCGCGGCGAGGCCATCGACTGGGACGCGGCCTTTGCCGGCTACCGCTCGCAGGTGGATTGGCCTGGCGCCCGCTTCTGGCGCGAGCTGGCGGACTATTACCCAACAGCCAAGGTGATCCTCACCGTGCGCGACCCCGACCAATGGTTCGACAGCGTCCAGGCCACCATCGCTCCCTTCATCGCCGGGCGCGGCCAGCATCGCGCCGACCATCCCAACGCCATCGCCAGCATGGGATACGACCTGGTGGTCAAGCCCCTCTTCGATGACCGGCTGAACGAGCGGGCGCATGCGACAGGCGTGTTCAAGGATCATATCGCCACCGTGCAGGCCACCATCCCCCCATCGCGCCTCCTGACGCTGGATGTGCGCGAGGGCTGGGGCCCGCTCTGTGCCTTCCTCGACTGCCCGGTGCCGGATATCACCTTCCCCCGGCTGAACTCCTCGCGGCAGTTCGTCGACGAGGAATGGGCCTGACCTGACCCTTTCTTGCTCGCCGCCGGCATTGGCGGCGCAGGCAAGGCCCGATCGACCCCACAGGGTTGCCTCGCGGCGGCCCTGTGTTACTTTGCAGGCCTCCAAACGGGGAAAGGACCGACCGATGGCAGCCTTCAGTTCATCAAGAAACACCTTCCGAAATCTTGAGAAACTGATGGTCCATGCGAACCTTGAACCTGGGGATTCTTGCCCATGTCGACGCGGGTAAGACAAGTCTGACCGAACGGCTGCTGTTTGCGGCCGGGGTCATTGCCAAAGTCGGCAGCGTCGACAGCGGCAGCACACAAACCGATACTCTGGCCCTCGAGCGCCAGCGCGGCATAACGATCAAGGCCGCGGTCGTGTCGTTCCCGATCGGCGACGTTACCGTCAACCTGATCGATACGCCGGGACATCCCGACTTCATCGCCGAAGTTGAACGCACGCTGGGCGTGCTCGACGGCGCGATCCTCGTCGTCTCGGCCGTCGAGGGCGTGCAGGCGCAGACCCGCGTGCTGATGCGAGCGCTGCAACGGCTGGGCATCCCGACACTGATCTTCGTCAACAAGATCGATCGGGCCGGCGCCGACATCGGCGCAGTGCTCGCCGCGATCGCCAGCCGTCTGACGCCGGACATCGTGCCGATGGGACAAGCTGTGGACACCGGCAGCAAGGCTGCCCGCTTCGTGCCAGCCGATTTCACCACCCCCGACAGTCAGGCGCTCCTGCTCGACATGCTGGCCGAACGGGACGATGCACTGCTGGCCGACTATCTGGGCAACCCGCGGACCATAGTGCCGGAGCGCCTGGAGGCCGCCTTGCAGACCCAGAGCCAGGCCGGTCTGCTGCATCCGGTCTTCTTCGGCTCGGCCATTGCAGGCGCCGGCATCGAGCCGCTGCTGGCGGCCATTCCCCGCCTGCTGCCCGCCCTGGCCGGCGACGACGACGCGCCGGTTTCGGGCGTGGTCTTCAAGATTGACCGCGGTTGGGCGGGCGACAAGCTGGCCTATGTGAGGCTCTTCTCGGGCCGGCTGGCCGTGCGCGACCAGGTGACCTGCGCCGGAAAGGGTGCGGTGGTCACGGCCATCCAGCTGTTCGACCGGGGCAAGGCGCATGCCGCCGATCAACTCACCGCCGGCCGCGTTGCCCGGATTTCGGGCCTCGCCGATGCGCGGATCGGCGACATTGTCGGTGTGGCGCCGCCGCGCGCGGTTGCGCATCACTTCGCGCCGCCAACACTCGAGACCCAGGTCGTGGCATCCCGCCACGGGGACCGCGCCGCGCTCTGGCAGGCCCTGGCCCAACTGGCCGAGCAGGACCCGCTGATCAACCTGCGCAAGAATGACGAGGAACAGCAGATATTCGTCTCGCTCTATGGCGAGGTGCAGAAGGAGGTCATCCAGCAGACCCTGCTCGATGACTTTGGCCTGGCCATCCAGTTCCGGGAATCGACGATCATCTGCGTCGAGCGGCCGGCGGCAAGCGGCCATGCGGTCGAGTTCCTGTTCAAGCAGCCAAACCCCTTCCTGGCGACCGTGGGCCTCCGCGTCGATCCGATGCCACCAGGCTCGGGCGTCAGCTTTGCCCTCGAAGTCGATCCGGGCGAAATGCCGGCGGCCTTTTATCGCGGGGTGGAAGAGGCCGTCCACGAGACGCTGCACCAGGGCATGCATGGCTGGCAGGTGATCGATTGCCACATCGCCATGACCGAGGTGAAGCACATGTCCCCGGTGAGCACGGCGGGCGACTTCCGGCAGTTGACGCCGCTGGTGCTGGCCGAGGCATTGCGCCAGGGCGGCACGCTGGTCTGTGAGCCGATCCAGCACTTCGAGCTCGAACTGCCGGCCGACGCCCTGGGGCCCATGCTGCAACTGCTGGGCCGAGCCGGCGCGACGATCGAAACGACCACGATCAATGGTGCAACGGCCCGGCTGGAGGGCGAAATCCGTGCGGCCTGCATGCAGCAGGTGCAGCAGCAACTGCCGGGTCTCACCGGTGGGGAAGGCGCGCTGGGCGCCACCTTCGCCCACTACCGCCCGGTGCAGGGCGATATCCGCAGCCGGCCGCGATCGGGACCCAACCCGTTCACCCGGCGTGAATACCTGCACCGGGTGCGGCGCAAGCTGGCCGTCTCGACGGCCGACGAAGCCGAGCCCTGACCTCCGGGCGCGGCTGTATTTTGCTCCGGCGCGGGTGTAATCTCGCGCCGAGGAGACAGGTCCATGCGACGCGGGGTACTCGCCACAGCCGCTCTGGTGGCAACGGCCCTCGCCGCTGCGGGAAGCGCCTTTGGCTTTTCCGGCGAAGACCTGATCGATGGCAATCCCTGGCACCACGAGGACATTGCGCGACGTGCCCTGCTCGGGGGCGAACCGCGCTACGAGGGCGCCGGATTTTCCGCCCAGGCCGCCGACTCCATCGCCTGGCATGCCGACTATGTCGACAGCTACGCCTATAATCCGCTGTGGTGGCTCAATGGCGGCGATGGACGGCTGGATGCCGTGCTGGTTGGACGACCGGAGCTGGCCAAGCTGCATTTCGACGATGTGTTCTCGACATCGGGCGTTCTGGGCACCTGGGAGCGCTACGCCGCCGGCACCCTGATCGGGCTCTATTGGGCTTCCATGCGCGACGGCCCGGGCGACCTGACCGCCGGGCAGAACGTGCTGGGCGCATCGCTCCACGCCGTGCAGGATTTCTATTCGCATTCGAACTGGATCGACGGCGTCGACCGCCGCTGCCAGACCTTCCTGCAGACCGAGCCGGAAGCGCGGGCTGCGCTGTCGCTGTATTCCGGCGCCTATGAAATGGGCGAAGCCGGCGCGCCCGCCAATCACGGCAAGTTCTCGCTATCCTGCAGCCTGCTGCGCGGGCGGGCCTTCGATACGGGCCTGGGGCCGCTCTGCTCAGGCCTGTCGCCGCTGCAGAACCTGCCGAGCTGCGAAACCTTTCGCGCCTGTTCGGCGGCAGAGGGCATAACCTTCAGCGTCGACGAGCGACAGAACGGCACCCTGCTCTATCTCGACCCGCCGGGCATGGCATTGGATTCGACCTGGATGGCGCGCGTTCAGGCCAAGAACCGCGGCCTGCTCGATGCCGATGGCAACTTCCTCGATGGCCTCGACGGCCACCATTTCCGCCAGTCGCAATGCCAGGTCATCCTGCGCGCCGAGCGCGGCGAGGTCTGTTCAGCCAATGCCGACATGCTGTTCGCCGGCGCCAAGGACCTCGCCATCCGCGCCAGCACCGAATGGGTGCAATATCTCGAAGCCGCCATGACGGCGATGGGGCCACGCCAGGCGGCATTCTGGAACCGCATCAAGTCCGAGGGCGAGAACGAGGAAATCCGCACCCGCGGCTTCGAGGACCTGTCCAGGCTCCCCTATCTGATCCTCTCGGCCGGCGCCTATCCCGAGGGCAATGCCTTCGTGCCGGGGCGCGACCAGGCGCCGGCCTCATCGGGCTGGTTCCTGCGGCTTGAAATCGAGACCGACGATTCCATCGGCTCGGGCACCGATGCCGACATTTACGCCGAGGTGCATTTCGGCGAGACCCAAAGCAAGCACCTGCTCGACCGGCGTGTCGGTCATGGGCCGATCACCGGCTATGACGACTTCGAGGAAGGCGATCACGACGCCTATATGATAGGCCCCTTCGCCGAGCAGCCGACCGGGCTTGCCTTGCTCAACGAGGCGGGTGGGGGCGCCGAGATCGCCTCCGGCGCCTGGGCGGAATTCACCCAGACCCTCGATAGCGTGCTGACCAGCGGCCGGCAGACGCTGATCGCCCTGCTGGCCGGCAATGCCGACTATGTCGGCACGGCCCGCGCCCATCTCGATCACCCGACCGTAACAGCCCTCCTGGCTACCGCCGGCTTCAGCGATGGCAGCCTCGATGTCGATGGCGGCGACCAGGGCCACTTCCGTTTCGACTACCGCCTGCGGCCGATGGCCCATTTGCTGACGGAGGAGGAGAAAGCCGATGGCTGGCTGTCTTTCGAAGTGCAGGTGCGACGGATGGAGAGCCTCAATGAAAGCACGCTCGATCGCTTCTCGAGTGCCGACGAGCCCTTCATCCTGTTCCTCGCCAGCCCGCTCAATGGCCGCGCCGATCCCGTCTCGGCCTATCTCGGCGAGCCCATCGCCGATTTCGACCAGGGTGAAACGCACACCTTTCCGCGCCGCACCGGCAGCGCCAGCATCATCAAGATTCCGCCCAATGGCGGCGTGGTGCTGAGCGTCCAGGTCTTTGAATCCGACAGCGAAACTGCTGATGACCGCGAGACGTTGCGTCGCCTGTTCGAAAGCGGTCTCAAGCAATCCGAACTGGAGGCCGATGCCCGCTTCATCGGCGAGATCGGCCGCGTCATCGCGCCGGACTGGACTGTCGCCAAGCTCGATGTCTTCGCCTTCCAGCGTTCCGCCGCGCCCATGGCCGGCACGGTGCTGTCGCAGCGGGACCTGCCCCTGATCGACGGCAATTCGAGCAGCCAGCTCATGCCGCTCGATTTCGCCCAGGTGCGCAGCCTCGGTAGCGCTGATGGCAGCATCGGTGCTTTCACGGCAGAGCCGCTCAAGGCCGACGTGCTGGATGGGCCCTGGCATGCCAGCGGCTATGGCTGCAGCGAACGGGTCGAGCGGCAGCGCATCGATATCCTGGTCGAGGGCGAGGCTCTCACCGCCACCAAGACGCTGGGCGACCCGTGCCTGCCCGATGGCGGGCTGACCTGGGCCGGTACCTTTGCCGATGGCCAGGTGACCGCCATCCTGCAACCGGGCGTCGAGCCCGACCCGGCTCTGGCCTTTCCACCCGAGCCCCGCCCTGATGTGCGCGATCCGGCCCTCGACCCCAATCTGCCGCTCGAAGGCAACTGGATGATCGACTGGCAGGGCGAATCCGAGGAAACGCCCGGCTATGCCGTGCTGAGCAAGGGCGGCACATGGAGCTGCATCGACGATCCCGAAGGCGGTTGCTGGTATCGCTTCACCCGCGACCCGGCGGCCGAATGGCGCCTCGGCTTCTGGGCCGAGGATGGCGGCAATTCCGCCAGCGTCGAGATGACGGGCCTGGGCCAGTTCATCTCGCGCTATGGCTATGGCCATCTCGGCTATAGCGGCGGCGTGTCAACGGTCGGGGGCGGCCTCGACGGCATCACCGGCAAATGGAAGCAGGGCGACCGCAGCGGCGGCGAGGTCTGGCAACGCATGATCCCGCGCGTCGACACCGTTTTCTGGCCCGGTGACGTCAATTCCGAAGCAACTCTGGCCGATCCGCCGATCACCGTGGTCAGCACCTATAGCGGCGCCGACAATGACATGCGCGGCAACCGCCCCGGCTTCGTCATCGATCTGATGGGTGAGAACCTGTGGGGAAGGCAGGACTACTGGATGCCGCGCGCCGAGGGGCTGGAAATCAAGGGCCTGAGTTACATCTGCGCTCCCGCGGCGGACGGCTATGTCAGCCATGGCGATTTCTCCGTCTGCCTGCGCCAGAGCGGAGTGCTCGGCGTCGAGCTCGAATTCATCGTCTGGGGCCATGCCCAACCCGGCCTGCAGACGCTCTATTTCAACGACCAGGAAATCCCCTTCAACCTGGTGCTGGAAGGCTATCCGCAGCCCGCCGAGCCGCGCGAGGTCGTCTTTGCCCTCCAATCATGCAACGTGCTGGCGGAGGTCGACCCGCCCACCGGCCCCGGCCTGATCTTCACCCGCTCGGCGCCCTTCCCCTAGCGACGTGTCGCGGCTTCGCAGGGTCGTGACGGCATAAGCCAAACCCGCTAGGTATTTCGCGCGGGCGAGGCTGCCCGTCTGGCGGAGACGAACGACATGCATGTGGGACGGTCTTATCGGCTGATCGATTTTGCGCTCTGGTCGCGGCGCAGCGTCATCTACATGATCGTGGTCAGCCTCATCGCCATCGGCGTCTATCATATTCCGGGCATTGCCGGATTTGGCGTGCCCTGGCCCGTGGTGCTGGTGCTGGGCACCACCGTGTCGCTGGTCGCCGGCTTCAAGAACGCGCAGGTGCTGTCCCGCGCCGGCGAGGCGCTGCAGCTGTTCGCACAGATTGCCGCGACGAGCCGCATCTGGGCCGGCCTCTGCCGCGACTTCGCCGATGGCGACACGGCCCGCATCCTTATCCACCGCCACCTGGCCTGGCTGACTGCCCTGCGCTTTTCCCTGCGCCGCCCCATGCCCTGGGAGACCGTGGCGCATTCGGCCAATGCCGAATTCCGCAAGCGCTACCACATTGTCGAGGACGCCAGCCCGCTGCGCAGCGAGATCGCCCCGCTGCTCGGCGCCGATGCCGAGGCGGTGCTGCAGGCGCGCTATCCGGCCCTGCAGGTGCTCGACCTGCAGATGCGCCACATCAACCAGCTGTCCAAGGACAGCGCGTTGCCGTCCCAGATCTATGGCGAACTGCTGAAATCGATGCGCGAACTGCACGACCAGCAGAGCCGGGCCGACCGCATCAAGAACTATCCCTATCCGCGCCAATACGCGATTGTCGGCACCATGTTCGTGACCATCTTCTGCACCATGCTGCCCTTCGGCGCAGTGCCAATGTTTGCCGAGCTTTCCGACATTCTCGGTCCCTATGCCGTCTGGCTGTCCATCCCGTTCAGCACGCTGCTGGGCTGGATGTACCTGTCGCTCGACCAGGTCGGCGAGAGCACCTCCAATCCCTTCGAGGGCAATGCCAACGACGTGCCGATCAGCCAGATCTGCCGCGACCTCGAGATCGAGCTGCGCACCACGCTGGGCGAACAGAACCTGCCCGCGCCGCTGGCGCCGACCAACGGTTTTGCCACCTAGAGTTGACCGGCATTGAGGTGACGGCGCGGCGCGGACGCGTTAGGGTTAATCGCTGGCAAAGATGGCGGCGCCTTCTTGGAGCTGCCAGATAGACATTTGCCCCGTATTGCAGGCCGGTACGGTTGCGGAGTTTGACCGATGGTCATCGAGAACATCATGTATTTCGCCCTGGGGCTGCTGGTAGCGGGCCTGGTGTCGCTGATCATCCTGCCGGCAGTGTGGAAACGCGCCGTGCGCCTGACCAAGCGCCGCATCGAGGCGGCTACCCCCATCACCATGGCTGAGTTCCGCGCCGACAAGGATCAGCTGCGCGCCGAATTCGCGCTGTCGACCCGCCGGCTCGAAATGAATGTCGAAACCCTGCGCAAGCGCCTCGCCGAGCAGTTGGGCGACGTCAACCAGAAGCGCAGCGATCTCGGCCAGCTCAAGGCCGAGCGCGACCAGCATCTGGCCGTGGTCCGCGAACTCGAAGCCCGCGAGGCCGAACTGCGCGCCCGCGTTACCGAGCTTGAGCGCGACGGCACCGACCTGGCGCAGCGCCTGCGCATGCGCGACCGTGAACTCGATGTGCGCAGCGAGGAAATCGCCGAACTGCGCGACACCCTGCGCGGTGGCCTGCCTCGCGGCACCGACGCCGATGGCAAGCCGCTGACCGGCGACTATGACGAGGATATCGACCGCCTCACCACCACTCTCGCCATCGAGCGCAAGCGCGCCAGCTTCCTCGAAGACCAGGCCAAGAGCCTGATCACCCGGCTCGAAAATTCCGATCGGCGCAGCGTCGAGGCCACGGCCGCCATCGCCCAGATGCGCGCGGCGCTGACCACCCGCGACGACAAGAAGGATGCCGAGGCCGATAGCCTGGTCGCCGCCGAGGCGCGCATCGCCAGCGCCGAGAACCGCCTCAATGCTCTCCTCGCCGAAACCAGCCAGGTGGTGGAGCAATCCGAGGGTCGCGCCGAACTGCTGCTGGCCGACAAGCTCAGCCTCGAAGCTGAAGTGGAAAAGCTGCGCAAGAAGGTCAGCAACGTCGAATCCACCATCCTGGCGGACTGGGATACCGAACGCCTCGAAGAAGCCTATCTGCGCGAAAAGCTCAATGACATCGCCGCCAGCGTCAGCCGGCTGGTCTATGCCGTCGATACCGAAACGCCCGTGCCCAGCGGCGCCGAAGAGAGCCTGTTCGACCGCGTCCAGCGCTTCGCCGACGATGGCGAGAGCAGCGACGCGCTGCCTATGCAGCCGGCCAAGGGCAGCCGCAAGGGCGGCTCGGTGACGGACCGCATGGCGGCGCTCAAGGAAATCCAGGGGCGGTAGCAGAGTCTTTCTTGGATACCCCCACCTAGCCTCCCCCTGATAGGGGGAGGGACCGATCGAGCTTGTGGCACGATCGACGAAAATCACTGGGCAGGTTCCTCCCCCTTTTCAGGGGGAGGTTAGGAGGGGGTACTCTTCCTTACTCCGACCCGATCACCACGCTCCGGGTCAATTCCCCCGTCGCCTGATCGAACAGCGCCAGCGTCGTCACCCCGCCTACCGTGTAGGTCACGTTGATCGCACCCTCGCTGACCACGGCCGAGACCACCTCGGCCCCGTCTGGCACCGCCACGCTTTCGGCCACTGATGGTGGCGGGGCGTCGCGCATCACGCGATAGACAAGGGCGATGCCAATCGCCATAAAGCCCAGCAACAGGATGCCGATCGATATCCCGAACGAGCGGCGCGCCTTGCCGAACATGGCCAGCGCCTCGGGGGACAGTGGCTCGTCCGCTTTGGGGCCGGCTGGCCCAGTCTGATTAGGATCGCTCATGGCTGAAAATACCGCTGAAGAGTTCGAGGGCGAGGAAGTCGAAGTAGTCGTCGATGTCGGCATGGCTGGCGAAAGGCTCGATGGGGGCCTCGCCAAGGCCCACACCGTACTGAGCCGCAGCCGCATCAAGGATCTGATCCTCAATGGCGCCGTCAGCATAAACGGGACAACCGTCAGCGAGCCCAAATACCGGCTTACCGAGGGGGAGACAATCGTCCTTCTTGCCCCACCCCCGGAAGAGGCCGAGCCGCATCCCGAGGATATCCCGCTCGACATCCTCTACGAGGACGATCAGCTCATCGTCGTCAACAAGCCCGTCGGCATGGTGGTCCACCCTGCCCCAGGCTCGCCCGATGGCACGCTGGTCAATGCGCTGCTGTTCCATTGCGGCGACAGCCTGGTCGGCATTGGCGGCGTCAAGCGCCCCGGCATCGTGCACCGGCTCGATCGCGATACGTCCGGCGTCATGGTCGCCGCCAAGACCGAGACCGCGCACAAGCACCTCTCCGAGCAGTTTGCCGACCATGGCCGCACCGGCCCGCTCCACCGCGCCTACATCGCCTTCGTCTGGGGCATGACCGAAACCGGCAAGGGCACCATCAATGCTCCCCTCGGCCGCGACCAGAACAATCGCCTGAAGCAGGCGGTGCGCAAGGATGGGCGCGAGGCGATCACCCACTATTTCGTCGAGGCCCGCTTCGGCGATGTTGGCTGGGACATTACCCGCGTGCAGTGCCACCTCGAAACCGGCCGCACCCACCAGATCCGCGTGCACATGGCCCATATCGGCCATCCGCTGGTCTCCGACCTTGTTTACGCGCCCGGCTTTGCCACCAAGATCAACAAGCTGCCGCCAGATGTCGCCGGCCCCATCCAGGCGCTCGGCCGCCAGGCGCTGCATGCGGCGGAGCTGGGCTTCGAGCATCCGGTGACGGGCGAAGAGATGTTCTTCGAAGCGCCGCTGCCGGATGACCTGCAGGCGCTCGAGGATGCGCTCGAAGGCTATGACAAGGCCTTTGCGCGCTAGCGCAATCGGCGTTGGCCCCTACATGCGCTGGAACGCCAGGGTGCAGGCCGCAGGACTGGCGTTCATGGTGCAGATATTGTCGACAGCGATCATTTGCGTCTGGTCAAGGCTGAGGATGGTGTAGTTGCTGTTGGGCGGCATGCGCACCGGCCCACCATTCTGCCAGCGCGGCTGCCAGTCGAGCACCACCAGGCGCAGATTGTCGGGCGGGGTGAACATCGCTTCGCCGGTCTGGCTGATGGCATAGGGAAAGCCGCCAACCACCGACTGGCTGTTGCTGATATAGCTGTTGCCGGTGATGACCGTGATCGTCTCGACCACGATGCCACCAAGTTCGGTGCGCGAGAACCATTGACCTTCAATGGACTGAGCCAGCGCCGGCTGCACCATAAGGGTGCCGGCCAGCGCCATGGAAGCCATGAACTTCATTTGTCGGACCTCCTGTTTGGGGGCCCAATATTAGCGGAATACCAGCCAACTATGGAGCAGCCATGCTGCCAGGTTCGCTCCGCCAAGGCGCTGTTCGATCAGCGCTCGCAATTTATCGGGAACCATATGCAGGGTTCTGCATTTTCAATCTCTTGGTGCTCTTACAATCGCCCAATTGCGTCCTATATAGATCATCGTTGTTTGCCGATGGGCCGGTTACGGCCATTGCCAAACACGCGTCCGCCCGCGTCATGCGGGGGAACCAGAAAGGGGTGCGTCCATGGCCCAGACCAATCTTCCAGTCCTCTCCTCCGAAGGGGGCTTGAGCCGCTATCTTCAGGAAATCCGCAAGTTCCCCATGCTGGAACCGGACGAAGAATACATGCTCGCCAAGCGCTACAAGGAGCATCAGGACCCGGGTTCCGCCCAGAAGCTCATCACCAGCCATCTTCGTCTCGTGGCCAAGATCGCCATGGGCTATCGCGGCTATGGCCTGCCGATTTCCGAGGTGATCTCGGAAGGCAATGTGGGCCTGATGCATGCGGTCAAGCGCTTCGAGCCCGAAAAGGGCTTCCGCCTGGCGACCTATGCCATGTGGTGGATCCGCGCTGCCATCCAGGAATACGTGCTGCGCAGCTGGAGCCTGGTCAAGATCGGCACCACCGCCGCCCAGAAGCGACTGTTCTTCAACCTGCGCAAGGTGAAGGGCCAGATCGCGGCTCTCGACGATGGTTCGCTGCATCCCGACCAGATCAAGCAGATCGCCACCACCCTCAAGGTAACCGAGGACGATGTGGTGTCGATGAATGCGCGCCTGTCGGGTGACGCCTCGCTCAACTCGCCGATGCGCGCCGACGAAGGCTCGTCCGAATGGCAGGACTGGCTGGTCGACGACACCCCGAGCGCCGAAACCAGCCTGGGCGAAAGCCAGGAATTTTCGGAACGCATGGGCCTGCTGACCAGCGCCATGGATGTGCTCAACGAGCGCGAGCGCGCCATCTTCCAGGCCCGCCGCCTGCAGGACAATCCGGCCACTCTCGAAGAGCTGGCCCAGCAATATGACGTCAGCCGCGAACGCATCCGGCAGATCGAGGTCCGCGCCTTCGAAAAGGTGCAGGACGCGGTCAAGGAAGCCGCCCACGCGCACTAAGCGGCGGCAAGGAATGACAGAGGCGGGCTCAGGCCCGCCTTTTTGTTTGGGGGATACCCCCTCCTAGCCTCCCCCTGATAGGGGGAGGAATCCGGCCGGTGGCCGTGGCAGGGCTGGGCCACGGACTGGATGAGGTTCCTCCCCCTTTTCAGGGGGAGGCTAGGAGGGGGTACTCTTGCTTGCCGCCCCCACCAGATCCCACAGCCGCTCCTTGCCCAGGATCAGCAGCCATGGCGTCTCGTCATCAGGCACGATCTCGACCGGCCCGCCCGTCCCCTCATTGGACGTCCCGATCAGCCCGCCCGGCTCCAGCAGCAACCCATCCATGGGGTAATAGAGCCCCGTCGACTGCGTGAACCGGATCGGCAGCAGCGGATGGATCGATACGCGCTCCCGCACACCGGCCTCGAAGCGTATCGGCCCCACCACCGCCAGCGCCACATCCACTTCGTCCACCAGCAGCAACCTTCGCACCGGCGCGTATTGCAGCACGGCGCTCAGCGCCGCCAGCGTGTGATCGAGCCGCTTGCCGGTCATGCCCAGTGCCAGCGTTACCGGCGCGCTGGTGGCGCGGATCGCTTTCTGGAAGTCGGTGGTGATCTGGTCCGGCATGTGGATCACGCGGGTACGCGCCTCCCACGCAGCCCGATCGCGCAGCGAATCGAGATCGCCGATTATGGCTGCCGGCAAGAGGCCCGCATCGCCAATGGCGTCCCCGCCACCATCGGCACCCACCAGCGGCACGCCGCGCCCGGCCAGTTCAACCAGCAGAGCCGGGTCTACGGCGCCACCGCCGACAATGGCCATCGGCCCGTTGAATACGACCATTGGCGCATCCGCCGCGGGTACGGAAGTGTCTTGCACTGTCACAAAGCTCTCATTAAGTGTGGGGCGTCTCGCTGGGGTGTTCCGGAGGTTTCCGGAGCTGAGAGTTACCCATTGAACCTGAACCAGGTCATGCTGGCGGAGGAAGTTCGAGATGGCAAGGGCG
>CBFGMY010000072.1:0-17882 GCA_965650055.1 uncultured Devosia sp.
GGGCGCGGCCTTCTTTGCCGGGGCCTTGGCCTCGGTGGCTTCGGCGGCAGCAGCCTTGGGCGCAGCCTTCTTGGCCGGGGCCTTCTCGGTCACGCTCTCGGTCGAGGCGGCAATGCCGGCGGCCTTGATCGTCGGCTTGGCGCCGCCGGTCAGGATCTCGGTGATGCGCACGGTCGACAGCAGCTGGCGGTGGCCATTGCGGCGACGATAGTTGTGACGACGGTTCTTCTTGAAGATGATGACCGTCTTCTGTTTGCGGGTCTCGAGCAGTTCGGCGGCGACGAGCGCGCCTTCGACGAGCGGAGCACCGACTTCGCCATCAACCATCAGCACCTGGTCGAAGGTGACGATGGTGCCGGCTTCGGCATCGAGCTTTTCAATCTTGAGAACGTCGTTGGCGGCAACCTTGTACTGCTTGCCACCGGTCTTGATCACGGCGAAAGTCATAGCTTAACCGGGAGCGTCAAACGCCCGGTCCCATTGTGTCGCGCTCTGTGGCGCCGCAGGTGTAAAGCCCAGATCCTGCGGTCTTCTTGCATGCGCCTGATATCAATCCGGCGGGCAGCCTCGAACAGCGTTTTCAAACAAAGAAAAGCGCGCCAGGAGACCCGGCGCACGCTTCAGGTCGGGCTTATCGGGGCAAATGGCCCCAGAGTCAAGACTTTCGCTCCGTGCTAGGCGCCGTTCGGATACCAGTCGAGCAGCCGCAATTCGGTATCGGGGCCCAGACGCTCCTTGAGCACGGAGAGGTCGCTGCCACTGTAGTGATAGGGATAGGCGATGCGGGGCTTGAAGACGTTGAGCGCCTCCACGGCCTGGTCGGGCGACATGGTATAGGGCAGGTTCATCGGCAGGAAGGCGATCTCGATATCGCGCAGTCGCAGCATCTCGTCGGTCGGCTCGGTGTCGCCAGCGACATAAACGAGCTTGTCGCCGAGCGCGATGACATAGCCGTTGCCAACCCCGACGGGGTGGTAGCGCATCCGGTCTGCGCTGACATTGTGGGCCGCCACAGCGCGAACGATCATACCGTTGAGGCTGACATCCTCGCCATTGGCGATGGCGCTGGCATTGGCCTTGAGCGCTTCGGGCAGCCGGTCGAACACCTCCTGGCTGGTGAGGATTGGCGCCGTGCCGGCGATCACCTCGAGCGTGGGGATATCGAAGTGGTCGCCATGGCCATGCGTGACCAGGATGGCGGTGGGGGCGGGCAGGCCCTCATAGAGCACGGCGCCGCCAACCGGATCGACATAGATGGTCTCGCCGCCAAAGCCGAGCACCAGGCTGGCATGCTCGACCGGATGAACCGTGATGTCGCCGTCGTCGGTGGGAATAATGTCGCCCTCGAGCTTCATGTTGGCCTGGGCGAAGGCTCCGGAAGGGCCAAGCGTTACCAACTGTAGTGTTGCCATGCCGGCAACCACGTCACGCCGCCGCATCATCGGATCCTCCCACGCAAGCTTTGCTTGCCGAACGCAAGGCGGGCCCCTTTGGTTCGCCAGTCACTCGGAATAGCCCCCTCATGAGGGTGGTCGTGACGAAAGGCGCTGGCGCAAAGCTGTGGCCGTGGCGCTTTCTCGTCCCAGTACGGCCGGCTTGTGCGCGGTCGTCCAGTCGCGCAGCGACCAGGCCGGCCCTGTAGCAGAAATCGGGCCAACCGGCAGGTAGGCGTCCGCCTGGTGCGCGATCTCCCCCGCCAGGACAGCGATCGTCTCGCGCCGGTACTCGTCGCCCTCGAAGGCATCGAGCACGGCGACGTCGAGCGCCGAGAGGCCGTCGAGCAGGAGGCCTGGGGCGCTGTCGGCGGCAGAGGCTACCAGGGCCGGATAGACCCGCCCTGGATAGGCAACGGCGCGATAGCCGGGCGCTGCTGCCGGGCGCAGCCTTGTCACGTCCATGGGACGGCCAAGCACCGCGGCCAGGATGTCGGCGTCCTGCAGCGTGCCGTAGACGAAGAGCATGCGAAACGCGTCCAAGCTGGAGGAAAGGCCACAAGGGGTGTTGCGAGCCGGTTATTGCTATGTCATAAGCCCGCCCGTGTCGACCAGCCGGCACCCGCCAGGGTGCCCCAATCGATCTCGCGGAGAGATGGCAGAGTGGTTGAATGCACCGCACTCGAAATGCGGCATAGGGGCAACTCTATCGGGGGTTCGAATCCCTCTCTCTCCGCCATTAAATTGCCCTAGCGCGTTGATTTTCCTCAGTCTTTGCATTTTTACCGGGCGCGCGCCCTAAAAGCCGCCCTAACACCGCGCAAAGTCTCACGCCAGGTTGCCGCGTTCAGCCCGAAAAATAGTTGTTGGGGCTGTGAACGGGAAAGCGGTTAACGGCTGGGCCGGCTCGCATGCGGTCGCAAACGGTGAACCGGGCAAGTCTCTGCTGTTTCACTGTAGATGCAGAGAGTCCCTGCCCTGTGCGGCGAATTCCCCCCCCCGCGTAGTGATGTCAAAAAAGCCTTGGCGCTCCCGCGCGTGGTGACTAGGGGAAAACCTTCGCGCGTTGTGACTGCGGAAAAACCTTGGCGCCTTCTGGGGTGACAAAACTAAAGGGTGGCGGCGGCCCGCGTTGGTGCTTCCGAAAATTCAGGATGCGCAGCGGGTCGCAAAACTCAGGGCCTCGCGCGCATGCGCGTAGTGTTCCGAGAATGGCCGCCTGGGGGCTATTGAGTTCAATACCTAAGCCCTTGAAATGGCTATGCCTCGCGCGGGCGCGTACTGCGCGGATTCCATCGCGCTTTTCCGGATAAGCCCCTTACACTGCAATGGTTTTTAGAACTGACTGGTCTAGCCTCGCGCGCGCGTACATGTCAGGTTTTGACAGGTTGCAGGCCCCGCGAATTCATCCCTGTTCTCAAGAGCTAAGCCGCTGATATTGCTCGCCCCCGATCCTGGGCCGGCGCCCTTTGACGACAGCATTTGACAACATGCGGGCAGCGCCAGGACGTTAGGGTAACGATAGGGTCAGGATCGGGCCGGGCTCGTGCGCATCTGGCCACTAAATCCCACTATTTTGCTGCGCGGCCATGGCCATTTTAGAATGGCTCAAGCCCTTGGCCGTTCGCCTGTTTCCTGCCTGTATTATCAGGGGCATGCCTGGGCATACCCATGGGGAAACCTTGGGGTCCGCCGGCTGTTTCCCGGCTGTATTATCAGCCGAGCGATGTTCACATTTGTTGACAGTCTGCGCCCCGCGCGTGTTCGGACAGAGCGTTGAGAATGTTGCGATTTCGGATATTAACCCGGGGGCGCTATGGCGCTTCTAAAAACTCCCGCCCGGCTTCGGGTATTCGAGCCTATTTTAGGCCCCTATGACTGCCTCGGGAAATTCACGGCGCCGGCAAGTGCGGATGGGGTCACGCCCAATGCAGCGAGGCGCAGAAGGAAGCGCAGGCGGGCGGCGGGATCTGGGATTAGCGGGAGCCAGGCCAATGGCGACATGTTGCCCTTGAGGGCGTTGCAGGCTGGGCAGGCGTCAACGCAATTGAGCTGGCGCCATTCATCCCCGAACAGGCAGGACATGCGCTTAACAGCCGACTTGGGGAATATGTGGTCAGTGGTGCGTAGGTTGTCAGGCTGGCGCCCTTGCCAGCGCTTAGACCGGACAAGGGCCGCATTGCAGTAAAAGCAAGCGCAGGCCATGGGGCTAACTCCGCTTGGCCGGTATCGAGGGCGGGCGGGCGCTGCCTGGGGCTGGCGTATCAAGGCCCAGGTAGAGCCGTTCTAGGTGCCGCATTGTTTCGGCCGCGCGGATCAACTCAAGCCCCTTACGGGCCAAGCGCATGCCGCGCCAATTGAGCCACCGGCAATAATACAACCGGGCTTCGGACAGGTAGAGCCGGGCAAGCCTCATTGCCCATCCCCCGGCAAGCCGTCCACCAGCGCCCGCACCAGTTGGAAGGCCAAGCGCTCGTCAATGGTGGCGGGCTCTTGCCCATCGGGGAAGGCATGCCAAGCGAGAGCGCGGGCCTTAAGCTGGACATGGGCCATGGTCTGGGCGGGCAGCTCGGCAATCTGGCGGCAAACGTCGCTCAGGGCGCCGCAAAACTCGTCATAGGCCCAGCTTTCCGCCTCGGCTTCACCGGATGCGATACAACGGGCATTGGCGGCGCGCTCGGCGGCATAGGCCCGTTCAAATTCAACGGCCAGCTCGTCAAGGGTCGGAACCAGAATGGGGATCATTTATGCGGCCTTTCGGGTGATGCTCTTTGCGCGGATCGGGGATGGGTTGAGGGTCTGGGGGGTGCAGGGCGGTTCGCCCTGGTCGCTGGCGTCGTGGCCTTCAAGGTCGGCGCTGGTGTTGCGCCAGCCGGTGGCGCGGTCCCAAACCAAGCCGATGCCAAGCGATGGCTCTAGGTCGCCGTTTGGCTCTAGGTCCGCATCGCCGTCGAGGGCATCGAGCAAGGCAATTAGCCGCTCTATGGCTTCCTCGGCTTGCTGGCGCAGGGATGGGCTGGGCATCGCTCAGGACCGGCGAAAGGTGGCGGGCGGGGCATAGCCGGCGATGGCCTCGGCTTCCGCCATCAGGCCCGAAGCTGGGCCGTCAAGGTCGTGGTCGCCATAGTTGGTCAGCAGCAGGAGCTTGATGGCGAAGCCGGCAAGGGTGGCCGGGCGAATGGTCGCCGTCTCGCGCTCGATGGCGTAGAGGCGGTCCATATGGATTTCGTTTGTGGCGTCCGCCGTGGTGCATACCGCGTCGTATTCCATCCGCCATTCGGCCATGAGCTGGTGCAGGCGTTCGTCGCCAGCGGGCGCAAGGTGAGCAGCGTTCACATAGGGGGCGGCAAGGGCAGCGGTGGCGACAGTGGCGCCAGCGGATGCAATCAAGGCGCGGCGGGTAATGGCGTAACTTTTGGGCATGGCAAAGCCTTCCGGGGAAACGGTTGTTCAGGGTGACAATGTGATGGGGGCTAGGGGGGGCTAGGCGGCTTCGGTCGCAACCGAGGGAATGAGCGTCACGCCTACGATTGCGGCGCGGTTGATGGCACCCAGAAAGCCAATCTCAATGCCGCGCGTGGTGCGCCCCTCGGCGCTGGCGGCGCGTTCAATCATGCTGCTAACGATGCTGGGCAACAGCGACAGGTTGCCATAGGTCGGATGGGCGGCCACGAAAGCCAAATACTCGGCGGCCAATTCGTGGCCCTTCAGGCAATCGCCGGAATAGCTCCCGGTTGTGGCGACGTTCCAGTAATTGAAGCCACCGCCATGCGGACTGTTGCGTGTGATAAAAGAAAGCGTGTCAAAGGCTGGCGACATGGGGGGAACCTCCTAAGCGGCTTGATAGGCAGCGAACGAATAGACAAAGGCGAGCAGGTGGGCGGGATCGACGTGGGCGCCGATTTCAAGGCGGCGGGCCAGATAGTTGCCCTTGGCGCGCAGCTCGCTTGCGGTGGCGGGGATATAGGCGGCCAGCTCGGCAAAGGCGGTGCGCTCGGCTTCGGCTGCGGCTTCCGCGCCGGGGTCCGAAATGCTGCCCATGATCTGGGCGCGCAGCATCGCCTTGCTGTGCGTTGAAATGAGGGTGTCGAGGATATGGCCCACGGTCGCGCCCTATGCCGCGATGGAATGGTTGAGGGCGGAAGCGCGGGAGTAGTCGGCGGGGGTCCAGCGGTCTTTCATCTGGAGGTCCAGCAACTCGGCGCGGGCATCGGCCTTAGCAGGGTTGGCGATGGCCTCGGCGGCTTCCTCGGCGGCGAGCGCCACATAGAAAGCCAGCGTCTTGGCATCTTCCCAAGCCATGTGCAGGGCGGTGGCGAAATGCTTGCGAGAGAACTTTGCCAGTCCGATCAGCGCAGCGGTCTTGCGGTAGGAAGCCCAGGCGGCGCGGAGGATTTCGGAGCGGTCGAGCATGTCTGTCTCTAGCTAGCTAGGTTTGATCTCTAGTTAACTATAGACCATGCATTTCTCTTGCCGTCAACAGGCAACTAGGGATAGAACCTAGTTGTCACAATTTGAGGGCTAATTTTATGCTGACCACCGGAAACCAACTGAAGGCGGCGCGCGCGCTTGCCGGCGTCGAACAATCACGACTGGCAGAGTTGGCTGGCGTCAACGTCAACACCATCGGGGCAATGGAAAAGCGGGGCGCCGAAACGCTCACAAGCGGGTTGGACAAAATCCGCGCCGTGATGGTGGCGCTTGAGGGCTTAGGAATTGAGTTCTTGAACCACGGTCAGCCTGGGGTGCGCTTGGCTAAGTTCAAAGGTCATGGCGAATGATCGCACTTCGCCTTCTTGCCGCCGCGCTAGTGGCAGCGGCATTGGCAACACCCTCTCTGGCGCAAGAGTTCACTGCAAGGTTCGATATGTGTGGCTCGCATCGCCACACCTGCGTTGTGGACGGCGACACAATCTGGTTTGAGGGCGTGAATCTGAGGCTCGAGAGTTTCGACACGCCAGAGCCCCATACCGCCATATGTGGTGGCGCGGCGGAAGTTACCTTAGCGCGCCGCGCGAGTGCCCGGCTACTGGAGCTGCTGAATTCGAGTCCGTTCACGGTGCAGACTGGAGGCACCGACCGATATGGCCGAGTTCTGGCGACCATCCGAATTGCAGGCAGGGACGTTGGCGATATCCTCATTGACGAAGGGTTGGCTCGGCGGTGGCCCGATGGGCACGAGTGGTGGTGTTGAGCCGCGAACATTTCGAAGCCGCCGGTAGGGCCGACAATTAACCGGCCGCGTCCGTCTCGTTTGACTTCCACCGTTAACAGGTCGTTAAGTCATTCTGGGGGACGAGTAAATGAACAAGACACTGTTGATAATTGCAGTGGCGCCGCTGATTTTGCAGGCCTGCGCTGCTTCGCCAAAGACCTTCTATGCCAATCCCGCCTCGGTCAAAGACACGACGCTCTGTCGGACTTTCCTCGATGCAGCGGAGGCAGGGCAAGATCAGTTTGCTCAGGACACCGCCGCCGAGGCAATCAAACGCGGGCTGACACTGGAGCAGTGCCAGGACAAGGTTGCGAGGGAGAATGCCGTGCTTGCCGGCGTTGCGGTTGTGGCGGTCGGCGCAGCAGCTATAGCAGCGTGTTCCGGTGGCGGATGCTCGGGGTACTCGGCGCCCTACTCAGCCTATGGGTCTTCGGATGTTGATTGTTGGGGCGGGGGCGGCGATGGCCCCAACTACGTGCGGGGCCCGTTCGTACTGAGCACCCCAGATGTCCATGATCTGGATCGGGATGGCGACGGAATAGCCTGCGAGCCGTACCAGGATGCAGGTGCGTAGCGATGTTTGACAACTTCGCGAAATTGGTCGCTTCCGCCGCGCTTTTTTTGAGTATGTCGGTGCCCTCATTTGCTCAAGCGGACCGGGATTGCTCTGATTTCAGTTCGCAGCGGGAAGCGCAGGCTTTCTACGAACGCAGCGGCCCAGGCGATCCTCACGGGCTGGATCGGGACAATGACGGCGAGGCATGTGAGTCGTTGCCATAAATGCCATTTCATCAACTGGCGCTGGGGTGCCCATGAGCGAGGGCAAGAAGTTTCGTTGGTTGAGCGTCCCAGGACTGCTCATAATGATGGTCGCATGCAGCGTCCTTGACGGCGATGACGACGATGACGAGGCCGCCTCGCCCCGTTCATTCGTTGTAACCGCCGAAGCCCTCAACGTTCGGGCATCGCCATCAGGCAATTCGGCGGTCGTTGGCCGAGCCACGCGGGGCACCGAGTTCGTGCCTTCGCAGGTATCTGGCGCATGGTATGGCGTTCCAATGTCAGATGGCACCACGGGTTGGCTCCATGGTGACTATGTGGCCGCCTCAACAAAGTCTAGGCCGTAACCTGGTGTGGCGGTAACGCGGATTCACTTCCCTCGCAACTTCGCGGAACCATGACCTTGATGTTCGCTGAGAGTGCCAGCGGATTCGTGCACTACCTCGCCTGAATCGATCATCGTGACGCGTTCTTCGTACCTGTCCCTCCGCTTGTCGAGCACCCTGACGACTCTCGCCAAAAGCCCTTCATGGGAGTGTTGTGGTTTTATGTCGTTTTGCAGTTGGTAGAACCAACGCCTCTTTCCCGCGGGTGGGTGCGCTTTAGCGCGAAAGCCGACTTCCGCCTGGCTCTGCACGTCTATTTTGACCTTATACTGCTTGGGCATGTGCCACTCCTTGGAAGCGTTCCCATTGAGCTGAGCCTAGCGCTGGTGGGCGGACAAGTCACGACCAACAGTCCAATGGAGGAAGCGGTACAAAATGAAAATCCATCCAAGCGCGAAGGCCGGTTTGCCCGCTGGCAAAGCGCGGCAGATAAACTCGCAACTAGTAGAAGCTCGCGCCCAATCGAAAACGCTGCCCCGCAGACAGGCAATCCTAAGTGGCATCTTCTTTGCAGCCCAGCGGATGGGCGGTCGCGTCGCGGGAAATGAAGATGGCGCGCACATTTCATTTGGAATGCAGACCCTAGAATGCCGGCTGGTCGAGCGACTGCGGAAGGTTCGCCTGCCCTTGGGCAGGCTTGACCTGACCTATCACACACCGCAGTTCCATCGAGGCTATCGGGTTGGGTTCGAAGTGACTGGCGTCCTGGCTTTCGAGATTGACACCTACCTCAGGGCGCAAGTTCAGCAAATTTGGCAGGAGACACCGGAAGCGCCACTTGAGAAGATGGTGTCAGACATTGCAGACGCGCTCAGGAGGGGTGCTGCCGTCCGCCAGGCATGGGATGACGAAGACTCGGACAGGGTAGCATTCGCGGCTCGGGAAAAAGCGCTCCGGCGGAAAGCCGAACGCGAAGCAGAAATCGACCATGCCCGCTGGGATTTGTTGGTACAACTTGCCACGAAAACGAATGATGTGCAGTCGGTCAGGGACTACATCCACACGTTGATAGGGGATGGCGTTGACGACCCGGATGCTGTGATTGGGGACCGCACTCTAAGCCAATGGCTCGAATGGGTGGACTTGGTCTTAGAACGACGTGGCGGGCAGCAGGGCTTAGTAGCACTGTTTCGCAAGCTTCACTCAGTTGAGAGTGACTTTGGCCTATCCGGCAGCAGTCCTGGCTAGCATCGCTTGGCAGGCCTATGCTCGCGATTCCCAGCGGAGTGGCCGCCTACCCTGCGACTATCCAGTTGGCACCGATAGCATTCTCGATAAGCTTTATGGTACTCGTTCGTGCAAACGTGGCCACGAAGGAATGATGTACGCTCAGGATGTCTTCTTGGAGATCCTGGTCGGTCTCAATCGCACTTACGTTAAGACCGAGCGCTACGCATTTGTCGATGAGGAAATGGTGTGAGTGCTCGGTCGTGCCGTTGTAGTCCATCAGGTGCTGCATAACCTGCGCAGCTTTGCCTTCGGCGCCCTCACCCGCGAGCATATTTGCCGCAAGCCAAGCCCCGACCATGTCACGGGTCCCAGCCACTGAGCGCTCGCAATCTAGAATGAATGCCGGAGGGTACTTCGCAAAGACCTGCTGCCATACGATTTGCTTGAGAGGTTCTGCCTTAATTTCCGCAATGGCCCTGTCCACCTCGCCTAGAACGCCCATGGCAGGATGCCCCTTCACTTGCGGGTCAGTGGGACCCAGGCAGGAGTGCTTGCCCATGAGGATTTCACGCCCAGCGCATGCGATCATGGTACCCGCGGACATCGCCATGTGCGGAACTATGACCCGGATGTCTGGACCAAACATCTTGTAAAGGTATTCGACAATCGCTCGTGCAGCTTCAACGCCGCCACCAGGCGTATGAATTATGAGGTCCAAGCCTCGTGTGCGGTCCACGTTGTGGACCACGGCCATAAGGCCATTCATATCAAGGTCGCTGATTGCACATTCAGGATGCACACGCCCATCAGGCGTACGCTTCTGCAGAAATCCTGAATAGTAGGCAATAACCGTTCGGCCAACCCGAGCTTCGAGTGCCTTCAAGTACTTCTGACGGACCTGATCGCAAGCAGTTTCAGGTTGTAGACCATCAATCTCGCGATTGATCTCGTTCCAAGTCGGCATGTTCTGGCAACGTGTATGAGCGAATTGTTATGGGAGTGAACTCCCCGTAGCCAGAAAAACCATTTGGCTCAAGACCAAATGCAGTAATGTCGATGGGGGGAACGGCATTTAGTTCAATGCCGACTTCGCGCAGTGACTCTTCGCGTTCAGTCATAGCCCTCTCCAAATCAGCAGAACATGCGGCGGAATTGCTTGGGCGTATCATGACAGCATTCTCCCGTCAATTTCCCCGCTCAATCCGAATTGGATCGGAAATGTTCCGAATGATGCCGGAAAACGCGTTCACAAATCGTTAACGAATTTCTTGGCCGGCGCAATTGTCTTCAACCGAGGTCGGCCACCCCGCTGCCTAGTCGGCGCGCGTGAAGCTCTTTCGAAATGTTGGCCACGAGGGTCTTGACCTGTGGCGGCAAGGTCTCCGCTTTCAACTCGCTCTGATATAGCAACGTCAGCGAGCGCTGCATTTGCCGGAGATAAGCCGTGCTCTCAGTCATGAGGCTATTGGGCGGCGGCATGACGAGGATGCGCGCGACGATCATATCTATCTCGCCGTCCACGTCGCGCGGCGGCGGCGTCACCACTGCGTCCCACCAGGCCCTAGTTGCCATGTCTGCCGCATGCTGCTTGTCGTTTGCTGGTGCGCCAATGTCGAACCAGCCCGGCCAGCTCACGGACCAACGCCAGCGGGGAACACCAACTTCATTTCCCACGCTCATCTTGCCGGCAAAGACGACCTCGGCGAAGCGGTCCATGTGGAGCGAGCCCATAGGATAGGCTACGAACCGGTTCTTGCTGTTATCCCTGAACCACTTCAGGCGTGGGGGCTCCACGATAGACTCGTTCCGTCATTGTTCTCATTCTGTTCTCGTTCCGAGCACCAGGAAGAGTCAAGCATTGACGGCGATCAAATATGGCGCATGTCGGGTGGGTGCCCCGGTGTCGCCCGTCAGCAGTTGTTCAGGGACCATAGGCCGGCGCTGGTGTAGTTCTGCGTCCGCAACAGCGAGGCGGCGCCCGATCCGGTGATGCCTTTGCTGCCGGCGATGAAATTGCCGCTCATCATGTTTCGGCCGCTTCCGGAAACGTCAACAGCAGCGTCAACAATGCCGTCATGTATGCCAATCCCTTGGCAACCGTTCAGGAGGATTCTGCCCAGCGTGTCGCCGTCGCCGTAGAAATGGCAGGCGTCAAAGGTGAACCCGTTTGTCACCAGCGAGGCGCTGAGATTGTAGTTGGTGTTGTGGTTGATGTTCACGCCATGGAAGCCGCCATGGCCGTGGTTTGAGCCGGCGCCCAGCACAACGCCGTTCACGTTGTCCACAATGTTCCCGCCATTGATGCGGGTGTTGCCGCCATGGATCACGGCCGGGTAGATGTTTCCTATCGCCTCGATGCTCGAAATCAGGGAATATTCGCACCCGGCGGCGGCTGCGACCACAAGCCCTTGATAGTTTTCCGCCAGCATCAGGCTATCAATCTTGAGGGTATCGCCTCGGTATGGCCCGGCGCTCGATCCGGTGATTTCCACGCCGCGCCCCTTGAACAGCTTTGCGGTCAAACGCTGGACATAGCCGCGGTTACTGCTGAGAACGCGAAGCGCGCCTTCCCCGGTGCTGGCCTCGGTCGTTAGGTGGCCTTCACAGATCAGATGGCCCAGGATCGCCCAATCGCTGATGCCATTCGCCTGCAAAATTGGCGAAGTGTCATTGTCGTGAATGAGCCGGGCGCCTTCCGATATCCATGTCTTGCCTGAGGCAAGGTCAATGGTGGAAGCTAGGCGGTATGTCCCGGAAGGGATAACGATGGCATCGTCCGCCAACTGCGCAGCGAGAAAGGCGGACGTGTCATTGGTCAGCCCGTCGCCAACCGCGCCATGAGCCTGAACTGAGGTTGTCACAGACCGCCCTCTTTCAGTCGGCTGTTCAGGTCTTTCAGCGCTGCCACAACGTCCGCCATGACTTCGGAGGTAGAAGCCTGCATGGCCTGATAGACGGGCTTGCCCTCGGCATCTACCGCGTCCTTTTCGCCTTCGACAGAGCCGGGATATGACACCGCGAATTCATGGGCAATGAAGCCGCGCGCCCAATCGCCAGTGTCCCACTGGAACCGGACGGGATTGGTTGCTTCCAAGCGTTCCCAGAAGCCGCTCAACTGCTCCCACAACGGCTTGCGGCGATAGTCGGACGTGGTGTTGTAGGTAGTCGAGGAACCGTCAACCGAGATGGAGCCGACTTGCGAGCCGGTGACGGAAAAGGCGGCAACCTGGCCGGTCGTGCTGCGCCGGGATAGGTTCAGGCTCGCCCCGTCATTGCGCTGAGCCGAGATAGCGCCGTCGCCAATGGCAACGCCTACGTTGGTCGCGCTGCCGTTATCCATGCCTACAGAGGTCGTGCCGCCGAAAATGAAGGCGTTCTCCGAATTCAGGAACCGGGCAACTTCGGTTCCGGATGCGCCGAGACCGATGGTGAGAAGCGAGTAAGCCTTGAGGGCCAGGCTCCCGGACGATCCGCCGAGCGCCGAAATCTCATTGCCGCCATCGCGGGTAAAGGTGATGTCGGCGCCGGTCGAGGCCATGGTGATATTGCCGGCCGTCCCGTCATGAGTGAACGCCCCGGTATGGGTGAAATCAACCACCCCGGCCAAGTTGTTCGTGTCGCTGATGGTAACGCCGCTGTTCTGCATGGCGCCGGAGGTGCCATCAAAGCGAGCAATGGCGTTGTCAGTGGTGGTAGTGACCTTTAGCGGCACACCAGCCTTGATCTGCGCCATCATTTCGCGGGCGATGTTGTCGAGCTGATTTATCGTGGTGGAATCGCTAAGCGGAATTCCGCCAATATCGATGTTGTCGGCTGCGGTCGTGGACCAGGCAGAAACTGAGGTTATCGCCATGGTTCTAGGCCGCCTTCAGCGGTTCGGGGGCCGTCTCAATACGAAGCCCAGCATTGAGGATGGCCAGGGCGCCAGGATCATTGCCCAGGCTCTCCCGCGCGGTGGCGGCGGCGATTGCCTGCGCATCCGGTGGCAGGCATGCCAAGATGGCGTTTACCAGGGCGACAACGGCCCGAACCTGCACAACCGCGCGCCCCGCCTCGTAAATGTTGCCGTTTCTCGCTTCATGGTAGTCTTGCATCTTTGAAAGTCCTTTTCGGCTCTAGTGGATGGTTTCGCCGGCTGGGGCGGCGGATAGGTTGGGATCAAGAGCAACTTGCGAGAGGTATGCCCGCGCTGCGCCGAGGAACCCCAAAGGGTCGTCCATCGGGGCGGGCATTTCTGGCGATGGGACGGAAACCCGCGCGGCGATGTCGTCCAGGGCTTCGGCAAGTTGCAGGAGTTCGGCCAAAGGGTCGGCCTTGTTGCGGAAGCGAAATTCTTGCATGTCCGCCACCCAATGCAGGGCGGCCATGGGATCTGCGAAATTCAGCGGCATGAGACTATCGCGCATGGTGCATCCCCTCGGCTTGGCGGGAGAGGTAGGGGCGGGCAATGATCAGCTCGCATTTGACGCGGTAAGAGCCATCTGGGGCGCGGTCGGCTGGCTTAGGGTCCAGCACCAGCGCGAAAGCCCCTACAGCCGCCAGCGGGCCGCGCTGGGGCTTGGCGCCGCCTTCCGAGTGGGTGAGGTAGTCCCCAGCCTCTACAGCCTCGCCAGGGGCGATTTTAACCGCTGCGCGTATCATGCCGCTGCCTCGCCCTTGCCATTGGCTCGGAGAAGCCGCATTTTCAGGGAGCGAGGCGCATGGCCTCGGGAGGATAGCGCTATGGCCGAACGGCCCGAACTAGAGCTAGACCGGAACGCCTTCCGCGAAATACACAAGGGGCCTTTGGCCAATCCGGGCGAGTTGTGGCGCACCGCCATTGGGCTGGCTGCGACAACCGCGCTTTGCGGGTTTGGCGCATGGCAGCTCGGAACATGGTGGGGCGCATTTCTGCCGGTCCCGCCTGCCATGTGGCTGGGCGCTGCGCTTGCTGGCCTATATCCGGGCTGGGTGTTTGGCAAACCTGACTAGCTCCTTACCCGGTTAGCGGTCATGCCGCCGAGGATGCGAATTCCGGCTGGGTCAACTAGCGTGGGATCGGGCAGAGCCCGGACCGGAACACCGCCCGGCGTGGCAACCTGGGCGCGAAGCTGTTGCGCCACGTTTCGCGCGTTGCTGTTGGTCAGGCGGCGGGCGCCGAGGCCAGCGGCGGGAACTGCGACAGCGCCAACCGGGCCGCCAGTGATGCCGCCGAGAACACCACCGGGAAGGCCGGCGCCGCTCCCGATCCTTTCAAGCAAGTCTTGGATAGGGCCGCCCTCAACAAAGCGCTCGATTGCGTCTAGGTCGGCTTTTGAGAAGCCCCGGCGCTTTTTGGCGTTGCTGCTCTTGAGCATCGAGGCGAAGCCGGAACGAAGCCCAGCCGCAAACCCGCCCTTGGCAAGGCGAGCGTCCGCAATGATGTTTTCGATTGCCTGAGTGCGCTTTGAGCGCGCCCATTCGGTGCGCCCCTTCGCCCACTGCTGAACGGCTTCGCCTGCCTTCTGCCCATTCCGCGAAAATGCGGATGGGGGGAGACTGTCTAGGAAATCCTCAAAGGCGTTGGCCATCTGCATGCCAAGCCGGGCCTCGTCCGGATCAAGGGACTTCTGCGCGGCGCGGATGGATCGCAACAGGGTTTGCGCCTGCTCGATTGAAACCGGCCCCTGCGCAAATTCGCGGATCGACCGAAGGGCATGGGCAACCTTTGGGTATGCCGTTGACAGCTTGCCGCTGGGCAGCACCAGGCCGTTGGCGCGGGCAAGATTGGTCATGTCATGCGACAGGATTTGCATGGCCTGGGGGCCAATCTCCGCGCCAGTCCGCTCGGCGGCTTTGTAGGCGGCTTGGGACGTGCCCTTGATCGCGGCGGCCGTTGGCGCAGATTGCACCGCTGCGCGCATGGCCCGCCTGTTTGCCATGTTGACGGGAACCTGCGCGACACGGCGGGCGGCACCCTGAACAACCTTGCCGACAAGCGGGGCGGCTGTTGCGCCGGCCGCGCCAATGCTTCCGCCGATCAATGCGCCGCGCGCCCTATCCCCCAAATTTCCATCAGTGGAGCCGAACCCATAAACGCTGCCCTCGGCAACGGCCGGCGCAACAGCCTTGAAGCCCTGAGCTATGCGGCTTCCCGACTGGACGGCGGCGGGCACGGTAGGCCCAACAGCGAGCGCAGGAAGGCCGCCAGCGGCGGTTCGGCCTGGGCCTACCATGGCGGCGCCGGAAACAATCTCGGCGGCTGTGCCCAGCGCGCCATTCTGCTGGCGGGCCAGCTCTAGCCGGGCCTGTTCCAATTCGTAGAGGTCGCCATAGCTTTCGCCATAGCCGGGGCCGCCACCGCCGGTCCACTGGCGAACCTGCGAACCGAGCCCGCCAACGGCGGCCGATAGCTCATCACTGAAACCGAAGGCTTGCGATTGGTCAGCCTGGGCCTTGATGTCAGGGGCGAAAAACTGCTGGCTGTATTGTGCCCATTCTTCATCCGACATGTCGGGGAACTGTGACTGGCGAACACGCTCAAGCGCTGCCTGATAGCGCTGGCGCGGGGCCGGGTTGTAGTCCGGAAACTGGCTCTTGCGGCTCAAGCTCCGCATGGCCGGGGCGGAAGGGTCTAGCCCGTCGCCCTGTTCCATCTGGAAGCCGGGCGGCGGGGGCGGAATCGAGCCAGCCGAAACCGGCGCCGGCCGTGGCGCGGGCGCTGCCTCAATCTGGAAACCGGGCGGGGGCGGGGGAATGTTCATTGGGCAGGAACCCACTGCTGCCCGTCGAACACCATGCGTTCGCCAGTTTCCGGGTTAACCGCTGTTGGCTTGCCACCGCCGGGCATATCGCCCCCAGGCATATCGCCACCCTGCGCACTGCCTGGGCCGAGGTCAGCCGGGAACGATCCGGGCGCGGCCGTCATACGCTGCTGAGCGCGCACCATGCCCTGCGCCACGATGTATTCGTATTCGTCCAGCGCCGCCAAAAAGTCCTCTTCATTGAGGGCCGTTTCCATCCGCGTTACAGCCTGCGTTGCGGTCTGGCCTTCGGCATTGGACAGCGCGCCCATGCCGCGCATTTCCTGAATGGCCGTGAGGAAAGCGCCGCTCTTGGCCTGGTCAACTTTCTTTTGGAAGGCGAACCGGCCGGGGGCGATTATCGGGTTATTCATGCCGAGCGCGGCGCCCTGGCCGGTTGCCCATGGCAATTCCGGATCGTTCCGGATGCTTTCCACCAGGCTAAGCGCATTTTGGGCCGCCACAACATCGCTCGGCGCTGCTGCTGCTGCCTCGCCCTGCTGACTGCCAAGGGCAGCGCCATAGGCGCGGCCGGTGTAAAGCTCCTGGGGAGTGACAGGCTGCAATCCGCCTGTGTCGGTCCGTACCAGCGTCCCATCATCTGCGAGCTGGCCCATGACAAATTCCCCGGTTTCGGGGTCTTTGAACCATTGGGGCTGCAAGGCGATATCCGGCCCGCCAGCGCCCTGGCCCTGCTGTTTGTAGGCTTCGGCAAAGGTCAGCGCGCCGGTTTCGACCATGCTACGCAATGTCGGGTCAGTGATGAACTGCGCATTGGCGCGGGCGCGCTCTAGCTCCTGCTGCGACTGCGTAGTTTCGCGTTTGTATTCCAGGGCCTTCCAATACCCATCGGCGGGATCGAAAGCGCCGTTGCGGATGCCGGTGGCAAAGTCGGAATATTCCGGCCCCCATGCCTCGATTAGGTCAGCGTATTCCTGGCGGTGTTTGGTTTCCTCGTCCTCGGCGCGGCGAAAGGGCGCCATCTGAATACGACGATTGCCGGCAACGCCGAGCGCATCGCCAAGGTTTGTCGAGTTGAGAAGGCCATAACCCAAATCCTCGATTAGCCCGCTATCGGATGCCGCATCCCAAATCTGATAGATTGGATTGTCGCCCCAGCCCAGCCGCTCCCCAAGGCGGCGGCGGTCTGGCATGCCGGGCGCTGGCGGGCGCTGCGAAGCCGGGGCCGGCCGGGGGGCCACCGGGGCGCCGGGCGTTGCGAAAGTACCGCCACCGCCACCGCTGAGCATGTCCATAAGGGTCTTGCCCATGTCCGCCTCCTATGCCGCGCGGGGCTCATCCATCACGGCGGCAAGCGCCTGGCGGATGAGAACGGAAGCGGGAAGGCCGCGCTCGGTAGCAACGCGGAACAGCCGGGCCTTAACTTCGGTCGGAACAGCGACAACAAGGCGCTCGTCGCAATTGGGTAGCTGGTCGAATTTGTCGGACTTCACGGAAGCCTCCTTTGACTGGTTTGCAGTCTAACAGGAGGGGCGTCAGTGGACAAGATTATGCAAGTATATCAATGGTTTAGTCTATATCTGTCTGTGGGTGTCTAGAGGCGTATATTGACGATATTGGTACGTTGGTTTTCCCCTGTTTGTTTATTCGGCCTCGCGCGCGTATTGGTTACAAACCCGCCCCTCTATGCCGCCCTTGCTTCGATCCATCCGGCGCCATCGCCTTCGATCAACAGGGCTGGGGGAACGCTGCAACCGGGCTGGCCCGGTATCGGCCCCCACTGGTGCGCCGGCCATTGCTTCCACTGACGGCCATAGGTAAGGCGCTTCGGCCAATCGGCCTGTTGCGGATCGGAGGCGGCAAAGCTCTCAAACATGCGGCCGTTGAGATAGCCTTGCACATGCTTCACAGCGCGGGTCGGGTTGTCCCTGAGTAGTTTGGCGTAGGATGGCAGGGAAGCCATGGCCTGGGCTTGCTGGTCGCTGGTGAGCTTCTGCCATGCCCTGAACCCGTCCATCTTGGTTTGGCCGATGGTCGAGGGGTAGGCTTTCCAGAACGTCTCATATTCGGGGGTGTAGCTTCCTGCTTTCCGCTTCGTTGCCCTAGTCCGCACGAGGTCCGAAACGACAGGTTCGGACAAAACAGAACCGTTAGGTTCTGTTGTTCCCTTCCCTTC
>CBFGMY010000073.1:0-17614 GCA_965650055.1 uncultured Devosia sp.
CGGCGGCGGTACGGAAGGCACCTGCCTTCCAGGCCTGGTCCCGGCCCGTGGCGATGTCTTCGATCCAGCGGCCGAAGCCCTGGAGCGCATCGGTGCAAAGCGCGCGCAGGTCGTCGTTCGACGGCTTCTGGTCGGCCAGCCAGGTGTTCAGCACCTGCTCCAGCGACCAGGCGGCTTCGCCGAATTCATTGAGGCCGACCATCCGCGAACTGCCCTTGAGCGTGTGGAACGCGCGGCGCAGCGTGGTGAGCTCAGGGACGTTCTTCGGCTCCTCGGCCAGCACCTGCAGTGTCACCGTCTTGCCGGTGCCGGTGGCCCCGGTCACGAGGCCATGCCGGTTGCCGTATTTGAGCGCCAGGTATTCGGGATGTGTGCTGGTTCCGAGGAAGATCTTGTCGTCAACGAGCATAGCGCCGCCACCCCTGTGTGTTCGTTCTTATAGCCGCCGCTGTCGGAGCGGGACAACTCGTAACTCTGTTTTCCATTGCCAATGGCGGAGCCCGGCATCGCGCGGCACAATAGCGGCATGATCAGCACCGTTCTTGCCACCCGTCGAACCGCCCTTGCCGCTCTCGCCATGTTGGCCGCCACGCCCGCTGCACGCGCCCAATCGGTGCTCGATGCAAGTGCGCTCGGCGTCGTGGGCGGCACCGGCGAGGACCAGGGCCGGGCCCTGCAGGCAGCGCTCGAGCAGGCCGCCGCCGCCGGCCAGACACTGCAGTTGCCATCAGGCATCATTCATGTCGCGGGCCTGGGTTTCCCCGGCAACCTGATCGTCCAGGGTGTACCGGGCAGTACCGAACTGACCCTGCTTCCCGATGGCGAGGGCATATCCGTCTATGATCGGGGAACGCTGGTGTTGCGCGACATCGGCTTTGCTCTGGGAGCAGTCGGCCTGACCATCGAGGCCAGTGATGACATCACACTGGAGCGCTGCCGCTTCCGGGGCAGCGATATCGGCGTCGCCATAGCTGATGCAGGCGTGACCATTCGCGATTGCCACTTCACCGAACTGGGCGACGCTGCCATCCATGCCATGGACAGCCGCGGCTTGCTCATTACCGGCAACCGAATCGATGGTTGCGGCAATGCCGGCATTCGCATCTGGCGCGGCGAGAGCGGCCCGGACGGATCCATCGTCACCGCCAACCGCATTGCCAACATCGACTGGAAGGGCGGCGGCAACGGGCAGAACGGCAATGGCATCAATGTCTTCAAGGCCGACGAAGTCATCATCGCCGACAATCACATTGCCGATTGTGCCTTCACCGCCATTCGCCTCAACGCGACCAATAACAGCCAGGTCAGCGGCAATACCTGCCTGCGCTCCGGCGAAGTGGCGATCTTCTCGGAGTTCGAATTTTCAGGGTCGGTCATCGCCAACAACATCATCGACGGCGCCGCCACCGGCATTTCGATCACCAACCTCGATAGCGGCGGCCAGTTGGCCGTGTGCCAGGGCAATATCGTGCGCAACGTCACCCCGGCTTCAGCGGTGAACCCCGACACGATCCCCATCGGCATCTTCGCCGAAGCCGAAACCGCAATAACCGGCAACACCGTGCAGGGCGTGCCCGGCGTCGCCATCGCGGCCGGCTACGGCACATTCCTGCGCAACGTGCTCATTTCAGGCAACGTGGTCAGCGAAAGCGACATCGGCATCGGCGTCAGCGTGGTCGACGGCGCCGGACCGGTCCATATTGGCGGCAACGCCGTCGTGGCGCGTCAGCATGCCATGGTCGGCCTGGCCTGGAGCGACATTGTCGAGGCCGATCTCGCGGCCAATGCCGGGCGCTATCCGAATGTGACGGTTGGCGGCTAGCCGACCGTCCGCATTTCACCCACTTCGGCGCCGCGCACATTCTTGATGGGCTGGTGCGCCAGCGTTCCGATCAGCGCCAGCTGGTCGGCATCTGGATCGGCGAACTTTCGCAGCACCCCGGCCAGCATGGCATGGGAGGCAGCCATGTTGCCGTCATCGCATTTGAGGGCGTAGCCCCAGCCCTTTTCGCGAATAGCGCCGCATTGCACGCCCTCAGCGCCGCCCTTCTGCATCAGCCGACCCCCAAAGGCCTGCATCAGCAGCGTATCGGGATGGCCGGTGCCGGCGACCAGATGCGGGTGGCTGGTGGCCGCATTGAACAGGCGCTGCGCCGCGGCCGCCAGGTCGGCAGGCAGGCCCTTGCCGGTCGACATCCGCGCGAAGCCATAGGCGAAGGCCCGCAGGGGCGCGGCGAAAGTGGGGATAGAACAGCCATCGGTGCCGCATTTACCCTCGGTCAGGCTCTCGCCGATCACCGCCTCGACAGCCGCCCGAACGACCTTCTGCACCTCGTGCTCCCGCCCGACATAGCCGGCCGTCGGCACGCCCATGGCCAGCGCCACGCTCAGCATGCCCGAATGCTTGCCCGAACAGTTGTTGTGCAAGGGGCTCGGCTCCGCCCCCGCCGCCCGCAGGGCCTCGCGCGCCGCCGCATTGGTCGGCGCATGGGCACCGCATTCGAGATCAGCCGCAGAGAGGCCGATGCGGGTCAGCAGACCATTGGCCGTCGCGACATGGGCATCCTCGCCATGGTGGCTGGCGCAGGCCAGTGCCAGCTCTTCCTCGGTGTGGCGAAACTTGCCCTCGGCCTGGCGCGCGAAGATCGGCAGCGCCTGCATGGATTTGATCGCCGAGCGCGGAAAAATCGGGCGCTCGATGTCGCCGCCGGAGGCGATGATCTGGCCATCCGCATCGACAACCACGTAGGCGCCGCGGTGGCGATTTTCGACCCAATTGCCGCGAATGGCTTCGGCAAGAATAGGATTGGCTTCCATCAAAAAAACTCCGGTCCAGGCCGTTCTCACGAACAGCGCAGGACCGGAAAAGTCAACAGAGCATGGGAAGGAGGCAGGCACGAAACTCGATCGAGAGCGCTAAGAAGCGCCTCGGGCGAGAGCGCCAGGTAGCGCCTCAGATATCGGCGAGGGTGGAGACCCGAAAGGCCTGTGGCTACGATCTGCGGCGATGGTTGAGCCACATACCCGCCAGGTCTCCGCCGTCGCCGATATCTGAGGCGCTTCTTAGCGCTCTCATAGGGGCGCTCTCGCGCTCCCGTCAGGTGCGCTCTGGCGCCCGACCGGGACCTAGAGATCCCAGTCTTGAACGACAGTCAGGTAGCGGGAATTGACCCAGCCCGAAGTGTCCTGCGCACCGACGAGGCACCAATCGGCGCCAGTCTGGGCTTCGATGCAGCGTTCCACCCAGACATGGCTGCCGGGATTGAAAGCGCCGATCTTCTGCGAATAGGAGGCCGGCCACTTGCGGACGTTGAGCTTGTCCCACTGGGCGACGCCGGTCACCTGTGCGAGCTGGTCGACCTGGTAGCCGGCGGCCATGGCGGGCTGCACGGCGAAAGCACCAGCTGCGGCGATCACGAGGCCACAGAGAGCGGCGACCAGAACTTTTTCCTGTTGCTTGTTCATCGTGTCCTCCGGGACAGTTCGTTTGTTGAGATCACCCTGCCCGATCCGGCTTGAACTGATCGTGAGATCGTCGTTCAGAAACCGTTCATTTGCCGGGCAGGGGTTGGCTGCTTGCTGGCTCAGCGCATGTTGCGCTGGTGGACGTAGAGCATGATGCTGTTGCCGCCGCCGACGCGGAGCGAGATCACGTCCTGATGGTCGTAGCCCTGGGCCTCAAGAGCGGCCATCAGAGTGGAATTCCGTGCGATCGGCAGACGCAGCGTGCTGACGTTGCCGGACGTGAACAGCGAGCCGTAGTCGTCGTTGGCATTGCCGGTCTCGCAGACCGGGACCAGGTAGACCGACTGGTCATGGATGGCCTCGATGCTCGCGCGGGTCACGCGGGCCATGTAGTCCAGCTGGTAGCCGCAGTTCTCGGACGAGGAGCCCTTGGGCGGCTTGGGCAGAAGAACTGCTGCGTTGCTGGGGATCACGGCGGTGGCAGTGAGGATACCGACGAGGGCGGCGAGGACGGTGGTCTTGAACATTTTTGTCTCCAGTGAGTTGAGCCGCCGAGCGGCGATGTCGATGTTCGTCATCGACCTTGATGGGGGTTTTGCGCCTTCGCCTTTGAACCGCCCCTGAGGCAGGCATTCATTTTTCGTTTACCTGGACGAACAGGGTGCGGTTCCTGGCGGGCGCTATGCGGGTTGCTCAGCGCAGGTCGCGCTGGTGGACATAGAGGACGATGTCGTCGTTGCCGCCGAAGCGCAGCGAGATGACGTCCTGCTGGTCGTAGCCCTGGGCGAGCAGCGCCGACATCAGCGTGGAGTTGTTCGCGATGGGCTGGCGGAGCGTGCCAACATTGCCGTTGGTGAACAGCCAGCCGTAGTCGTCACGGCCCAGGCCGGTTTCGCAGACCGGGATCAGGTAGACCGGCTGGCCATGGATGGACTCGATATGCGCGCGGGTCACGCGGGGCATGTAGTTGAGCTGGTAGGAGCATTCTTCCTCGGAGACCGAGGGGGTCGGCTTCCGCTGGGGAGGAGCGGCAATGAACAGCGCGTTGCTGGGCACGATGGTGGTGGCAGTGACGATGCCGACGAGAAGGGTGAGAACGGTGGTCTTCAACATTTCTAATCTCCTGGTTGGGCCGCCTGTGCAGCCATGTCGATGCCTGTGATCGACCTTGAGACCAGTTATGTGCTTGTGCATTTGAACCGGCGCTGAGAGCGCCATTCATCATTTGTTTACTTGTCAGGATCGCGCCGGAGCCGTTGGCAGCGGCGCCGTTCCGGCATAGGCTCGCCGGTAGCCACAACGAAAAATCGCATGGAAATAGAGGAGGTTCGCATGGCCAAGGTTCTGGTGACGGGCGGTAGCGGCAAGCTGGGGCGCGCTGTGTTGCGTGATCTGGTGGCGCATGGCTACGACGTGCTCAACATCGACCAGCAGGCCCTGCCTGAACCGATTTGCCCCAGCGTGCGCATTGACCTGACCAATTTTGGCGAGGTCGCCAGCGCCATCCTGGGTGGGGTCGATGAGCGCAAGGGACCGTTCGACGCCGTCGTGCACCTGGCGGCTATTCCCGCGCCGGGCCTGGCGGCCAATGCCCGGACTTTCGCCAATAATGTCCCCACCACCTACAATGTGTTCGAGGCCAGCCGCCTCGCCGGCATCAAGAACATCGTCTTCGCCTCCAGCGAGACGGTGCTTGGCCTGCCCTTCGAAACGCCGCCGCCCTATGCCCCGGTCGACGAGGAATACTACCCGCGTCCGGAAAGCGCCTATTCGCTGGGCAAGCTGCTCGACGAAACCATGGCGGCCCAGTTCTGCCGCTGGGACCCGACACTGCGCATCGTCGGTCTGCGATTCTCCAATGTGATGTATCCGGAGGACTACGCGGCCTTCCCCCGCTTCGATGCCGATCCGCGCAGCCGCAAGTGGAACCTGTGGGGCTATATCGACGCGCGCGACGGCGCGCAGGCCGTGCGCCGCTCGATCCAGGCCGACTTCACCGGCTTTGAAGCCTTCATCATCGCCAATGCCGACACGGTCATGAGCCGGTCCAACATGTCGCTGCTGGCCGAAGTCTTCCCTGACGTTCCCACCAAGGGAAATCTCTCCGCCAATGGCACGCTGCTCTCGATCGAAAAAGCCAAGCGGATGCTGGGCTACTCGCCCCAGCACAGCTGGCGGAACGAGCTCGCGCAGAAGGGCTAGAGACCAGCGGCGACAAAATTGCATACGGATTGTGCATCGCGGACCCTTGTGCTTTTTCTGGGCACCGGCATAACTGCCGCCGATGCCCAGCCCCGACCTCTCAGTTCTGATCATTGACGAGAACCGCATCCGCGCGTCCATCATCGAGGATGGGCTGCGCGAGGCCGGGCATTCCCGCGTCGCTGTGATCCACGACGTCAACGAGGTGGCGCGGACCATCCAGGCCACCCAGCCGGATGTCATCGTCATCGATCTCGAAAATCCCAAGCGCGATACGCTCGAGCACTTCTTCTCGCTGTCGCGCGCCATCCAGCGGCCCATCGCCATGTTCGTGGATCGGTCGGACCGCGGGATGATCGAGAAGGCCGTCGAGGCCGGCGTCTCCGCCTATGTGGTGGACGGCCTCAAGAAGGAGCGCGTCAAACCGATCCTGGACATGGCCATCTCGCGCTTCAACGCCTTCTCCCGCCTGACGCGCGAGCTTGAGCAGGCGCGCAGCGAGCTGGAAGACCGCAAGATCATCGAGCAGGCCAAGGGCATCCTCATGCGCACGCGCAACCTCAGCGAGGCCGATGCCTACGCCCTGCTCCGCTCCACCGCCATGAACCAGAACCGGAGAATGGTCGACATCGCCCAGAGCCTTGTGACCGCAGCCGATCTTCTCGGCCCATAGGAAACCGCCATGTCCCTCACCCACCTGACCGCCGGATTCCTGCCCCTGCTCGACAGCGTGCTGTTGGTGCTGGCGCAGGAGAAGGGATTCGCGGCGGACGAGGGGCTCGACCTCCGCCTGGTGCGCGAAACCAGCTGGGCCAATATCCGCGACCGCGCCGCCATCGGTCATTTCGACATTGCCCAGATGCTGGCGCCGATGCCGCTGGCGGCGAGCCTGGGCCTGACCCCCTTGGCCACGCCGATGATCACCCCCGTCGTCCTGGGCTTGGGCAACAATGCCATCACCGTCAGCGCCGAGCTCTGGAAGGCCATGGCCGACCAAGGCGCTCAGGGCGACCTGGCCGCGGGCCCGGTCGGCGCTGCCCTTGCCCGGGTTGTTGCCAGTTCGCCGCGCAAGCTGCGATTCGGCGTGGTGCACCAGACGTCCTCGCACAATTACGAGCTGCGCTACTGGCTGGCAGCCAGCGGCATCAGGCCGGACCGCGACGTCGAGATCGTTGTGCTGCCCCCGCCGCTGCTGCCTGATGCGCTGGGCGGGGGCGGTATCGACGGTTATTGCGTCGGCGAACCCTGGAACAGCATCGGCGTCGCCACCAGGGGCGCCCACATCGCCACGGTCAAGGCGTCGATCTGGCAGTCGAGCCCCGACAAGGTCATCGGCATGCGCACTGCCTGGGCCGACGAACATCCGGAGCAGGTTTCCGCCGTGGTCCGTGCGATCTACCGCGCGGGCGTCTGGTGTGCCGACCCGGCCAACCACGCCGAGGCCGCGCGCATCATGTCGGGCGCGCCCTATCTCGATACCAGCAGCGAGATCGTGGCGCGGGCCCTGACGGGCATGCTCGATATCGGCGCGGGCATGACCCGCCACGTGCCGGACCACTTTATCCCGCACGCCTACGCGGCCAACTTTCCGTGGAAGAGCCACGCGCTCTGGTACTATTCGCAGATGGTGCGCTGGGGCGAAGTCGCCGCCTGCGCCGACAATGCCGCATTGGCGGCCGCCTGCTTCCGGCCCGATCTCTGTCGGGCGGCACTCGCGCCACTCGGCGCAGCCGTACCGGCCGCCGACTACAAGACCGACGGCACCCGCGCGGCCGCTGTCGATATCGAGGCGCTCAACGGCACGCTGGCGGCGGGGCCGGATCTGTTCTTCGACGGCGGCGTCTTCGATCCGTCCGCGGTGGATGCCTATATTGCTGCGCAACGCGCCGGCAACTAGCGCCCGCGCTGCAATGTTGGGCAGCGCCAAAAATTGCGTCAATATTAGGCAGTTTGGTGAGCTTTTGAGCCATTGACCACTGGTGCAACGCCAGGCCCTCTGGCGACGACGCTCCGACAAACCGCTGATCCAACTCAATAATCCGCCCCGCCATCGAGTTGGCATGCTTCCTGCAATGTTCTTGGCGAAGGAGCTCCTCCCAAGACGCTCTTCAAGTCGACGTTCCAAAGATGGGACGTCTCCAGGCAAAGCTGCCAACAGGTTCCCGCAAGCGGTCGTCAGACCGGCTGCGTCGGCCCGTTGGCGGCTTTTTGTTTTTCCTATCGGTGCAGATGGAGAACTACATGACGCAGACTACGACCAACGGACGCCTCTCGCTAACGCGCCGGAGGCTGGCTCCGGCCCTTGCCGCCGGCCTTCTGGCCGCCTGTGTGATGGCGCCAATGAGCGCCCGGGCTGAAACGCTCGATGTCGAGAAGGACGAACTGAAGTTCGGCTTCATCAAGCTGACGGACATGGCGCCGTTGGCGGTCGCCTATGAGCTCGGATATTTCGAGGACGAAGGCCTGTTCGTGACGCTTGAGCCCCAGGCCAACTGGAAGGTGCTGCTCGACGGCGTGATTACCGGCGAACTGGACGGCGCCCACATGCTGGCCGGACAACCCCTGGCCGCCACCATCGGCTATGGCACGGAAGCCCATATCGTCACACCATTCTCGATGGACCTCAACGGCAACGCCATCACGGTGTCCAATGCCGTGTGGGACCTGATGAAGCCCAGTCTGACCATGGGTGCCGATGGCCTGCCGCAGCATCCGATCAGCGCCTCGGCGCTGAAGCCGGTGATCGATTCGTTTGCGACCGAGGGCCGCCCGTTCAATCTGGGAATGGTGTTCCCGGTCTCCACCCACAATTACGAGCTGCGCTACTGGCTTGCCGCCGGTGGCATCAACCCGGGCTTCTATTCGCCTGAGGATGTATCGGGCCAGATCGGCGCCGACGTATACCTGTCCGTGACGCCGCCGCCCCAGATGCCGGCAACCCTGGAAGCCGGTACGATCGATGGCTACGCCGTCGGCGAGCCATGGAACCAGGCTGCGGTGTTCAAGAAGATCGGTGTTCCCGTGATCACCGACTACGAAATCTGGAAGAACAATCCCGAAAAGGTGTTCGGGATGACTGCCGATTTCGTCGATCAGAATCCCAATACCGCCATTGCCGTGACCAAGGCGCTGATCCGTGCCGCCAAGTGGCTGGACGAGAACGACAACGCCAATCGTGGCGAGGCCGTCGATATGCTCGCCCGTCCCGACTATGTGGGCGCCGATGCCGCCGTCATCGCCAATTCGATGACCGGGACGTTCGAATATGAGCAGGGCGACAAGCGCGAAGTGCCCGACTTCAACGTGTTCTACCGGCACTTCGCGACCTACCCCTACTATTCGGACGCCGTCTGGTACCTCACGCAGATGCGCCGCTGGGGCCAGATCGCCGAAGACAAACCCGACGACTGGTATGCGGACGTCGCCAAGTCGGTCTATCGCCCCGACATCTACCTCAAGGCGGCCCGCATGCTGGTCGACGAGGGCCTGATCGATGAAGCCGACGTGCCGTGGGACAGCGATGGCTATCGCCCTGCGACGGCCGATTTCATCGACGGCGTCTCCTATGATGGCCGTACGCCCAACGCCTATATCGACAGCTTCGCCATCGGTCTGAAGACCGGCGAAACCCCCTGACACAACCTAATGCGTGGTCGGACCAAGCGGCCCGGCCACCGCATCGCGACGAAAACAGGATCAAGACCATGAGCATTGCCAGCGACGTTTCCGACAAGGGCCGTTCCGATCAAAGGCGCCAGAAGCTGTTTGCCGGGATCAACCGGGCATCGGCCTGGCTGAGTGCCCTCGGCCTCGGCTGGCTCACGCCATTGCTGAAAATCGCGGCAGGTGACGATCCGCGTGAACAGCTGGGTGAGCTGCGCGACAGCCTGGTGTTCCCGCTCATGGGCATCATCCTGTTCCTCGGGGCCTGGGCCATGCTGGCGCCGCAGGTGCAGACGTCACTGGGGGCCATTCCGGGCCCGGCTCAGGTTTGGGAACAGGCCGGCGCACTCTGGCAGGATCACGTGGCCGAGCGCGAGAAGGAGACCTCCTTCTATGCCCGCCAGGACGAGCGCAATGCCGAGGCGGTTGCCGAGGGACGCCCTGATGACGTCAAGTTCCGCAGCTTCACCGGCAAGCCGACCTTCCTCGACCAGATCCTCACCTCGCTCAAGACCGTTGGTCTGGGCTTCCTGATCGCCACCGCAGTGGCTGTTCCCCTGGGGATCGCTTCCGGCCTCAGCCGTCCGTTCAACGGCGCGCTAAACCCGCTGGTACAGTTGTTCAAGCCGGTATCGCCCCTGGCCTGGCTGCCCATCGTCACCATGATCGTTTCGGCGGTCTATGTTGATGTCAACGAGGCCTTTCCCAAGGCGCTGGTGATATCGGCCGTCACCGTCACGCTGTGTTCGCTGTGGCCGACGCTGATCAATACCGCGCTGGGCGTCGCCTCGATCGACAAGGATCTGGTCAATGTCGGCAAGGTGCTGCAATTGTCGACCTTTACCACCATCAGCAAGCTGGTCTTGCCCTCGGCGCTGCCGCTGATCTTCACCGGGCTGCGCCTGTCGCTGGGTGTGGGCTGGATGGTGCTGATCGCCGCCGAGATGCTGGCGCAGAATCCGGGCCTGGGCAAATTCGTCTGGGACGAGTTCCAGAACGGGTCGTCCAACTCGCTGGCGCGCATCATGGTGGCCGTGCTGACCATCGGCATTATCGGCTTCATGCTCGATCGGGTGATGTTCACCCTGCAGACCGCCTTCACCTTCTCCTCCAATCGCTAGGAGGGTTCGATGACCAGGACCATTCTGCAGCTTTCCGATGTCTCCAAGCACTATGGCGAAGGCGCCAAGCGCACGGAGGTGCTTTCGGGCCTCAACCTTAGTGTCGAGGAAGGCGAGTTCGTCGCCATCCTGGGCTTTTCGGGCGCCGGCAAGACCACGCTGATTTCCCTGCTGGCCGGGCTGATCGAGCCCGACCAGGGCGGCATCCTCTTCCGGGGCCGCGAAATCGACGGGCCCGGGCCGGAACGCGGTGTCGTGTTTCAGTCCTATTCGCTGATGCCCTGGCTATCGGTGGGCGGCAATGTGGACCTGGCGATCAACGCCGTGCACAAATCCATGAGCCGCGCCGACCGGCTCGCGCTGCGCAAACGCTACATCGACATGGTGGGACTGGCCCATGCCGTCGACCGGCGTCCGTCGGAACTGTCCGGCGGCATGCGGCAGCGTGTGGCCGTGGCCCGGGCGCTGGCCATGCAGCCCGAAGTGCTGCTGATGGACGAGCCGCTTTCGGCGCTCGACGCGCTGACGCGCTCCAAGCTGCAGGACGAGTTTGCCCTGATCTCGGAAGCCGAGAAGAAGACCATCATCCTGATCACCAATGACGTGGATGAGGCCATCCTGCTGGCCGACCGCGTTATTCCGCTGACCCCTGGCCCCGGCGCCACCCTGGGGCCGAACTTCTCGGTCGGTATCGAGCGGCCGCGGGATCGTGCGGCGCTCAACGGCGATGATCGCTTCATCGCCCTGCGCCGGGAAATCACCGAATATCTCATGGACGTGGGCGCCGGCCGCAACGCCGCGGGCGAGCGCGACGTGTCGCTGCCCAATGTCGTGCCGATCGATCGGGGCAAATCCGCCAGGATGCCCGAGGCCTATGCCAAGGCCGCGGCCTCGCCGACCAAGGCGGGCTATGTCGAGTTCTCGCAGGTGTCCAAGGTCTATCCGACGCCCAAGGGTCCGCTGACGGTGGTCGATCGCTTCGACTTCAAGATGAAGAAGGGCGAGTTCGTCACGCTGATCGGCCATTCGGGCTGCGGCAAGTCCACCGTGCTGTCCATGGTGGCGGGCCTCAACCCGATCTCGGCGGGGGGCATCGTGCTCGACAACCGCGAGGTCGTCGGCGCCGGCCCGGACCGCGCCGTGGTGTTCCAGGCGCCGTCGCTGATGCCCTGGCTGACGGCGCGCGAGAATGTCGCGCTGGGCGTCGACCGGGTCTACCCCAATGCCAGTCCCGCCGAACGGCGCGACGTCGTTGAATATTATCTGGCCCGCGTTGGCCTCGGCGATGCCATGCACCGCCCGGCCGCAGAATTGTCCAATGGCATGAAGCAGCGCGTCGGTATTGCGCGTGCCTTTGCCCTCTCCCCCAAGCTGCTGCTGCTCGATGAGCCCTTCGGCATGCTCGACAGCATCACCCGCTGGGAGTTGCAGGACGTGTTGATGGATGTGTGGGCCAAGACGCAGGTCACCGCCATCTGCGTTACCCACGATGTGGACGAGGCCATCCTCCTGGCCGACCGGGTCGTCATGATGTCGAACGGTCCCAATGCCCGCATCGGCAATGTGATGGACGTGAACCTGCCGCGCCCCCGCTCGCGCAAGGCGCTGCTCGCCCACAAGGACTACTACGCCTATCGCGAAGAGCTGCTCGGCTTCCTCGAAGCCTATGAGGGCGGTGCTAATCCCGATCAGGAAACGCTCGACCGTATCCGCCAGAAGCGGGCAGGACGCGTCGAGGGGCAGATCGAGGCGGCTGAATGAACCAGCAGGTCGCCAGCCCCACGATCCGCACCACCTGCCCCTATTGCGGGGTAGGCTGCGGCGTGCTGGCCACGCCGCAGGCCGATGGATCGGTCGCCATAGCGGGCGATCCGGACCATCCCGCCAATTTCGGCCGCCTGTGCTCCAAGGGCTCGGCGCTGGGCGAGACGCTGTCGCTCGATGGCCGCCTGCTCTATCCGGAAATCTCGGGCGCCAGGGCCAGCTGGGACGAAGCGCTCGATCGCGTTGCCGGCACCTTCAGGCAGACCATCGACCAGTTCGGTCCTGACTCCGTCGCCATTTTCGGTTCCGGCCAATTGCTGACCGAGGACTATTACGTCGCCAACAAGCTGATGAAGGGGTTCATCGGCTCGGGCAACATGGACACCAATTCGCGCCTGTGCATGGCCTCGTCGGTGGCCGGCCACAAGCGCGCCTTCGGCTCCGACACGGTGCCGGGCAACTACGAAGACCTCGAACTGGCCGACCTCATCGTGCTGGTCGGCAGCAATCTGGGCTGGTGCCACCCGGTACTCTACCAACGCATCGTCAAGGCCAAGGCCGAGCGCCCCGACATGCGCGTCGTTCTCATCGACCCCCGACGCACCGTCACATCAGACATTGCCGACCTGCATCTTGCGGTGCAGTCCGATGGCGACAGCGCCCTGTTCGTCGGGCTGCTCGGTCACCTGGCGCAGCACGGCATGACGGCACCCGACTTCATTGCCGACCATACCAGCGGCTACAGCGCCGCCCTGATGGTAGCCGAGGACTGGCCGGTGGAACGGGTTGCCGAGGCAGCCGGTGTTCCGGCCAAGGCCGTGGAGATTTTCTACAGCTGGTTCGCGCAGACCGAGAAGGTCGTGACCGTCTATTCGCAGGGCGTCAACCAATCCGCCTCCGGCACCGACAAGGTCAACGCGATCATCAACTGCCACCTGGCGACCGGCCGCATCGGGCGGGCCGGCATGGGGCCGTTCTCGGTTACCGGCCAGCCCAATGCCATGGGCGGGCGCGAAGTCGGCGGCCTCGCCAACATGCTTGCCGCCCACATGGATTTCACCCCCGAAACCGTCGACCGGGTCGGTCGCTTCTGGGGCAGCAGCAGCGTTGCCAAGGCACCCGGCCTCAAGGCCGTCGACATGTTCGCAGCCATGGGGCGCGGAGAGATCAAGGCCGTCTGGATCATGGCCACCAATCCGGTCGATTCCATGCCCGAGGCAGACGCAGTGCGCGCGGCGCTGGCCGCCTGCCCCTTCGTCGTCGTCTCCGACATGTCCGCCCGCACCGATACCGGGATCACCGCCCATGTGCGCCTGCCAGCCGCCGGTTGGGGCGAGAAGGATGGCACGGTCACCAATTCGGAGCGCCGGATTTCCCGTCAGCGACCCTTCCTGGCTTTGCCGTGCGAGGCTCGACCAGACTGGTGGATCATCAAGGAAGTCGCCCGGCGCATGGGCTTTGGCCAGAGCTTCAACTATGAGAGCCCGGCGCAGATCTTTGCCGAGCATGTGGCGCTGACGGCCTTCGAAAACGAGGGCAGCCGGTCCCTCGATCTCACCGGGCTCGGTGGCGCCGATTATGCCACGCTGGCTCCCACGCAGTGGCCCGTCCGCCGCAAGCCCACCGCGCGCATGTTCGGCGACGGCCGCTTCCTGACACCCGATGGCAAGGCCCGCTTCGTTCCAGTATTGCCGCCGCCACCGTTTGCACCGCCGCCGGGCAGTTTCATCCTCAATACCGGCCGCGTGCGCGATCACTGGCATACCATGACGCGTACCGGTAAAGCCGCCCGCCTGTCGGCCCACTATGCCGAGCCCTTCGTCGAGCTTCACCCGGCCGATGCCGAGCGGCTCAATATCCGGCGTGCCACGCTGGTCCGCCTCAGCAATCGCCACGGCAGCGCCGTGGTCCGTGCGCTGGTGACCGACCGTCAGCGGCGCGGACATCTCTTCGCCCCCATGCATTGGACCGATCAGTTCGCCTCGAGCGGACGTGTCGATGCGCTGGTGACGGCCAAGGTCGATCCCGTGTCGGCCCAGCCGGCCCTGAAAATGGCGGAAGTCCACGCTGAACCAGCCGATACCAGGCTCTATGGCTTCTTCGTTTCCGCTCGCCGCCCGACACTCGACGCCGGCTACTGGGCCATTGCCGAAGCCATCGGCGGCATACGCGGCGAACTCGCCTGGTTTGAGGAACCGGCCGATCTGGCCGCCTGGCTCCGCACCGCCTTTGCCCTGCCCGATACGGCCACCATCGAAACCGTGCGCGATGCGCGTTCGGGCCGCAGCAGCTTCGCCGTCATCGAGGACGGACGGCTGGTCGTGGCGCTCTACACCGCACCCGATCCGGTGCTGGTATCGCGCCAGTGGGCATCGGGCCTGCTCGAGGCCGACGACCTCAGCGCAGTAGCAGTGCTGGCGGGCCGTCCGGGTGCCGACATGCCCGATAGCGGCGCCATCGTCTGCTCGTGCTTCTCAGTGGGCATCAACACCATCATTTCCGCTATTGCCCAGCAGGGTTGCAGCACGGTCGAGGCCGTGGGCGCCTGCACCAAGGCAGGGACCAATTGCGGTTCCTGCCGTGCCGAAATCAGAGGTATCATCAATGCACGTGGTCTCCAGGCAGCAGAATAAGTCGCGTCCCCACCGGGTCGCACCGCTGGCGGTACTGCCGGTATTCCTTGACCTGATCGGCAAGCGGGTCATCGCCATCGGCGGCTCGGAAGCAGCGACATGGAAGATCGAACTGCTCGCCGCCGCCGGCGCGCATGTCCAGGTGCTGGCACCAATCGACCAGTGGTGCGACGAGCTGATTGCCCTGGCCGAAAGCGGCGCCGCGGCGGGCACGATAAGCCTGGTGGATTGCCAATGGTCGCCATCGGACCTCTCCGGGACCGCCCTCGCGGTTGCCGATATCGAGGATGACGAGCAGGCCGCAGCCTTCGTCGAGGCGGCCCGGGACGCATTGGTGCCCTACAATGTCATCGACCGCCCCGAATTCTGCCAGTTCCAGTTCGGCACCATCGTCAACCGCTCGCCGGTGGTCGTGGGCATTTCCACCGCCGGCGCGGCGCCCATCCTGGGCCAGGCTGTCCGCCGCCGCATCGAGACCCTGTTGCCGGCAACGCTCAGCGCCTGGGCCCATCTGGCCCAGCAGGTGCGGGCCAGTGTGATGGACCGGCTGGAAGCCGGCCCGCAGCGCCGCGCCTTCTGGGAGCGACTGGTCGACCGCGCCTTTGGCGACGCGGCACCTACACCCATGGATGGCGATATTGACACCATCGCGGCTGCGGCGCCTCTTGGCCGCGTGACGCTGGTCGGGGCCGGGCCGGGCGATGCGGACCTGCTCACCATCAAGGCGGTGCGCGCGCTGCAATCGGCCGACGTGATTCTGTTCGATGACCTCGTCTCCTCGGACGTCCTCGAACTCGCCCGCCGCGAGGCCAAGCGGATGCTGGTCGGCAAGCGTGCCGCCCGCGAAAGCTGCCGCCAGGAAGACATCAACGACATGATGCTGACCCTGGCCCGCCAGGGCAAGCATGTGGTCCGCCTCAAATCGGGCGACCCGATGATTTTCGGTCGGGCCGGCGAAGAGATCGAAATGCTCGAAAGCCACGGCATAGCGGTCAGCGTCGTGCCAGGCGTCACCGCCGCGCTGGCGCTGGCCAGCCGCCTCGGGATCTCGTTGACCCATCGCGACCACGCGCAATCGGTACGCTTCGTCACCGGCCATTCCCGCAAGGGCGTGCTGCCCGATACGCTCAACTGGGTCGGGCTCGCCGACCCGGCGACCACCAGCGTCTACTACATGTCGCGCCGCACCCTGCCAGAGATCGTCAGCCAGCTCCGGGCCCAGGGCATGGGCCTTGCCACGCCCGCCATCATCGCCGGCAATGTCGGTCGCGCCGATGAGCAGGTCTGGCGCGGCGCGATTGGCGAAGCTGTCCAAGCCGTCCAGGCCTTTCCGCTGTCGGCGCCGACGATCTTTGCGGTCGGGGACGCACTGAGGCAGCGGGTCACTGCTGACGTCGCGCTGGTGGCAAGCGCTTAGCGATCAACCACATACCGCGTCATCCCGGCGAAGGCCGGGATCCATGTCCGGAGCCCACCCCACCATCCAGGTCGGGGTCGGCCCACCGCATGGATTCCGGCCTTTGCCGGAATGACATCGCGTGAGGGTGGCCGCTCAGCCCACCCTGATATGCCCAATGCCCTTCGCGGCAATCTCGTCCAAACTCTCCTCATAGCCCGCGTCGGCATAGCGCATCACGCCCAAAGCCGTGTCGTTGGTCAGCGCGTGCTCGAGCCGCTCGTCGCCGGCAGGCGTGCCATCGGCCACCACGGTCACGCCCGCGGAGGTCATGTATCCGGCATAGCCCCCACCACCGGAATGGACGACAACCAGGTCGGCCATCGATGAACAGAGTAGCATGGCGTCGAGGATCGGCCAGTCCGCGATGGCGTCCGAACCGTCCTTCATGCGCTCCGTCATGATGTTGGGGTGGGCCATGGCGCCGGCATCGAGATGGTCGCGGCTGAACGCGACCGGTCCCGCCAGCGTCCCGTCTGCCACCATGGCATTGACCGCGCGCGCCAGCGCCGTGCGTTCGCCGTGCCCCAGCCAGGCAATGCGGGCCGGCAGGCCCTCAAAGGGCACATGCTGGCGCGCCAGCGAAATCCAGTTGGTGACGATCCTGTTGTCCGGAAACATCTCGAGCAGCTTGTTGTCGATCCTGGCTATGTCCTGGGGGTCGCCCGACAGCGCCATCCAGCGGAACGGGCCGATGGCCCGCGCAAAGAGCGGCCGCAGATAGGCCTCGGTGAAAATCTTGATGTCGAAGGCGTTTTCCACCCCGCCCGCCTTGGCGTGGGTGCGGATCAGGTTGCCATTGTCGAACACTTCGCTGCCGGCCTGCTGGAAGGCCAGCATGGCCCGCACGTGGTCGACGATCGACGCCCGGCTGGCCGCCATCAACTGCCCGGGCCCTTCGACGCGCAGGCGACGAACCTCGTCCAGCGACATGCCCTTGGGCACATAGCCATAGACCAGGTCATGCGCCGAGGTCTGGTCGGTGACGATATCGGGCACGATGCCGCGACGGGCAATTTCCGGATAGATCTCAGCGGCATTGCCGACCAGCCCGATCGAGGTGGCCCGTTTCTCGGTGACGGCCCTGTCGATCATATCAAGCGCGGTGTCGAGATCATCAGCGATCTCCTCGAGATAGCCGATCTCCTTGCGCTTGCGCGCACGCTCCGCGTCGATATCGACGCAAAGGATGGCGGCCCCCGCCATGCGTCCGGCCAAGGGTTGCGCACCACCCATGCCGCCCAGGCCCGCGGTGGTTGCGCCTCTCCCCCCTTTCCGCCGCCCTGTTGCTGGTCATTTCCACCCCGGCC
>CBFGMY010000074.1:0-17467 GCA_965650055.1 uncultured Devosia sp.
GTTAGGTGGGGGTATCCCAACCAAGACTCATCTCCGCCGCTACCCAGCCAGCGCCGACAGCCGCCGTTCCGCTTCAGCCTTGAGCGCGGGCGCCAGCGGCGCCACATGCGTCAGCAGGTAATGGGCCAGCGCGATGTGGTCGAGCGGCCGAGAAAAGTAGAAGCCCTGCAATTGGTGGCAGGCAATCTCGGCCAGGAACTCCGCCTGCGCCCTGGTCTCGACCCCCTCGGCGGTGATTTCCAGCTTGAGCGTCTTGCCCAGCGAGGCAATGGCCTTGAGGAAATCGCGTGCCACCTCGTCATTGCCGGACGCGTCGACGAAGGAACGGTCGATCTTGATCTTGTCGAAGGGGAATTTCAGCAGGTGGCTGAGGCTCGAATAGCCGGTGCCGAAATCGTCCATGGCGATCGTCACGCCCAGCGCCCGGATTTCGCGCAGCTTGTCGATCACCTCGGCCGAATTTTCCATCAGCAGCCCTTCGGTGATCTCGATTTCGAGCCGCCGGGCCGCGAGCCCGGAAATCGCCAGCGCGCGCTTCACCACCTCGGCAATGTCGGAACGGCGGAAATGCTTGGTGGACAGGTTGACCGCGACAGTCAGATGCTCGGGCCAACCTGCGGCCGTGAGGCATGCCTGCAGGATCGTCCAGTCGCCGATATCGACGATCAGGTTCGACTGCTCGGCAATGGGAATGAACTCGGCCGGTGACACCAGGCCGCGAACCGGGTGGTTCCAGCGGATCAGGGCCTCAAAGCCCGTCGGGGTCGCGTCGGCCGCCGATACCTGCGGCTGGTAATACAGCACCAGCTCATCATTGTGGATCGCATCGCGCAGCTCCACCTCGAGCAACCGGCGATCGCGTGCGTCCGAATCCATCTGGCTTTCAAAGAAGCGGAACACCGAGCGCCCATCCGTCTTGGCGCGATAGAGCGCTAGGTCGGCATTGCGCAGGATTTCGTCGGCACGCGTGCCATTCATCGGCGCGATGGCCACGCCCACGCTCACCCCGATGCTCACCTGATCGCCGTCGATCGCCACCGGTCGCTTGATCTCCTCGATCAGGCGCATGGCCATGCGGCCAAGGCCATCCGCGTTGCTGTCATTGGGCAGGATGATCGCAAACTCGTCCCCGCCCAGCCGCGCGACCAGATCGGTCTCGCGCACCAGGCCCTGGATACGGCGGGCAATCTCGATCAGCACCTTGTCGCCGGCCAGGTGGCCATGGTTGTCATTGACAGACTTGAACTGGTCGAGGTCCAGGAACATCACCGAGAACGGCGTGCCGTAGCGATCCAGCCGTGCGACGCAACTGCTGAGCTGCTCGGTGAACTTGATGCGGTTGAGCAGCCCGGTCATCGGGTCGTGATGCGCCAGCATGGTGATGCGACGCTCGGCAATCTTGCGCTCGGTCACGTCCGATCCCGTGCCGATATAGCCCAGGTAATTGCCCGTTTCGTCGAAAGCCGGCTTGCCGGTCAGGCTCCACCAGCACTCTCGCCCGTCGGCGGTCACCCGCAGTTCGATGTCCTGGAACGTATGTCGCTTGTACACATCGCGTTCGACATGCACCATCAGCGGGTCATCGGGCGGGGTGATGCAGCGCAGGAAATGGATGAAATCGGCGCCGCGCAGCGCGTCCTCGGCCACCCCGGTTGCCGCGGTAAATCCGGCCGACATGCGGTTGATGGCCCCATCGGCATCAAAGCCCCAGATCCAGTCGGAGGCGCTTTGCTCGAATTCGCGCAGCAAGAGGCCAATGATCTCGCCCTTCTCCTTGACCAGCGTTTCCGAAGCCCGGTGTGCGGCAAAGGCCGCCGCATGATGGAGCGTGACCACCACCATGATGAACGTGAAGCCCATCAGCAGCGTCGCCTGCACCCAGATGTCGGGCACGCTGTCGAGGCTGAGCACCGTGCTCAGCGCGCCGACGATGAGTGGGATGCAGAATGCCGCCAGCGCCTGCGGGTAGTGGACCAGCGCCATCATCGCCACGCAGAACAGTCCGCCAACGCCGATGGTCGAGGCAGCGCGCATGGTGGGGTTCTGGTCCAGCGGCAGCACGGTGAGGACAAAGCCCCACAGGCACCCCAGCAGCGTCGCATAGATGATGGTGCGCATGACTGCGGCACGGGGCGTTCCGTCACCCCTGCTGGGCACTTTGACGACGGAAAGGTAGCTGCCATGCACCCCGATCAGGACGATGACCCCCGCGGCAACCAGCACGGGCCAGAACTGTGCTGTCTGCCAGGTCAACGCCAAAAACACGGCCAAAACGACCAGCGAGGCCGCCAGCATGGCGGGCGCCATGCGCGCCACCGACCCCAGTTGCTGGCGCAGCAGCTTGTCGCGGACACGCGGCGTCAGGCCGTCCGCGCCAATAGCCCGGTCGACGAAGCCGTTGATCAGGGAAATCAGGCCCGAACCCGGTATGACGCTCATGGACCGCAGGATGTCGCGCAGCACTTAATTTTGCGTGTGAGCTTGGCTGCGTCTCGGCCCCAAAATGCTACAATTAACCTTTTCTTAATTTCGAATGCACGTTGGCGGGGCAATTCATAATAAACTGCGGCACTAGGCAAGCTCTGAGCGCCACCCCATCGCTTGCCTTATTGAAACACGGCAGGTCCCTTTGCGGAGAAGACCATGACCTTTAAGACCAACTCGGTTCCCGAGCGCGCGCTGACGGGCAGCCTGCGCGATTTCCGGTCTCCCCATGGCCCCGATCTGATCGAGCGCGTGTCCGGTTTCTACGAATGGCAGAACCTGCGTCGCGAGTATGACCTCTGGCCCTATGCCCGCTCGACCTCCAGCGCCCCCCAGGCGCGCTGCGAAGCCCGCAGCGACACCGGCGCCGCCTTCTCCGGCATAAACTTCGCCAGCCAGGACTATTTGAGCCTCTCGTCGCATCCGGCCATCAAGGCCACGGCCATCAAGGCCATCGAGGACTATGGCGTCCACAGCGCCGGCTCGGCGGCCCTATTGGGCAACACTGCCAATTCGCTGCTGCTCGAACAGGGGCTCTCGCAGTTTCTGGGCGGCCGCGAGATCGTGCTCTATCCCACCGGCTGGGCGGCTGGTTACGGCTCGGTGCAGGGCTTTGTCCGTGCCGGCGACCACATCGTCATGGATATCCTGGCCCATTCCTGCCTGCAGGAGGGCGCCAAGGCTGCCACGACCAACATCCACTATCACGGCCACCTCAACCTGGACGCGATGGCGCGCAAGCTCGAGCGCATCCGCGTCAACGACAAGGAAAACGGCATCCTTGTCGTCACCGAGAGCCTGTTCTCGATGCACTCCGATACCCCGGACCTGTTGGCCATGCGGGCGCTTTGCGACACCTACAAGGCCACGCTCCTTGTGGACTGTGCCCACGATCTGGGTTCCATCGGCGAAGATGGCCTGGGACATCTCGGCCTGCAGAATGCCCTTGATGCCGCCGACATCATCATCGGCAGCTTCTCCAAGACCTTCGCATCCAACGGTGGCTTCATCGCCGTCCGGGACCGCGCCACCGCCGAATACCTCAAATATTACAGCGCCACGCACACCTTCTCCAACGCCCTCTCGCCGGTGCAGGCGGCGACGGTTCTCCGCGCCCTCGATATCGTGCGCTCCGAAGAGGGTCGCCTGCTGCGCCGCAAGCTGATGGACAATATCCTCTACCTGCGCGCCGAAATGACCCGCGCCGGCCTCGAAGTCCTGGGTGATCCTTCGCCCATCGTGCCGGTAAGCCTTGGTCTTGAGGGTGTCGGTCGCTTCGCCAGCCGGCGCCTGATGGCCATGGGCGGCATCGCCAATCTGGTGGAATATCCCGCCGTGCCCCAGGGCGGCGCCCGCTTCCGCTTCCAGGTCATGGCCTCCCATAGCAAGGACGACATCGACCAGGTCGTTGCCATCCTGGCCACTGCCATGCGGGAAGCCGATCTCGAATATCGTCTCGGCCATGAGGGCGAGGCCGACGCAGGCCGGACCCGCGTCGCCAACGCCTGACGACTTCGCCCGGCTCGTCAGGGCGCGCTTGAGGCGGAGCCGAAGCCGGCTGCCGCCTAGGCGAAGTTCATGGCCGCTGGCGGCGTCTTCGGCCCCAGCACGGCCTGCATCTTGCCCAGCAGACGCGGCAGGTCCACCGGCTTGGTCTCGAAGTCGATGCAGCCGGCCGCCAGCGCATTGGCCCGGTCGGTTTCAAAAGCACTGGCGGTGAGCGCGATAATGGGCATCGCCGCCATGTCGGGGTCGGCAAGGATGCGGCGGGTGGCTTCGCAGCCATCCATCTCCCCCAGACCGATATCCATCAGGATCACGTCGGGCATCAGCGCCTTGGCCGCCGCGATGCCGCTTGGCCCGTCCTCGGCAAAGCGGATGGAAAAACCGCGTCGTTCCAGCCGCCGGCCAAGCACGTCGCGATTGATCGGATTGTCCTCGACGATCAAAACCAGGGCCATGTCGATACTCCGTCTTATCCGTTGGCCGCCTTGGCGCGCGGCCGGCCGCGCGTGGCCTTGAGCCCAGCCAGGGCTGCCTTGACCTTGCTGCCGTCAAACGGCTTCATCACGATCCCGTCTGCTCCTGCCGCCAGCGCCTTGGAGCGCTCGCTGAGGATCGAGATCATGAAGACCGGGATATCAGCAGTGATCGGATCGGCCTTGAGCGCCGCCAACACGTCCCAGCCATCGAAACCCGGCATCAGTATATCAAGAAAAATCGCCGTTGGCTTGGCCGTACGTGCAATCTGCAACGCCGATTGCGGCGCGTCGGTGCAGATGGGCGTATAGCCCTCCCGCGCGAACAGGCGTTCGGCAATTTCGAGGAAATTGCGGTCGTCATCCACCACGAGCAGGCGCGGTCGCTGGTCGGGATTGGCGGCATGCAGGGTCGTCGGAGCGCGCTCGGTCTCGGCCACAGCAGCATCGTGCTCGTGTTCGGCGTGAATGGAAACCTCGGTCGATTGCCGCGGACGCAGCGGCAGCGGCGACGCCCCTGTGTCGTGGCTGGTGTGCTCCGCCTGCGCCGGCAGCCGGATGGTGAACCGGCTCCCCTTGCCCAGCTCACTCTCGATCTCGATGCGGCCGCCCATCAGGCGGCACAGGTTCTGGCTCAGCGACAGCCCCAGCCCGGTGCCGCCATAGACGGCAGCGATCTTGGAGCTGGCCTGGCTGAAATTGGAGAACAGCACCTTCTGCTGTTCCGGCGAAATGCCGATGCCGGTATCGACAACGGCAATCTCCATCCAGTCCCCGTTCCGCCTGACGACCAGGGTGATCTGCCCGTTATGGGTAAATTTGGCGGCATTGGACAGCAGGTTGAAAATCGCCTGCCGCAGCTTGGTGACATCGGCCCGCATGGTCCCCAGATTGGGGCCACGCTCGACCGTGAAGCTGTTGGTGTTCTTGGCCACCAGCGGACGCGCCGTCGACTCCACTTCGTCGATCAGCTGGTCGAGGTCGACATTCTCCACATGCAGGACCATCTTGCCCGCTTCGATCTTGGAGATGTCGAGGATGTCGTTGACCATGGCCAGCAGGTGCTTGCCGGCGGCGCTGATCTTCTGCAAGTCGGCAATCTGCTCGCCCCGCCCGTCAAGCTCGGCGTCTTCCAGCATGAGCTCGGAATAGCCCAGCACCGCGTTGAGCGGGGTGCGCAGCTCGTGGCTCATCTTGGCCAGGAATTCCGACTTGGCGCCATTGGCGCGTTCGGCCTCGTCCTTGGCGCGGGTCAGCGCCTTGAGCGTGGACTGGTGGCGGTCGATTTCCTTGATCAGCTCGGATTGGCTGTCCACCACGCTCGAATAGTAGGCCGCCATCATGAACACATAGATGTTCGACCCCAGCGCGGACAGCACACCGGCCACCACCATGTTCTCCACGGGGATGTGTATGGGGAAGTTGCTGAAGAGATAGACGCCGTAAAGCCCGGCAATGCCCAGGGTGATCTGGCCGAAGACGAAGACACGCGCCGTCCAGGTCGACCCCATATACATGAAGGCCAGGAGTGGCGTCAGCACGAACCAGACCAGGAATGGCGAGCTGGTGCCGCCGTAATTGTAGGTGCCCCACAGGATACAGAAGGTGAGGTTGAGCACTGAGGCCATGGCCAGCGGCGTATAGGCGCGCGGAAACAGCTTCACTAGCGCCAGGAACGGCCAGAAGCCATAGATCGACGCCGCCAGGATGGGCACCTGCGGCCAGGGCTGCGGATCGGCGAACCAGAGGAACAGCGGAATGGGTGTGGCGATGATCGGCCCGAACACATGACTGATGATGAACATCTGCACGCGCTTGCGCGTGTGCAGGTCGCCGCTCAGGTGCTCGGGGACGAACCAGTTCATCACCCGCTGCAGAAAGGTCAGGAAAGCCACGGGGGGTCGCCTCACGCGATAATTTCGCTGCGACTCTGGCCCCAACATTTTGACAAGTCGTAAACTATTGTTCTGATGGTGAATGTAATGGGGCGATTCAGAGCCCCATTTCCGCATGCTCCAGCGCCATCATCACCCCGCGCAATTCGGCTAGCCCCTTCATTCGGCCGATAGTGGGGTAACCCGGCTGCGAGCGCCGGCCGAGGTCATCGAGTATGTCCTGGCCGTGGTCGGGGCGCATCGGGATGGTGTGATCCTTCCGCCCCGCCGCCTTGCGCTTCTTTTCCTCGCGCACGATCGCCGCGATCAGCGCCACCATGTCGGTATCGCCGGCCAGGTGCTCGGCCTCGTAGAACGAGCCTACAATGTCGTCGTTGTCGCGCTTGACGTTGCGCAGGTGCAGGAAATGCACCCGGTCGCCGAGCCGCTCCATCATGGCAGGCAAGTCGTTGTCCGGCCGCGCGCCCAGCGAGCCCGAGCACAGCGTCATGCCATTGGCCGGGCTGTCCACGGCGTCGAGAATGTACTGGTAGTCGGCTTCGGTCGACATCACCCTGGGCAGGCCCAGCAGGGCAAACGGCGGATCATCGGGGTGGCAGCAGAGCCGCAGGCCCAGGTCTTCGGCCGTGGGCACAACCGCATCGAGGAAATCGACGAAATTGGCGCGCAGCCGTTCGCGCGTGATGGCGCCATATTCGTCCAGGTGCGCCTGCACGTCTTCGAGCGACATCGACTCCGTCGAACCCGGCAGGCCCATGGTGACATTGCGCGCCAGTTGCTTGCGCGCCGCGTCGTCCATGCCGGCGAAGCGCCGTTCGGCTTCGTCGGCAATGGCATTGGTGTAGTCGGCCGCGGCGCCCTGGCGCTTGAGCACATGAATGTCGAAGGCCGCGAAATCGTTGATGTCAAAGCGCATGCACGAGCCGCCATTGGGCACCGCCCAGCGCAGGTCGGTGCGCGTCCAGTCGAGCACGGGCATGAAATTGTAGCAGATGACCTCGATGCCGCTGTCGGCCAGGTGCTTCATCGAGATCTTGTAATTCTCGATATGCTCGCGCCAGGCGTTCTTCTGCTTCTTGACGTCCTCGGAAACCGGCAGGCTTTCCACCACGTCCCAGGTGAGGCCGGAAGGCGTACCGTCCTTGCGCGTGCCGATCTCGGCATGCCGCCGGGCGATTTCCTCAGGCGTCCAGACAGCACCGTTCGGCACATGGTGCAGCGCACTCACGACGCCTGCGGCACCCACCTGGGTGATGTCGTCGATGCTGCACAGGTCTTTGGGTCCGAACCACCGCCACGTCTGTCGCAAATCACCGTTCCTCATTCTTGTATGGAAGTGCTTTGCCACAAGCAGGCGAGAGGGAAAAGCCCTTCCTTACCTCGCCCCTCCGGGGAGAGGTCGGATTGCGCAGCAATCCGGGTCAGGGGCCTCTCTTCCTAACCGTTCGCCAGCTTCAGCAACGCATCCACATGGCAGGGCGACCCCTCCCGGCACCAGCAGGCAAGGTTCTTCCCTGCCAATTCCGCCCGAATCTTCTCCCGCGCCGGCGGCGGCTTGGGTCCGTCGATCGCGCCGGCAACCCAGCGCCCATAGCGCGACACCGCTTCGGCCTGCGCCCGGTCCTTGTCGAGCCCGGTTTCTTCCATCACCTCGGCAATGCTGAAGGGATTGCCCCACGGCCCCGGCCGCGCCACCGATTGGGCCGGCAGCCCGTTCAGCGCCTGCGAAATGGCCTGCAGGTCAAACCCGGCACGCCGCGACAGCACGATGCGAACCGGCTGCATTACAGCTCCTTGTCATAGACAAATTTGGGCATTTCCCACTTCCTGACGATGGCCAGCACCCGCAATGGAAAGCCCACCGCCAACGCAGCGACAATCACCACGTCCGGATAGATGTTGGCCTGCAGGCCGAAATAGTAGATCGCCCCGGTAACGATCGAGACGGTGGCATAGAGCTCGCCGCGGAACACCAGCGGCATGTCGTTGCACAGCACATCGCGCAGGATACCGCCGAAAATGCCCGTCACCATGCCGGCAATCAGCACGATCAGCGGATGGGAGCCCATTTCAATGGCGACGTTGCAGCCGATGATGGTGAAAACGACAAGGCCCAGCCCGTCCAGCAGCAGAAAGGGCCAGCGCAGCCGATGCACCACCCGCGCCATGGCAATGGTCAGCAGCGCCGCGCCGCAAACCAGCAGCAGCACATAGGGATTCTTGACCCAGTAGAGCGGATAGTGGTCGAGAAAGATGTCGCGGATGGTTCCACCGCCCAAGGCGGTGACGCAGGCCAGCAGGCACACGCCGAACCAGTCCATCTTGCGCCGTCCCGCCGCCAGCGCCGCAGTCATCGCCTCGGCCGTGATAGCGATGTAGAAAATGACCTCGAGCATCAGGCGTCCTGTAGAAACCGGGTTGTCGGCCACCACGTTACCGCAAGAGATTGCCGCGTCCAGTGAGAGCCAGCATGCGCCAGCCCAAATCCGTCAAAGCCCTCGAAGATCTCGGCCGCGTCAGGCTCAGCGAGAACTTCTTCCTGCGCGATTTCCTCTACTCGGAGATCGCCGTGATCCACGGCTTCCTCAACATCCCCGATGACCCCGACCTTGCCATCGCGGCCGGCAAGGTGCTCTGCGAAACCCTGCTCGAACCGTTGCAGGCACGCTTCGGCAAAATCTCCATTCGCTCGGCCTACCGCTCCCCCGAGGTCAACCACTTCGGCAACGTCAACAAGCTCAATTGCGGCCGCAACGAAACCAACTATGCCGGCCACATCTGGGACCGCCGCGACGCCCAAGGCCGCATGGGCGCCACCGCCTGCATCGTCGTCAACCGCTTCGTGCCCTATTACGAGCGCACCGGCGATTGGGAGGCCATGGCCTGGTGGGTGCATGGCCACCTGCCCTATTCCGACATGGAATTCTTCCCCAAACTCGCCGCCTTCAACCTGCAATGGCGCGAAGAACCCATTCGCAGCATCTACAGCTTCATCCCACCCCGGCGGGGCGTGCTCACAAAGCCGGGAAAGCCGAACTGGGCGGGCCGGCATGACGATGCCTATGCCGCGATGCTGGCGGAGATGGTTTAGCCCCTAGACTCTCAGTCGACGTCCCTCCCCCTTGTGGGGAGGGTGGCCCCGCAGGGGTCGGGTGGGGGTGCTGCGCCATCCACGAACTCGGCATCCGCGACGCCCGCAGCACCCCCACCCTTGATCCCTCCCCACAAGGGGGAGGGAGACGACTGCAACCGCAGCGCCTACAAAAAGTCCGCTCGATGCGGCGTGAACACATCCACCAGCCGGCCCTTTTCCAGCGCCAGCACACCATGCACCAGCCCTGACGGCACGATGAAGCTGCCGCCGGTGCCGACCACCTGCGTCACCCCGTCGATGGTCACCTCGAACGAGCCTTCGGCGACATAGCTCACCTGGATATGCGGATGACTATGCAGCGCACCCACCGCGCCCTTGTCGAAGCAGAACTCCACCTGCATCAGTTCCGGCGTATGGATCAGCACCCGGCGCGTATTGCCCGGCGCCAGCACGGTCACGTCACCCTCACTCGCCTGCGCAAAGACCTTCTGCTCAATCATCTCGATTACCTCGCCAGCCATCCGCCATCCACGGGGATGACGGCGCCATGCATGTAGTTGGAAGCCTGCGACAGCAGGAACACCGCTGCATCGCCAATATCGGAGGGAACGCCCCACCGCCCCGCCGGGATGCGCCCGAGAATGGACGCCGACCGGTCCGGATCAGCTCGCAGCGCCTCGGTATTGTTGGTCTCGATATAACCCGGCGCGATCGAATTGACGTTGATCCCCTTGGCCGCCCATTCATTGGCCAGGAGCCGCGTGATCCCCAGCACGCCGCTTTTCGACGCCGTATAGCTGGCGACGCGAATGCCGCCCTGAAAGCTCAGCATCGACGAGATATTGACGATCTTGGCCGGTCGGCCCGCCGCAATCGCCTTCTTGCCCAGCGCCTGGCACAGGAAGAACATCGTCTTGAGGTTGATATCCATCACCGCATCCCAGTCGGCCTCGGTGAAATCCACCGCATCCACCCGCTTGATGATGCCGGCATTGTTGACCAGCCCATCGATGGGGCCATGGCTCGCCCAGGCCGCCTCGAACATGGCCTGGTCAGCGGCAGTCGAGCCAAGATCCGCCCGCATCTCGACGAAATCAGCGCCCTGCCCCGCCATCAGCGTGGCCGTCTCCTCCATGCCGGATCGCCCGACTCCGATCACCCGCCCGCCGGCCCGCCCGATACCCAGCGCAATACCCTGCCCGATGCCGGTATTGGCGCCGGTGACCATGATGGTCTTGCCGCTAAGCCCGAACGCGGAAAGATCGGTCACAGCAACTCGTCCATGCCGATCCTGTCGACATCGGTATAGTCGACATTGTCGCCGGCCATGGCCCAGATGAAGGTATAGGCGCCGGTGCCGGCGCCCGAATGGATTGACCAGGGCGGCGAGATCACCGCCTCATCGTTGCGCACGATCAGGTGCCGCGTCTCGTCCGGCTCACCCATCAGATGCACCACGAAGGCATCCGGCTTGAGGTCGAAATAGAGATAGGCCTCCATGCGCCGGTCATGCACATGCGCCGGCATGGTGTTCCACACCGAGCCCGGCGCGAAGCTGGTCAGCCCCACCACCAGTTGGCAGGTCTTGACGCTATCGGCATTGACGAACTGGAAGATGCTGCGCTCGTTGGCCGTTTCCTGGCTGCCCAGGTCCAGCCGCTTGGCGTCGCTCTGCTTGATCAGCGTGGTGGGGTGGCTGGCATGAGCCGGTGCGCTCAAGAGGTAAAACTTGGCGCCCTCGCCGGAAAACCGCACATCCCGGGCGCCCATGCCCACATAGAGCATGTCGCGTGACCCCACGGCATAGTCCTTGCCGTCGACCGAGATCGTGCCGGCCTCCCCGATATTGGCGGCGATCAGTTCACGGCGGTCCAGAAAATTCTCGGTGCCGGCAGGCTTGATGGTTTCAAGCGCCAACGCCTCGCCATCCGGCGCGGCACTGCCCACCGCCATGCGATCATAGTGGGTGTAGGTCCAGTTGACCGCCCCAGGAACGAACAGGTCATTGATCAGGAAATGGTCGCGCAGTTCCTCGGTATTCATGGTCGAGGCGCTCACCGGATCGATGGCGAAGCGGATGTCGAAGGCGGTGGTCATGGTCTATTCCTGTGTGGCAGTCGTCTGTTCGCGCAGGCGTGTGCGATAGCGTTCCTGGCTCCGCGACAGATGCTGCCGCATGGCTTCGCGCGCGCCCTCGGCGTCCTGCGCGGAAATGGCTTTGAGGATCGCCAGGTGCTCGCGCTGCAATCCGGCCTGGTACTCATAAGTCAGCACGCTCTCGGTGCCCCAGGGCGAGGCGACGTCGCAGGGAATGGTCCGGCTCCCCAGCCCGTCGAGCACTTCGATGTAGAACGGGTTATTGGTTGCCGCCGCGATGGCGCGATGAAAGGCGAAGTCGGTCTTGCCGGTGGGCGTACCCAGCTTCAGCAGCCGCTCGAACTCGTTCCATGCCTCCTGGATCGCCGCGTCCTGGCTGTTGCTCCGCCGCTGCGCCGCCAGCCCCGCTGACTCGATCTCGATGCCCATGCGCACCTCGAGCACATTGAGCGCCACCGAGATCTTGTTGGATGAATCCGCGCCGATAGCGGTGAACGGGCTCGCCGCATTGCCGACCACAAACACCCCGGCGCCCTGACGCGGCTGCACCAGGCCATCGGCCGACAGAGCCGCGATCGCCTCGCGCACCACCGTCCGGCTGACGCCGAAAATCGTGGTCATCTGGCTCTCGGTCGGCAGCTTGGTGCCGGCGCGGTACTCGCCCGCGCTGATGCGCTTGCGGAGCGTCCCGATCACCAGATCGGCCAGCTTCGGCTTGCGCCCCGGAACCGATATCTCCTCGCTCAGACTCATGGCTATCCCCGGAACAGTGCTGGCAGCCATAGCGACAGTGCCGGAATATAGGTCACCAGTCCTAGCACGATCAGCCCCGCGCCGTAGAACGGCCAAATGCTCTTCATGGCGTCCATGACGGTGATCTTGCCCACCGCGGCCGCCACGAATTGTACCGGCCCCAGTGGCGGGGTGTTGAGCCCGATGCCCAGGTTGAGGATCATGATCACCCCGAAATGCACCGGGTCGACGCCAAACGCCTTGACCATCGGCAGGAAGATCGGCGTCGTGATGATGATCAGCGGCCCCATATCCATGAAGGTGCCGAGCAGCAGCAGGATCACATTGATCATCAGCAGCACCAGCAGCGGGTCTGACGAAATCGTGGCCATGCCCTGCGTCAGGATTAGCGCCACCTTCATATAGGCCATCAACCAGGCGAACGACGCCGCCGCGCCGATGATGAACAGCACCATGGCCGTTGTCCGCACCGCGCCGAGCACGGCATGCACGAACTCGCTCCAGTTCAGCGACCGGTAGATCAGCAGCGTCACCAGCAGCGCATAGATGACGGCGATGCAGGATGACTCCGTCGCCGTGAAGATGCCCGAGCGCACCCCGCCGAAGATGATGGCGATCAGCATCAGGCCGGGGATGGAGACGACGAAGAAATAGCCCGCCTTCTTGAAGCCGGGGAACGGCTCGGTCGGATAGCCACGCCTCACCGCCACGAGGTAGGCGGTGACGCTCAACACCGCCGCCAGCAGCAGTCCAGGAATGATGCCCGCCGTGAACAGGTCCGCGATCGAGATATTTCCGCCCCCCGAGAGCGAATAGATGATCATGTTGTGGCTGGGCGGCAGCAGCAGCGCGATCAGCGCCGCCATCGAGGTAACGTTGACCGCATAGTCGGCGCCATAGCCGCGCGCCTTCATCTGCGGGATCATGATGCCGCCAACCGCCGCCGCTTCCGCCACGGCTGAGCCGGAAATGCCGCCGAACAGCGTCGAGGCCGCGATATTGACCTGCCCCAGCCCGCCGCGGACATGCCCGATGATCGACCCGGCAAACGAGATGATCCGCGCCGCGATGCCGCCGCGCATCATCAGATCGCCGGCAAAGATGAAGAAGGGAATGGCCAGCAGCGAAAAGGCCGACACGCCTGAATTGAGCTGCTGGAACACCACGATGGCCGGCCGGCCCAGATAGATGATGGTGGCAAAGCTGGCGATGCCCAGGCAATAGGCAATTGGCGTGCCGATCACCATCAACAGGGTGAATACGCCGAACAGTATCCAGTATTCCATGGTCTCAGGCCTCGGTGATCGTGGGGTCGGCGGCAACGTCGTCGATCGGCTCGCCCGCAGCGCGCAGCAGGATGCGCTCCAGCGAGAACAGGCAGATCAGCACGCCCGAAACCACGATCGGGAAATAGGTGAAGGAGGTCGGCAGCCCGAGCACCGGAATGCGGGTCGACCAGTAGCGGAGGACCAGTTCGCCCCCGTAAAACACCATGCCGAGGCCAAAGGCGAAGGCACAGGCGTCACTGATGGCGCGCAGCCATGGCTTGGCGCCCGGCGGCAGCACATAGAGCAGCACGTCGAACCCCATATGGAAGTTCTCGCGCACGCCCACGGCGGCGCCCAGGAAAATGAACCAGGTCATGATCATGATCGATCCCGCCTCGGTCCATGGCGGCGACTGGTTGATCACGAAGCGCATGAACACCTGGTAGGCGACGATGACCGTCATCGCGACCAGCCCGATGCCGGATAGATAGAGCATCGCATTGGAGAGCTTGCCCAGCGCGCGGCTGGTTGGCATGAGCCAGGTTTTCATCGCGGCCTCCCGGTCGGCAAGAATGGGCCGGTGCGGTGCACCGGCCCGGGTTTGACTAGCCTTCGGTGGCCTGGATACGCGCTACGAGATCCTTCAGCGCGGGATCGGTGACATACTTTTCGTAGACCGGCTTCATCGCTTCGATGAAGGGGGCCTTGTCGACCTCGTTGATCGTGGCGCCCAGCGCTTCGACGGCAGCCTTGGATTCGATCTCCTTGGCAGCCCAGAGCTCGCGCTGCTTGGCAACCGACTCCTTGGCCGCCTCGCGGAACAGCGCCTGGTCTTCGGGGGTGAGGCCATCCCAGACGATCTTGGAAATCACCAGCACCTCGGGCACCATCAGGTGCTCGTCCAGCGAGTAGAACTTGGCGACTTCGGCATGGCCGGCGGTGTCGTAGCTCGGATAGTTGTTTTCCGCGCCGTCGATGACGCCGGTCTGGATACCCGAATAGACTTCGCCATAGGGCATCGGCGTCGCGTTGCCGCCCAGGGCACCAACCATGTCCACGAAGATGTCCGACTGCATCACGCGGAACTTCATGCCGGCCATGTCGGCAGGCGAGCTGATCGGCTTCTCGCTGTTGTAGAACGAGCGGGCGCCGCCATCGTAGAAGGCCAGCGCCACTACGTCGACCTTGTCGAACGCCGCCAGGATTTCTTCGCCGATCGGACCATCGAGCACGGCGTGGAAATGGTCGGCCGAGCGGAAGATGTAGGGCAGTTGGGTCACGGTGGCTTCCGGCACCTGCGTACCGAAGGCGCCGATCGAAATGCGGTTGAGGTCGATCACGCCGAACTGGGTTTGTTCGATCGTGTCCTTCTCTTCGCCAAGCTGTGCCGAGTGGAACACTTCCACCGAATAGCGGCCATCGGTCTTTTCCTTCAGCAGCTCGCCGAAAGCCTTGACCGCCTCAACGGTCGGATAGCCGTCCGGATGGGTGTCGGACGAGCGCAGCACCGTCTGGGCGCTGGCGGTCGATACCATCAGGGTCGCAACGACGAGCGCCATCGCTGCCAGTTTAGGCAGATGAAACATGGATGTCCTCCCAAAGTGCACCGGTCCGGCCCGTCCTCCGCGCCGTTTGCCGATGCCGTTTCACGCGACAGGTTCTGCCCATCGCTCAAGCCCGCCCGCGCCCTCTGGACTCCGGACAAACCTGGTGCTGAAACTGGTATGGAAGACAAACTGGTAAGTCAACATACAAAACTCAGGATGTTGTATGATGACTGAACCCAAGCGTGGGGCCACACCCTCCCCCTCGCGGGGAGGGTACCGCAGCTCGGCCGTCAGGCCGTAGCGAAGGTAGGGTGGGGGGCGAGAGCCCCGATATCCGGGCCAAACATCCCCCACCCTTGATCCCTCCCCGCAAGGGGGAGGGTGTCGACTGCACCATCGCGCCGCGAGGCTTGTCCCCTCCCCAAACCACATTCCGCACGTCCCAGCAAAAAGGGCCCCGGCATTGCCGAGGCCCTTCGATCGGAGAGTTTAGTCGTCCTCAGATATGGATCGCGCCGTCGCCCAGCGACAAGGCCGCTTCGCGCACCGCTTCCGACAGGGTCGGATGGGCATGCGTCGAGCGCGACAGGTCTTCGGCAGAGCCGGAAAACTCCATCAGCACGACCAGCTCATGGATCATTTCGCCGGCATTCTTGCCCACGATATGGGCGCCCAGCACCCGGTCGGTTTCGACATCGGCCAGGATCTTGACGAAGCCCTGCGTCGCCAGCATCGCCTTGGCGCGGCCATTTGCGGTGAAGGGGAACTTGCCGATCTTGTAGTCGGTGCCTTCGGCCTTGAGTTCATCCTCGGTCTTGCCGACCGAAGCGATCTCGGGATTGGTATAAACCACCGCCGGAATGGCCGCGTAGTTGACGTGTCCGGCCTGCCCGCTGAGGATTTCGGCCACCGCAATGCCCTCGTCCTCGGCCTTGTGGGCCAGCATCGGGCCGGCAATCACGTCGCCGATGGCATAGATGCCGTCGACCGAGGTCTTGTAATGCGCATCGACCCGCACCCGGCCGCGCTCATCGAGCGCCACGCCAACGATGTCGAGGCCAAGGCCTTCGGTGTATGGCTTGCGGCCGATCGCCACCAGCGCCACGTCGGCATCGAGGATTTCCATATCCCCGCCCTTGGCCGGCTCAACCCGCACCTTCAGCGAACCGTCGTCCTGCTTGTCGATGCCGGCGACCTTGCTCGAGAGCTTGAACTCCATGCCCTGCTTCTGCAGCATGCGCTGGAACTGCCGCGCCACTTCGCTGTCCATGCCCGGCAGGATGCGGTCGAGATACTCGACGACAGTCACCTGCGCACCCAGCCGCGCCCAGACCGAACCCAGCTCGAGCCCGATCACGCCGGCGCCGATGACGAGCAGCTTACCCGGCACCTTGTCCAGACCAAGCGCACCAGTCGAGGTCACGATCCGCTTCTCGTCGATCTCGATGCCCGGCAGGCCGGCCGACACCGAGCCGGTGGCGATGACGATATTCTTGGTCTCGATTTCCGTGGCGTCGCCGGTCTGCGGCGTCACCAGCACCTTGCCGGGCGACACGATGGTGCCGATGCCGCGCAGGGTGGTGATCTTGTTCTTCTTGAACAGATAGTCGACGCCGCCGACATTGGCCGCGACCGTCTCTGTCTTGTGGTTCATCATCGCGGGCAGGTTCAGCACGGGCGTCGGAATATCGATGCCCAGCGCCTTGAAGCCATGCCCGGCCTCTTCGAACAGTTCCGAGGCGTGCAGCAGCGCCTTGGACGGGATACAGCCTATATTCAGGCACGTGCCGCCCAGCGTGGCCCACTTCTCGACGACCGCGACCTTCATCCCGAGCTGTGCCGCGCGGATCGCCGCGACATAGCCGCCCGGACCCGAGCCGATGATGGTGAGATCGAACGCGTCTGCCATTTAATGCCCCGAAGCTGGTTAGTGCTGCTGGGCGAGTGCGACACGCACCGCCAGCAAGATGAATGTAATGCCGGTGACCCGATTAAACCACCGGCCGAAACGGAAAAAGCCCTGCCGTACCGAGGCTGTCGTAAAGAAAACCGAGACCAAAGCGAACCAGGCAAAAAGCATGACGCTCATGCACAGCACATAGATCACCTTGATGTCGCCACCGGTATGGGCGGAGACCAGGCTGGTAAAGAGCGCGAGGAAGAACAGCACGGCTTTCGGGTTCAGCAGATTGGTCAGGAAACCCAGCGCGAAGGCGGCGAAATCGCCTGATCGAGCCGAAGCAAGGTCACCCTCGGCCGGCGGCTTTGGCGCCGGGCTGCGCAGGGCCTGAATGGCCAGCCAGACCAGGTAGGCCGCGCCGACCCATTTGATGATGTTGAAGGCCAGCAG
>CBFGMY010000075.1:0-17430 GCA_965650055.1 uncultured Devosia sp.
CGCCTCACTCCGCGCCGGCCGCGGCGCCGACCTGCTGCTGGTCGATGTGGTCATGGACATTGCCGGCCTCATTGCCGGGCTCGAAGCCGAGCGCATCGCCATTCCAGTGGTCGCCTGCGGCGTTGAGGCCAACGCGGCTGCGGCCGTCAATGCCATCCGCGCCGGCGCCAAGGAATATATCCCCCTGCCCCCCGATGCCGAGCTGATCGCCGCCGTCATCGCCGCCGTCACGCGCGATGCGTCCGACTTCCTGTTCCGCGACCCCGCCATGGAACGCGTGGTCAAGATGGCCGACCAGATCGCCGGCTCCGATGCCTCGATCCTGATCACCGGCGAAAGCGGCACCGGCAAGGAAGTCATCGCCAAATACGTGCATTCGCGGAGCAAGCGGGCCAACAAGCCGTTCATCTCGGTCAACTGCGCCGCCATCCCGGAAGCCCTGCTCGAATCCGAGCTCTTCGGCCACGAAAAGGGCGCCTTCACCGGCGCCATCGCCCGTCGCATCGGCAAGTTCGAGGAAGCCTCGGGCGGCACGCTGTTGCTCGACGAAATCAGCGAAATGGACGTGCGCCTGCAGGCGAAGCTCCTGCGCGCCATCCAGGAACGGTTGATCGACCGCGTCGGCGGCGGCAAGCCCGTGCCCGTCGATATCCGCATCCTCGCCACCTCCAACCGCAATCTGAGCGAAGCCGTGCGCGAAGGCAGCTTCCGCGAAGACCTGCTGTTCCGCCTCAACGTGGTCAATCTCAAGCTGCCGGCTTTGCGCGATCGCCCCGGCGACATCGCGGCTTTGTCGGAACACTTCGTCGCCAAATACGCCAAGGCCAACGGCCTGCCCCCGCGCGAACTCTCGCCCGAGGCGCGTTCGGCCCTGCTCAAGGCCCCGTGGCCCGGCAACGTGCGCGAACTGGAAAACACGCTTCACCGTGCCGTGCTGCTGTCGTCGGGCGACATCATCGGGCCGGACGCGATCGTTCTGCCTGACGGCATGGGCCTGGCCGAAGCGGCCGCCACCAGCTCGCTCTCGGCCCAGCTCGCCCAGACGGCGCAGACCATGTCGGCGGCCCTCGTCGGTCGCACCGTGGCCGATGTCGAACGCGACCTGATCCTCGATACGCTCGATCATACCCTGGGCAACCGCACCCATGCGGCCAACATCCTGGGAATCTCGATCCGGACCCTGCGCAACAAGCTCAACCAATATGCCGACGAAGGCACGCATGTGCCCGAACCCGGCGAACGCCGCTCCGTGGCTTAGAACTTAGATGGTCGACCTGCCCACCGGCACCGCCCGCCCTGCCTTCAAGGTGCCGACACCCGGCTCGGTGATCGACCTCCTGCGCTCGGGCGACATTGCCCTCGCCGCCGGTGTCATGGGCCTGATCGTCATCCTGATCGTGCCGATGCCGGCGCTGCTGGTCGACGGTCTCCTGGCCATCTCGATCGTCTTCTCGGTCATGATCCTGATGACGGCCCTGTTCATCCAGAAGCCGCTGGAATTCTCGTCCTTCCCGACGGTTCTGCTGATTGCCACCATGCTGCGGCTGGGCCTCAACCTGGCGACCACGCGCCTGATCCTGAGCGAGGGTCACACCGGCACTTCGGCCGCCGGCCACGTCATCGAGGCCTTCGGCAACTTCGTGACGCGCGGCAATTTCGTCATCGGTATCGTCGTCTTCATCATCCTGGTCATCGTCAACTTCATCGTCATCACCAAGGGTTCCGGCCGTATCGCCGAGGTGGCCGCCCGCTTCAGCCTGGACGCCATGCCCGGCAAGCAGATGGCCATCGACGCCGACCTCTCGGCTGGCCTGATCGACGAAGACACCGCCAAGCGCCGTCGTGCCGAACTCGAAGGCGAGAGCGCCTTCTTCGGTAACATGGACGGTGCGTCCAAATTCGTGCGTGGCGACGCCATTGCCGGCCTCATCATCACCTTCATCAATGTCAGCGCCGGCATGCTGATCGGCATGATGCAGGAGGGCCTGAGCTTCCAGGAAGCCGGCAATGTCTATACCCTGCTGACCATCGGCGACGGCCTTGTCAGCCAGATCCCGGCGCTGATCGTGTCGACCGCCGCCGGTATCCTCGTCTCCAAGTCCGGCGTCACCGGCTCGGCCGACAAAGCGCTATCGGCGCAGTTCACCGGCTATCCGCGTGCCTTGGGCATGTCCTCGGCCGTGATGGGTCTCCTGGCCTTCCTGCCCGGCATGCCCATCATTCCGTTCCTGGCTCTGGCGGGTGGGGTTGGCTATGTTGCCTGGCGGGCCGCCGGTACCAAGGACGTCAAGGACGCCCAGGCCACGCTCGACCAGATTGCCAAGTCGCCATCCCAACCCGGTGCGCCGGGTGCGCCGAGCGCCAATGCCGAAGCGCCGATCACCGACAGCCTCAAGATCGACGAACTCAAGCTCGAACTGGGCTACGGCCTGCTGGGCCTGGTCAAGGAAGACGAGAACGGCAGCGACCGCCTCACCGAGCAGATCAAGGCGCTGCGTCGCCAGCTCGCCATCGAGCTCGGCTTCGTCATGCCGCCGGTGCGCATCCTCGACAACATGCAGCTCGAGCCCAACATCTACAAGGTGCGCATCAAGGAGGTGGAGGCCGGCGTCGGCGAGGTCTACGCCAACCAGCTCATGATCATGGACCCCTATGGCAACCAGATCGACCTGCCGGGCACCCACACCACCGAGCCCACCTTCGGCCTGCCCGCCACCTGGATCGAACCCGCCCTGCGCGACGAAGCCGAACTGCGCGGCCTCTCCATCATCGATCCGTCGACCGTCATCTCGACCCACCTGACCGAGGTGCTCAAGGCGAATGTCGCGGACCTCCTGAGCTATGCCAACGTCCAGTCGCTGCTCTCGGGCCTGCCCAAGGACCAGCAGAAGCTGGTGGAAGACATCGTCCCGGGGCTCATCTCGGTCTCGGGCGTGCAGCGCGTGCTGCAGACCCTGCTCAACGAGCGCATCTCCATCCGCGATCTCTCGACCATCCTGGAGGGCATTGCCGAAATCGCCGGCCCCGGCCGCTCGGTACAGACCATTGCCGAGCACGTCCGCAGCCGCCTGGCGCGCCAGCTCTGCGCCGCCAATCTGGGCCCCGATGGCAACCTGCCGCTGCTGACCCTGGGCCCGCAATGGGAGCGCGACTTCGCCGAGGCCATGGTGGGTGATGGCGAGAATCGCCACCTCGCCATGGCGCCCAGCCGCCTGCAGCAGTTCATCGGCGCCATCCAGAGCGCCTATGAGCGCGCCGCCCAGCTGGGCGAACTGCCGGTGCTCATCACCTCTCCCTCGATCCGCCCGCATGTCCGCTCGATCATCGAACGCTTCCGCCCGCAGACGGTCGTCATGAGCCAGAACGAAGTCCATCCCCGCATCCGCCTCAAGACTGTCGGCAGTGTGTGACCATGGCGGACGTGGCAAGGTTTCCGGTCCCCGACATCGTCCGCCGCCGCGCTGAGTCCGAGGGACCAGCGGGGGCGGAATGGCTCAGCGGCCTCGACCAGACCCTGGCGGACCTCGAAGGCGAATGGGGCGTCACCATCGGCGAGGCCATGCCGGGCGGCACCGCGGCCTTTGTCGCCGAAGCCGTTGATGCGGCGGGCGACACCTTCATCGTCAAGGTCGGGACGCCGGGCAGCGTTGCGGGGCGCCACGAGGTCACCGTGCTCGCCATCGCCCGCGGCAAGGGCTATGCCCGTCTGGTCCGCCAGGATGCCGACCGCCGCGCCCTGCTGCTCGAACGGCTGGGCGGCCTGCTCGACGATGTCGACCTGCCCTATGGCAGCAAGATCGACATCATGTGCGCCACCCTGCTCGATGCGTGGATGCCGGTACCCCCGGGCTTTGACTGGATAACCGGGGCGGACAAGGCCAATAGCCTCGCCATGGCCATGCTGCGGCTCTCGCAGGCGCTGGGCCAGCCCTGTTCCCAGGCCGTGCTCGACACCGCCCTGATGTATTGCCGGGACCGCGCCGCGGCCTGGCGACCGGAAAATGCGGTGCTCGCGCATGGCGACCCACACCCGGCCAACATCCTGGAAATGCCCGAAACCGCAGGGCGGCAATGGAAGTTCATCGATCCGGATGGCCTTGCCATAGAGCCCGCTTACGACCTCGGCGTCCTGTTGCGCGCCTGGCACGAAGGCATCACCGGGCGCCATGCCCACGACATCGCCCGCAGCCATGCCCGCCACCTGACCTCGCGCACGCAGGTTCCGGCCGAGGCCATCTGGCAATGGGGCTATATCGAGCGTGTCTCCACCGGCCTGCACCTGATGGAAATTGGCCAGCTGGAACAGGGCCGCGCCTTCCTGGCTGTGGCCGAAGCGATCCAGCAGACGGCCTGATTACGTCAGGCCGTCCAGCCCCTCGTCCATATCAATGCGCCGTAAGCCCGGCGGGCGGTGGCGGCTGGGTCACCTCGGCCGCCTCTTCGGAGCGATCGAGCCCTGCTTCCTCGCTCAGCTCGCGCTCGGCGCGCTCCCAGTATTCAACCGCGCGGCCCTCGGGCGAGCCGTCGCTTTCCCACAAGGCATAGGCGCGGGCACGGATGTCAGTCTCATGTAGCGTATGCATGCCGGTATCCTCCACAACCCGCCGTCAACGGTCTGGCGACCGATCGGGTTGCGAGGGAACCGCTCAGCCGCGTGCCGGGATTTCCAGCCCCCGCTGCACGGCAGGCCGCGCCAGCCCGCGGGCGAGCCAGGCCGGCACATTCTTGAGGTGGTCGTAGCCCACCAGATCCCCGGCGCCATAGAACCCGATCAGGTTCCGCACCCAGCCCAGGATGGCGATATCGGCGATGGAATATTCATCCATCACCCAGTCACGGCCCTCGAGCCGGGTCTCCAGCACGCCGAGCAGGCGCTTGGATTCCGCCGCATAGCGATCGCGCGGGCGCTTGTCCTCGAAGTCCTTGCCGGCGAACTTGTGGAAGAAGCCCACCTGCCCGAACATCGGCCCGATCGAGGCCATCTGGAACATCACCCACTGGATGGTCTGGTAGCGCCTTGCCGGATCGGTCGGCAGGAACTTGCCGGTCTTTTCCGCCAGGTAGATCAGGATGGCGCCCGACTCGAACAGCTCCAGCGGCTTGCCGCCGGGGCCATGCGGGTCGATGATGGCGGGAATCTTGCCATTGGGATTGAGCGCCAGATATTCGGGTCCCCAGGTCTCGTTCTGGGTGATGTTGACCGCATGCGCCTCGTAGTCGAGCCCCGTCTCTTCCAGCATGATCGAGACCTTGACCCCATTGGGCGTGGGGAAGGAATAGAGCTGGATGATCTCCGGATTGGCCGCCGGCCAGCGCTTGGTGATGGGGAAGCCCGAAAGGTCGGCCATAGGTCTATCGCTCCGTGAAAGCCAGTTTGGCGCCGAGCAGCACGAAGGCGCCGGCGAAGGTGCGGCGCATCCATAGCATGATCGCCGGCTTGGAAATCACGTGGCCACGGATCGCCGCAGCGAACAGACCGTATGCCGCAAACACCACAAAGGTCATGGCCATGAAGACCCCGCTCAGCTCCAGCATGCGCGCCAGCGCATTGGGTGTCGATGCCGGCACGAACTGCGGCAGGAAAGCGAAGAAGAAGATCGAGAGCTTGGGATTGAGGATGTTGATCAGGATCGACTCGACGATCACCTTGCCCGCCGATTTCGGCGCCTGGTCGGTCTCGACGCTGAGCGCACCAGTTTCCTTCAGCGTCGCCCAGGCCATGTAGAGCAGATAGGCCACGCCCAGATATTTGATGATCTCAAAGGCCAGCGCGCTGGTGTGAAGGATCGCGGCCAGTCCGGTAATGGCAGCCAGCATGTGCGGCACGATCCCCAGCGTGCAGCCAAACGCCGCCCACAGGCTCGCCTTGTGGCCCCGGCTCAGCCCCGCCGCGATGGTATAGAGCGCCCCCGTGCCGGGCGAGACAACCACGATCAGCGTGGTGATGAGAAATTCGATGCTCATGCTGGTCTCCGTTTAGCCCGCTATCATGCCCATGATTTGCCGCATCTCTCCAGCCCGGCGCGATGCATAATCGGCGGAACGCGCATCCATCCGGCGCATTGTTGCCAGGCATAACTGGGGCCTTCCATGAAACTCTTCGTCTGCGACCATTGCGGCAACACCATCTATTTCGAGAACGCCGTCTGCGAGCGCTGCGGCCACCAGCTGGGCTACCTGCCCGAGCACAATGCGCTTGTCTCACTGGTCGAGGATAGCGGGCTGTGGTCGACGCCGGCCTTTCCCGATGACGCTTATGTCTTCTGTGAAAACGCCCATCACGGCGCCTGCAACTGGCTGATTCGCGCTGAGCCGGGCGGCGACATCTACTGCGCCGCCTGCCGCCACAACGACACCATTCCCGATATCACCGACACGCGTAACCTGACGCGTTGGCAGGTGATCGAACGCGCCAAGAAGCGGCTGATCTATTCGCTGCTGCGCCTCGAGCTGCCGCTCGAAACGCGCAACGAAAATCCCGCGCATGGCCTCTCCTTCCGCTTCCTGGCCGATCTTCCGGTCGGCCCCGGCCCGGTGCTGACCGGCCATGAAAGCGGCATCATCACCATTGCCCTGGCCGAAGCCGACGACGCCGAGCGCGAGGCGCGGCGCGCCAGCATGGGCGAGCCCTATCGCACCCTGCTGGGCCATTTCCGCCACGAGACCGGCCATCACTATTGGGACCTGCTGGTCGCGGGACAGGCCGCACAGGATCGCTTCCGCGCCCTCTTCGGCGACGAGCGCGCCGACTATGGCGCGGCCCTGCAGGCCTACTACGCAACCGGCGCCCCGCCCGGCTGGCCGCAGACCCATATCAGCGCCTATGCCACCTCCCATCCCTGGGAGGACTTCGCCGAGACCTTCGCTCACTATCTCCACATCACCGACACCGTGGAAATGGCGTCAGCCTTCGGCGTGCGCGCCCGCCCCCGCACCGAAGACCTGAGCCTCGCTGTCCGCGTCGATTTCGATCCCTATGCCCAGAGCGAGGTACAGACCATCATCGACAACTGGGTGCCGCTGGCCTCCATGCTCAATAACCTCAACCGCGCCATGGGCCATCCCGACGCCTACCCGTTCATCCTGACCCCGCAGGTGATCGAGAAACTGGGCTTCGTGCATGACCTGGTGCACGACAAAGCTTGAAGTTCCACATTTTTGTGGATACATTAAAGCATGCGTCTGAGCTTCGACCCGGCCAAGCGAGATGTGACACTGGCCGAGCGTGGACTCGACTTCGCGGCGGCCGCCGAGATTTTTGCGGGTCGCACCTATGACCGCGAAGATGACAGGTTTGACTATGGCGAAGTGCGCATGATCACGGTCGGCCATATGGCCGGTCGAATGGTCGTGGTGGTTTGGACCCAGCGCGGCGACACCAGGCACATTATTTCGATGAGGAAAGCCAATGAGCGCGAACAAGCCCGCTACACCCGGTTTCTCGCTTGAGCATGATGATGCACCCGAGCTCGATGACGCCTGGTTCGAGTCCGCCCGCCAGCATGACAACGGCACGCTGGTAAAGCGTGGTCGACCGGCCTCGGCGCATCCCAAGAAGCATCTCAACATTCGTCTGGACGCAGACATTGTCGATCGGTTCAAGGCGTCGGGTCCGGGTTGGCAAAGCCGGATCAACGACGTGCTCCGCAAGGCGGTAGGATTGTGACCGAATTGGCCACCATCCTCATCGTCCCGCCGTTCTCCACCCTCTGCAACGCCGCCTTCGCCCTGCGGCGCGAGGTCTTCGTCTGGGAGCAGAAGGTCCCTGAAGAGGAAGAGAATGACGCCGATGACCTGACCGCGACCCACTTCGTTGCCGTCGTTGCCGGCGAAGTGGTCGGCACCCTGCGCCTGATCCACAAACCCGAACACAGCAAGATCGGCCGCGTCGCCGTGCGCCAGGCGTTCCGCGGCCAGGGCATCGCCAAGCAATTGATCCTGGCGGCCATGGCGCATGCGCGGGCGCTTGGGCAGGATCGTTTTTATCTTACGGCGCAGTCCGACAAGCTGGGCATGTATGAAAAGCTGGGCTTTGCTGCTTTCGGCCCGGAATTCCTCGACGGCGGCATGCCTCATCGCGCCATGCGGACTTACGACATCGAAACGGCTCGATTAACCAGTTAGCCTGCTCTTAAGCCTCTTGGACGACAGCCCCTTCCCCGCCCCGTCTTCTGCGCTATTGTCGGCGATGTCGGGACGCCTGCGCGGCACACTTGCGCGGCTCCCAGAACGAAAACCGCCAGGGAGGCGGAGAAGGCCGGCCTCGCTTTCGAGAGCCGGCCTTTTCAATTCTGAGCATTTGATGACGCGGTGGTGCCGGCCTCGGTGAGAGCCGGCCGTTTCAATTCTGAGCATTTGATGATGCGGTGGTGCCGGCCTCGGTGAGAGCCGGCCGTTTCAATTCTGAGCATTTGATGATGCGGTGGTGCCGGCCTCGGTGAGAGCCGGCCGTTTCAATTCGGCATCGCTGGGTGTGACAAAGGCGGCGCGGAACGTCTCGCGCAGTCGTCGCGTTGTCGAGACATCATGGGCCGCACGGTGCTCCACCGGCAAAGTTTTGCACCGCACGGCCCGTTCACCTCAACGATGAACCTACGGAGCCTACTATGATCCGCACCCTTCTGGCCACTACGGCCCTTGCTGCCCTGCTCTCTACCGGCGCTATCGCCCAGGACGCAGCACCCGCCGCCGACCCGGCCGCCACCGAAGCGCCGGCCGATCCTGCCGCGGCCCCTGCTGCCGATGCTGCTGCGACCGCTACCCCGGTTGAATCGGGCGCCATGGAGGAAACCGACGTCAACGAGCCCTGGGACATGTCGGCTGGCTATGTCGCTGCCGATACCGACAATCTGGGCACCCGCCTGATCGGCCAGCCGGTCTATTCCAGCGCGGGCGATGATGCCGAGGAAATCGGCAATATCGACGACATCGTTTTTGACGAGAACGGCCAGATCAAGGCCGTGGTGATCGGCGTCGGCGGCTTCCTCGGCATCGGCGAAAAGGCCGTGGCCGTCGACTTCCAGCAGCTCGAATTCACCCTGGCCGCCGACAATACCGAACGCTGGGTGGTGCCGACCACCGCCGAGGCCCTGACGGCCGCCCCCGACTTCGTCTGGGAAGAGGATGAGCCGGTCGACGGCGATGACGCTGCCGCTCCGGCCGATGCCATGGCCCCGGCCGATCCGGCTGCCCCGGCGGCTCCGGCTGATGCCGCTGCCCCCGCCGAGCCGGCAGCCCCGGCAACCAACTAATCCCTCGCGGATTATCCCATGGATGGGCCGGCCCTTGGGCCGGCCCATTTGCGTCACAGGAGACCACTATGTTCCGCTCGCTCATCGTCACGGGGGCCACAGCCCTGCTGATCCTCCCCGCCTTTGGCCAGGTCGCCGCGCCGGCCACCGAACTCGAGCAGAGCGGGCTGACGCCGCCCACCGTGCTGTCGCAGGGCTATGCCGCCAGCGGCCAGGATGTTCTGGTCACGGGTCTGCTCGGGGAAACCGTCTTTTCCTCTGTCGATGACACGGCCGAGGAGGTGGGCACCATCTCGGACATGGTGGTGACCTCGGGGCTTGGCATATCGGCGGTGGTTATCAGCGTCGGCGGCTTTCTCGGCGTCGGCGAAAAGGACGTAGCTGTGGACTTTGCCCAGCTCGAATGGGCCCAGCGCGACGATGGCTCGCGTCGCTGGGTGCTCAAGACCACCGCCGAGGCGCTGGCCGCAGCGCCCGCTTTCGCCTGGTCCGACAGCGAGGCGATGACCGGCGAGACGGCCCTGACCCCGCAGGAGGAACAGGACCAGTTGGTCGAAGGCGATCCCAACGCCACCGATGTCGACCCGGCCCTGACCACCGATCAGGCCGAGCGCCCCGCCATCACCACGCCGGTCGATCGAACCGGCTTTTCCGATTTCGACGAAACCGGCCTTTCGGCCGAGGACCTGCGCGGCATTGGTGTCTATGGCATCAATGACGAGCAGATCGGCACCATCGGCGATATCGTCACCAATCCCGACGGCAGCTTCGACGCCATCATCGTCGATGTCGGCGGCTTCCTTGGCCTGGGCGCCAAGCCCGTCGCCGTGGGCTTCGACAACCTGGCCTTTTCCGCCGACACCTTCGGCAACCGCTACCTGTTCCTCAACACCAGCAGGGCGCAACTCGAGAGCCAGACGGCCTACGATCCGGCCAGCTATGCCGACGCGCGGGACAGCCAGCGCATGGTGATCGCGCCCTGAGCGCGCTAACCGGCGTAGGGCACCTCGACATCGACGACCCAGGTGATGTCGAAGCGGTCCTTCAGCATGCCATAGAGCGGCGCCCACCCGGCCGGCCCCAGCGGCTGGATGACGGTGGCGCCGGCCGCCAGCTTTGCCCAATACTGGCTGATCTCATCGCCCGACTGGCCCCGCAGCGAGACGAAGAACGGTATCTCGCCCGGGTTCCAGTCGAGGCTCGCCGGCACGTCATAGGCCATGATGGCGAAGCCGCTTTCCCCGGTCACCTGGCCCCACATCACCTGGTCGGCACTCGCCTCGTCCCGGACATTGCCGACGTCGCGATAGGTGACTACCACCAGGTGGCCACCAAACACCGACTGGTAGAATTCGAGGGCAGCGCGGGCATCGCCGCGGAAATTGAGATGCGGTGTGGTCTTGACGGTCATGGCAGGCTCCTTTGTTGAAACGACAGGGCCTGCTATAGCCAAGGACAACTGCCACTTTCCGTCAGTTGGAGCCATGGCCAGACCCGACCGCCTGTTTCGCCTGCTGCAGGCCATCCGCATGATGCCGGCGCCGATCACCGCCGCGCGCCTGGCCGAGGAAACCGAGGTGTCGCTGCGTTCGCTCTATCGCGACATCGACAGCCTGCGCGCCGCCGGCGCCCGCATCGAAGGCGAGCGTGGCTATGGCTATCGCCTGATCGAAGACAATGCCCTGCCGCCCCAGACCTTCGACCGCATCGAAATCGAGGCCATCGTCCTGGGCCTGGCCGAAGTCCGGCATATGGGTGATCCGGCCTTGGCGCAGGCCGCCGCCTCCGTGCTCGCCAAGGTTGCCGCAACCCTGCCCGATGACCGCGAACAGCAGCTGTTCCACGCCATCTCGCACGTCTATCGGCCCGACGCCCGCTACGATCCGCCGCCGTCCCTGCACCTGGTCCGTCAGGCCTGCTGGGACGAGCAGGCCCTGGCCATCGGCTATACCGACAAGGGCGGCGCCATCACCGAACGCACCGTCCTGCCGCTGGCCATCGTCTATACCGATCACACCCTGACCCTGCTGGCCTGGTGCAACCTGCGCGAAGCCTTCCGCATGTTTGGCCTGGCGCGCATGCAGAACGTCCGGCTCGCCGGAGCCAGCTTCCGCCCGCGCCGGGCCGTACTGCTGCGCGACTATCTTGCAGAGCTGGCTGCAGGCGACGGCGCCGCGGCCTGAATGCCATCTCGCCTGGCCTCCGCACCTGTGCCATCATTGGCCAAGTTTGCTGCACAATCAAACGCTTAACGGGGCAATATGCGTATGGATCTTCCCTATTACGACGGCCAGCCTGTCGACATCGCTCCGCTGGGCTGGCTGGCGCTTCTCGGCTCGGTGATCATCGGCTTTGCGGCACTGATCACCCTTCCTTTCCCGAGCTTTCCGCTGAACCTGTTGCCGGCCGTGGTGTTTACCGGGCTGCCCCTGCTCACTTTGGCCTGGGTCACCGGCGGCAGGCACACGGCGCTGTTCGGCCGCTTCGGCATCAAGGAGGTCGCGCTGGCTTTGGGCTTTGGCCTGTTGACCATGCTGATTTCCATGCTCGTCGGGCTGATCCTGCTCCGGTTCACCACCATGAACGCCAACCCAACGGCCGGCGTGCTCGCAGGTATCGGCGCCGTCAATCTGGTTGGCTTCATGATCCGGACCGCCATCCAGCTCGTTGGCGAAGAGCTGATGACCGTCCTCCCGCTACTGGCAGTGCTGTGGCTGTGCGTCGGCAAACTCGGCCTGTCGCGCCGTTCCGGGCTGGTTGTTGCCGTACTCGTCTCCACTGCCTGGTTTGCCGCCGTACACCTGCCGACCTACGACTGGAACCTCATCCAGTGCTTCGGTGGCATCGGTGCGGCCAGGCTCGTTCTGACGGCAGCCTTCCTCGTCACCCGCAACCTCTGGGTCTCGGCCGGCGCGCATATCGTCAACGACTGGACCGAGTTCCTGCTGCCGACCTTGCTGGCCGGCGGACACACCCCGATCGACCCGGGCGCCTGACGCCAGAACAAAAAGCCCGCTTGCGCGGGCTTTCAAATTCGATGGTCGCCGTTACTGCCGCGAGAACCGCAGCCGGCCAATCTCGTCATATTCGGACTGTTCGACCTTGAGCTGCTCGGCGGCCTCGCGCTGGTGTTCGCGCTGGTCCAGCAACTCGACCTTCTTGAGGTCTTCGAGCGCCTCGGCCAGGCCATCCTGGGCCGCTTCGAGCTTGCCCTTCATGTCATTGGCCGAATTGAGCAGGTTGTCGCGCCGGGTCAGCGCGGCCTTGGCAAAGGTCGAATAGGCAAAGTGGGCCACATCGGAAATGCCGGTCTTGGTGTGCTCGATTTCGATCTGCTGGTCGAGTTCGGACGCCATGCGCTCGAAATCGGCAATCATCATCTCGATCTGCGCAACCTGACGGCGCTTCTCATCCACCTGGAATTTCTTGAGCCGAATGAGGCTCTCGCTGCGCGATTTCAAGACCTGTACTCCTTACACACCAAGTCAGTTCCGGGACCGATACACATGTCCCATCAGCCCGCCGCACCCGCCTCGGCCACGATCGCTTCGAGCATTTTGTAGCCCTCGGCGATGCTGGTCGTCTCTTCCCGCGTCTGCCCGAGAAACGCCTCGAGCGCGGGATAGATGGCGATCGCGCGGTCCACTTTCGGATCTGACCCTTTCCGGTAAGCCCCAAGCCGGATCAGTTCCTCCATGTCCGAGAAGATGGACATGAGCTCTCGCGCCTTCTGCAGGACCGGCCGCACTTCGGCCGGAACGCACCCTGGCATGGTGCGCGAGATGGACCGGAGCACGTTGACCGCCGGGTAGCGTCCCCGCTCGGCGATCCCGCGCTCCATCACGATGTGCCCATCGAGAATACCGCGCACGGCGTCCGCAATGGGCTCATTGTGATCATCACCTTCAACTAAAACGGTAAAGAGACCGGTAACAGAACCCGTCGTGGGTGTGCCTGGACCCGCACGTTCGAGCAATCGTGGCAATTCGGTGAACACGGTCGGTGGATAACCCTTGGCCGTGGGTGGCTCCCCGATAGCGAGGCCAATCTCGCGCTGCGCCATGGCAAAGCGGGTGAGGCTATCCATCATGCACAGCACCCGCTGGCCCTGGTCGCGGAAATATTCACTGAGCGCCAGGCTCATATAGGCGGCCTGGCGCCGCATCAGCGCGGCTTCGTCCGAGGTGGCGACCACCACCACCGCATGCGCCAGTCCTTCTTCACCCAGATATTCCTGGATGAATTCGTGCACCTCGCGCCCGCGCTCGCCGATCAGCCCGATGATCGCCACATCCACATTGGCATTGCGGGCCAGCATCGACATCAGCACTGACTTACCCACGCCCGAGCCGGCGAAAATGCCCATGCGCTGGCCTTCGCACAGCGTGGTGAAGGTGTTGAGGCACCGCACACCCAGTTCCAGCGGATCGCCCACGCGCACGCGGTCATGCGCCAGCAGCGGATTTTGTCGCAAGGGATAGGCCGTGGCGCCGCGGGGCAGCGGCCCCTTGCCGTCGATCGGCTCGCCATCGGCATTGATCACGCGGCCCAGCCAGCCCTGGCTGGGAAACGCCGCCCCGTCATGGCGCTGGAACACCGCCTTGCAGCCCAGCCGCACGCCGCTCAGTTGCCCGAACGGCAGGCACAGGGCATGCCCGTCCTTGAAGCCGATGATCTCGGCTGCGAGCCGCTCGCCATTGACGGTCTCGATTTGCACCCGGCCGCCGACGCGCAGTTCGCGCACCGGACCGACGATTTCCACCAAGAGGCCCTGCACGGATTTGACCCGGCCGAACACTTCGACATCGTCGATCGCATCGATGGCAGAGATCAGCGCCTTCATGGTCTGTCAGTTTCCGTTCATCGGCGTCATAAACTATGGTTTCCCGGTCGCTCGAATCGTCTCGGGTCACGAATCACACAGTAACCGATCGTTAAGCAAAAGGCGCTATTTGAGGGTTTGGCCCCGTCCGTCCGCAGCTTTGCACCGACCGTCCGCCAACCCCCTGACACAGCCACAATTGCTTGAGTCGAAAGAGTCGGTTGAAACCTCTTCTTAAACCATTTTCTTAAGAAAATTCAGTAAGATTAACCATTAGATTTCAATGACTTAGATATAATTTGTACTAACGCCGTTTGCGTATTGCCGAACCGAATTAAACTTTGTTAACTATTTGGGCTTAGGGTTCAGTCATATCCAGTAGGGTTGGCGTGGGGCAGTCGAGGTCCCACGGTTCCAGCAGGAACGAATGGCAAGGGGAATATAATGCGGGTACTCCTTATTGAGGACGACAGCGCGACAGCGCAGAGCATCGAACTGATGCTGAAGTCCGAGAGTTTCAACGTCTACACCACCGATCTGGGTGAGGAAGGCGTCGATCTCGGTAAGCTCTACGATTACGACATCATTCTTCTCGACCTGAACCTGCCCGACATGAGCGGCTATGAGGTGCTGCGCACCCTCCGCGTCGCCAAGGTTCAGACGCCGATCCTGATCCTCAGCGGTCTCGCCGGCATCGAGGACAAGGTACGCGGTCTCGGCTTCGGCGCCGACGACTACATGACCAAGCCCTTCCACAAGGACGAGCTCGTGGCCCGCATCCACGCCATCGTCCGCCGGTCCAAGGGTCACGCCCAGTCGGTCATCCAGACGGGCGATCTCACGGTCAACCTCGATACCAAGACGGTCGAAGTGCAGACCCAGCGGGTGCACCTCACCGGCAAGGAATACCAGATGCTTGAGCTGCTCTCCCTCCGCAAGGGGACCACGCTCACCAAGGAAATGTTCCTCAACCACCTCTATGGTGGCATGGACGAACCCGAACTCAAGATCATCGACGTGTTCATCTGCAAGCTCCGCAAGAAGCTCAGCGTGGCCACCGGTGGCAAGAATTACATCGAGACCGTCTGGGGCCGCGGCTATGTGCTGCGCGAGCCCGATGCAGACGAAGTCTATAGCGAAAACGTCGCCTAGGCTCCCAGGCTCCGGCGTCGATCAAAAAGCCCCGTGCGAACCTTCGCACGGGGCTTTTGCTTGCGCGGAGTGATGCGCGACTTCAGTCGCCGGTCATCTGCATGACGGCCACGGCGTTGACCGTGCCGTCGTCATTGGCGCGGAAGGTCAGTTCTTGCCAGATTTCGAATGGCGCGGTGGCGGCCGGGGTAAGGTTGACGCTGCGGAACCAGCCATAGTCGTCCGGCTGGCCGGTCAGGTAGTTGCCGATGATGGCGTCGGTGGGCAGGCCGATGCCCATAATGCCCAGATCCGCATTCATGTCGGCCGGCCAGGTGCCGCATTTGGCCGAGGCCGGCGCTGCGTCGCGCACGTCGATGCCCACGCCCGTTACCTTGCCATCGCCCATTTCGCCGTCCGAATAGAGCCAGAGCGTTTCCGCATTGCGGCTGAGGCAGGCCCAGGTCACGGCCTCGCCGGCTTCGCCCCAGTTGTGCGCCTCGGTGCCCAGCTTGGCTGCCAGGTCGGCAATCGGGGTTTCTTCCAGCATGACCGTTTCGGCGCCGATGGTGACGGCATAGACCTGCTTGACCGTGCCCCACGGCTCCGGTGCGGCCGGACCGCTGCGCGACACCTGGTCAATCCAGGTGTTGGCAATCGGCGAGTCCTCGGCCAGGACCGGGATGGCGGAGCCTGCGAGCAGCAGGCAGATGATGGCAGTGTGACGCATTTGGTGTTGTCCCCTCAATTGGTGGCGCCGCTATAGCGATGGCCAGATGAACGCAATCTGACAGTCGGCGTGTGGCGGCATCTTTTTCGCACAACGCTGTCGAAAGTCCTGACCACCACTCGTCGTTGAGACAGAAGCGCGGTCGGGAGCCGCGCACAATGAGGAGACACCGATGATCCGCTCTGCCATCACCCTGGCTGCCATGCTGATGACGACAGCCGCCTTTGCCCAGTCCGAACCCACGGGTCAGACCGTCGAAGTCAACGGCATGCAGATGTATTACGAGGTCAGCGGCGAGGGCGATCCGCTGATCGTCCTGCATGGGGCGTATATGAACATCCCCACCATGGGCGACATCATCCCAAGGCTGGCCGAGACCCACAAGGTCTATGCGCTCGAGTTCCAAGGCCATGGGCGCACCGAGGACATCGACCGACCCATCACCTATCCCAACCTCGCCGATGACGTCGCCGAGTTCATGGACGCTGTCGGGATCGAGAAGGCCGACATCTTCGGCTACTCCATGGGCGCAGCCACCGGACTGAAGCTGGCGATCGACCACCCTGAAAAGGTCGACCAGCTGGTAGTCGCCTCGGTGGCTTATGACATGGCCGGCTCGCAGCCCGAATTCCTCACCATGATCCCCACCATGACCCCCGAAATGTTCATCGGTTCGCCCATGGAGGACGCCTGGAAGCAGTTTTCGCCCAATCCGGACGGCTTCCGACCCTTCGTCGAGCGCATGATCGCCCTCGAGCATGAGCCGATGGCCTGGGAAGAGGACGTTCGCAAGCTCAAGACACCCATGCTGATCATCGCCGGCGATGCCGACATGATGACGCTCGAACACGTTGTCAGTCTCTTCCGCCTGATGGGCGGTGGTGCCCCCGGCGACATGGGAAAGCCGCTCGCCGCGTCGCGCCTGGCCATCCTGCCCGCCACCTCGCATACCGCTGTCATCGACCAGGTCGACCTGCTGCTCGGTTTCATCGAACCCTTCCTCAAGAACGAAACCCCCAAGGGCATGTTCGAATAGAAAGACCCCAGGCATGCCCGCAGCATGTTCCATGCATGCTGCGGGCAATGGCCTTGCAGGCCTGTGCCGATGCTGGTTTCATCCGCCGCCATGACGACCGAATCCGAAACCCATCGCGCCATAACGTCCGTCTGGAAAATCGAGCAGCCCCGCCTCATCGCGGGGTTGACGCGCATGGTGCGCGACATCTCCATGGCCGAGGAACTGGCGCAGGACGCGTTGATCATCGCGCTCAGGAAATGGCCGGAAACCGGGGTTCCCAACAATCCCGGCGCCTGGCTGATGCAGACCGCCAAGCGCCGCGCCATCGATTATTTCCGCCACCGCAAGATGGCCGCCACCAAGCTCGAGGAAGTCGGCCGCACCATCGAGGACGACGCCCCCGACCACGAAGCCGAGATCATCGAGAGCCTCGATGATGAGGTGGGCGATGACCTGCTGCGCCTGATCTTCACCTCCT
>CBFGMY010000076.1:0-17382 GCA_965650055.1 uncultured Devosia sp.
GTCAGCGCGCCCAACCAGATATTCATTCGTGGCCGCGGGCTCGATGCGGAAGTGGGCGGCTCGGTGCGGCTCACTGGGCCCATCAACAATATCCAGCCGGTGGGCGGGTTCTCGCTCAATCGCGGGCGGCTGGCGATCCTGGGGCAGCGGGTAACGTTCGAGAGCGGCACGGTGACGCTGGTGGGCGACCTCGACCCGTTCCTGAACCTAGTGGCGCGGACAGAAGGCGAAGGCATTACCGTGTTCGTCACGGTTTCGGGCCGGGCATCCGATATCAATGTGAGTTTCACCTCGAGCCCGATGCTGCCGCAGGACGAAGTGCTGAGCCGACTGATCTTCAACCGGTCTATGGGCGAGCTGTCGCCGCTGCAACTGGCCAAGCTGGCGGGTGCCGCGGCCGAACTGGTGGGCGGTGGCGGCAACGGGCTGGTGGACAGCCTGCGCGGCGCCGCCGGTCTTGCCGATCTCGATATCGTCACCGACGACAAGGGCAATGTCGCCGTGCAGGCTGGCACCTATATCCAGGACAATGTGTATCTGGGGGTGCAGGCCGGCGCCGGCGGGCAGAGCAAGGTGACGATCAACCTCGATGTGACGCAGGATCTCAAGGTCACGGGCGCTGCCGGGCAGGACGGGAATTCGAGCCTGGGCGTGTTTTACGAGAAGGACTATTGAGGGCGCTGCGTAACCTGGTCGCTCGGCATACCCCTCATCCGGCGCTGCGCGCCACCTTCTCCCGCAAAGTGGAGAAGGTCTGACTGAGAGCTCGGTCGTCACCTTCTCCCCTTGAGGGAGAAGGTGCCCGAAGGGCGGATGAGGGGTTATGCGCCATCTGCGAGTGCGAAGCATGGGATGACGCAGAACCCCTCACCCTGACCTTCCGCTGAACGCGTCAGGTCGTCCCTCTCCCTCAAGGGGAGAGGGGAAGAGGGTCTCGCCGTTTTACTGGCCCGCGCCGCCGGTCTTTGCCGCTTTTTCCGCGTCCCACCACCACAGCGTGGGGAAGCCCGAGCTGAATTCGGGGAGGGGGTCGGGGTGACTGAAGCGATCCCAGCGGGCGATGCGGGAATTGCGCAGGGTGTAGCTGGGGATCACGTAGTGGTGGTGCAGCAACACACGGTCGAGCGCCATGACCGTTGCTTCCTGGGTAGTGCGGTCGTCGGCGACGATCAGCTTGTCGATCAGGGCATCGATCCCGGGATCGGCGATGCCGGCATAATTCTGCGTGCCCTCTTCATCGGCGGTGGAAGAACCAAAGAAGAAGCGCTGCTCGTTGCCGGGTGAGAAGGACTGCGCCCAGCCGCTATAGATGACGTCGTAATCGTGCGTGCGAGAGCGGTTGATATATTGCGGGCTGTCGACCGAGCGGATGGTTGCCGCCACGCCGATCTGGGCGAGGTTGGTGACCAGGTTCTGCGCCACAGGCTCGATGGTCGGGCCGTTGAGCAGGATTTCGAAGCTGAACTGTTCGCCATTGGCATCGACCAGACGGGTACCGTCGAGAGTATAGCCGGCCTCGTTGAACAGGGTCAGCGCCTTGCGCAGGTTTTCACGCAGCTTGGCCGGATCGCCGCTGACAGGGTTGGTATAGGGCTCGGTGAAGACCGAGGGTGGCACCAGATCCTTGACCGAGTTGAGGATTTCCAACTCCTCGCCCTGCGGCAGGCCGCTGGAGCGGAAGGGCAGGCCATAGAAGTAGCTGTCGATCCGCTCATACTGGTTGAAGAACAGGGTGTTGTTGAGTTCCTCGAAGTCGAAGGCGTAGTTGAGGGCCTCGCGCACCCGCTCGTCCTGGAACTTCTCGCGGCGCAGATTGGGGATGAAGGCGACCATCAGGCCGTTATCGGCATAGTCCTGCGGGAACAGTTCCTTGATGACGCGCCCCTCGGTGACCGCCGGAAAATCGTAGGCAGTGGCCCAGCGACGCGCCTGGTTCTCGCTCCACCAATCGAACTGGTCGCCCTTGAACGCCTCGAACATGACGGTCAGGTCGAGGAAATACTCGATCTGGTATTCTTCGAAATTGTTGGTGCCGACGCGGGTCGGCTGATTGATGCCCCAGTAGTCGGGGTCGCGCTTGTAGGTGATGGTCTGGCCGGCATCGAAGCTTTCGAGTTCGTAGGGTCCGGAGCCCATCGGGGATTCGAGGGTGGATTCGCCGATATTGCGCTGTTTGCCGGCGGCGTCGGTGCCTTCCCACCAGTGCTTGGGCAGCACGATCAACTGACCGAGGATAAGCGGCAATTCGCGATTGCCCGTCTGGTCGAAGGTGAAGGTGACCTCGCCGGGGGCGCTCACCTCGGCCTTGGTGATGTTGACATAGTATTGTTTGCGGTCCGGATTGATTTCGATGAGCTTTTCGAAGGACCAGACCACGTCCTCGGCGGTCACCGGCTCGCCATCGCGCCATTTTGCAGCGGGATCGATGCGGAAGGTGACCGCGCCATAGTCGGGGGCGATCATCAGTTCCTTGGCGAGCAGGCCATAATAGGTGTTCACCTCGTCCTGCGAGGGCGTCATCAGGGTTTCGTAGACGAGGCCAAGACCGCCGGCGGCCTCGCCCTTGGGCAGGATGGGGTTGAAGGTGTCAAAGCCGCCCAGTTCGCCCATGCGGACGATCCCCGTCTTGGGGGCATCGACGTTGACATAGTCGAAATGGGCGTAGTCGGCCGGGTATTTCGGCAGATCGCCATTGGTGGAGAAGGCGTGGCTCCAGACGCCAGTCTGGGTCTGGCCCAGCGTCGGCGCCACCAGGGCGAGCATGAGGCCGAGGGCCAGGAGGGGTGCGAACTTCATCGGACGGCTCCACAAGAACATTTGGGGCGAGAGTAGGCGGAAACTTCAGGGCGTGACAGTGGGCGCCGGACCAAGATTTTCCGCTGCGATGACGCTGACATTAAATGCCGCCGCCATGAGCGCCCTGGTGTAGTCGGACTGGGGGGCGGCGAAGATATCGGCGGCGTCACCCTGCTCGACGACACGGCCGTCGCGCATCACGATCAGCCGGTTGGCCAGTGCCCGGACCACCTTGAGATCGTGCGAAATGAACAGATAGGTCAAACCGTGGCGCTGCTGGATATCGCGCAGCAGATCCACCACCTGGGCCTGGATCGACACGTCCAGCGCCGAGGTTGGTTCGTCCAGTACAACGAATTTGGGTTCGAGCACCATGGCGCGGGCGATGGCGATGCGCTGGCGCTGGCCGCCGGAGAATTCATGCGGATAGCGGAAGCGCGTCGCGGGCTCGAGGCCGACCTCCCCGAGCGCCTTGACCACCCTGGCGTCGCGCTCGCCGGCGCTGATCTGGGGGAAATGGACCGCCAGCCCTTCGCCGATGATCTGGTCGACCGACAGGCGCGGGCTCAGCGAGCCGAAGGGGTCCTGGAACACGATCTGCAGGTCGGATCGCAGCGGGCGCATCGCTTTCCACGACCGCCCCTGCAACTGGTTGCCAAGCACGACGATGCGCCCGCTGGATGGCAGGAGGCGCAGCAACGCGTAGCCGAGCGTCGATTTGCCCGAGCCGCTTTCGCCGACCACGCCGAGCGTTTCGCCGCGCCGGATGGAGAGGTCGACGCCATCGACGGCCTTGATGTGGCCAACGGTGCGGCGGAGCAGGCCGCGCTTGACGGGGAACCAGACCTTGAGATCGGACACGTCCACTATGCTGGGCGCGGACGGATCGGAGGCGGGCGGCTTGCCCCGCGGCTCGGCGGCCAGCAGATGTTTGGTATAGGCATGTTGCGGGGCGGCGAAGATGGGGCTCACCGGGCCGGTCTCGACGATCTCGCCCGATGTCATGATGCAGACGCGGTCGGCGATGCGTTTGACGATGCCCAGATCATGGGTGATGAACAGCATGGCCATGCCCAGGCGCCGCTGCAGCGCCTTGAGCAGGGTCAGGATCTGCGCCTGCACCGTGACGTCAAGCGCGGTGGTGGGCTCGTCGGCAATCAGCAGATCGGGCTCGTTGGCCAGTGCCATGGCGATCATGACGCGCTGGCGCTGGCCGCCCGACAACTGGTGCGGATAGGCGCCGAGGCGGCTGGCCGGATCGGGAATGCCGACGGCATCGAGCAGTTCGAGCGTGCGCTTGCGCGCCGCGGTGGCGCGCAAGCCGCGATGGATGGCGAGGACCTCGCCGACCTGACGCTCGACGGTATGCACCGGGTTGAGCGAGCTCATCGGCTCCTGGAAGATCATGGAAATGTCGTTGCCGCGCACGGTGCGCAATTCGGCCGGTGGCGCGGTGACGAGATCGCGACCCTTGAACAGGATCTGGCCGGAGAGCCGGGCGCTTGGCGGCAGCAGCTTGAGTACGGAAAGGGCGGTGACGGACTTGCCCGAGCCGCTCTCGCCGACCAGGGCCACGGTTTCGCCGGGGGCGATGTCGAAGGACACCTGCCGCGCCGCTGCGTTGGCGCCGAAGGTGACGGAGAGATCGCGGATGGAGAGGAGGGGGGCGGTCATGCCGTCGACTTTCGTGGATCGAAGGCGTCGCGCACGGCTTCGCCGATGAAGACCAGGAGCGTCATCAGGATGGCGATGGCGAAGAAGCCGGTGAGACCGAGCCAGGGCGCCTGCAGATTTTCCTTGCCCTGGAACAGCAGGTCGCCCAGCGACGGCGTGCCGACTTCAAGGCCCAGGCCGAGCAGGTCCAGCGAGGTCAGCGTCACCACCGAGCCCGAGAGAATGAAGGGCATGAAGGTGAGGGTCGCCACCATGGCGTTGGGCAGCAGATGGCGGAACATGATGGTCAGGTTGGAGACACCCAGCGCCCGTGCGGCCGCGATGTACTCGAAATTGCGCCCGCGCAGGAATTCGGCGCGGACAATGCCGACCAGCGAGACCCAGGAGAACAGCAGCAGGATGCCCAGCAGCACCCAGAAGCTGGGGGCGATGACGCTGGAGACGATCAGCAGCAGATAGAGCGCCGGCACCGAATTCCAGATCTCGATGAAGCGCTGGAAGATGAGGTCGACCCAGCCGCCGAAATAGCCCTGCACGGCGCCGGCAAGCAGGCCGACGATGGAGGAGAGGATGGTCAGCGTGAAGCCGAACAGCACCGAAATACGCACGCCGTAGAGCAGGCGCGCCAGGACGTCATGAGCTTCGCCATCGGTGCCCAGCCAGTGGTAGGTGCCCCAGTTGCAGGTCGGATCGTCCGCGCCCAATGGGTACCGCGCGCAGGCCTCCGCGCGGCTCACCAGCCAGCTGGGCGGGACGGCGCCGGAGCCGGGCTGGTAGCCGTCGACGGTATTGTAGCTGAAGCGAACGGGTGGCCAGACAGTCCAGCCATTCGCCTCGATTTCCGAGGCAATGAAGGGGTCGCGGTAATTGGTGGTAGCGAAGAAGCCGCCGAACTTGGATTCGGGATAGTCGATCACCGCCGGGAACAGCAGCTCGCCCTTGTAGGAGGCGATGATGGGTCGGTCATTGGCGATGAATTCGGAGCCCAGGGCGAGCACGAACAGGGCGAGAAAGATCCACAATGACCAGTAGCCACGACGGTTGGCGCGGAAGTTGGCCAGCCGGCGCTGGTTGAGCGGGGACAGGAAGCGCTTGCGCGGCACGGTGAGGGCAGCCTCCTGGCTGGCCATCCCGCTCATACTTCGCGGCTTTCGAAATCGAGGCGCGGATCGACCCACATATAGGCTAGGTCGGAAACCAGGGCGACGACGAGACCGAGCAGGCTGAAGACGTAGAGCGTGGCAAACACCACCGGATAGTCGCGGTTGGACACCGACTCGAAGCCGAGGAGGCCCAGGCCATCGAGCGAGAAAATGGTTTCGATCAGCAGCGAGCCGCCGAAGAAGACGCCGATGAAGGCGCCGGGAAAGCTGGCAATGACCAGCATCATGGCATTGCGGAAGACGTGGCGGTAGAGCACCTGGTTTTCGGTGAGCCCCTTGGCGCGCGCGGTGGTGACATATTGCTTGCCGATTTCATCGATGAACGAGTTCTTGGTCAGCAGGGTCGTCGTGGCGAAGGCGCCCAGGCCCATGGCGGTGATGGGCAGGGCCAGGTGCCAGAAATAGTCCAGGATCTGCCGCCACCAGGGGAAGCTGGCAAAGCCCGGCGACGTCAGGCCGCGCAGCGGGAAAATCGACCAGAAGCTGCCGCTGGCGAAGAAAATCACCAGTGCGATGGCGATGAGAAAGCCTGGAATGGCGTAGCCCATGATGACGACGGTGGATGTCCAGACGTCGAAGCGGGATCCGTCGGTCACCGCCTTCCTGATGCCGAGGGGGATGGAGATGCCATAGGCGATCAGCGTCATCCACAGGCCCAGCGAGATCGAGACCGGCATCTTCTCCTTGATGAGATCGATGACCGAGATGTCGCGGTAATAGCTCTCGCCGAAGTCGAAGCGCAGGTAGTTCCACAGCATCATGCCGAAGCGTTCGAGCGGGGGCTTGTCGAAGCCGAACTGCTTTTCGATGCGGGCCACCAACTCGGGCGAGAGGCCCTGGCTGCCGCGATAGGCGGACTTGTTGCCCTGGCCGGGCTGGGCGGCGAAATCGCCGGCCGCGTCGCCGGTGATGCGCGAGGTCATGGACGAATTCTGACCGGACATCTGCGCCAGCGCCTGCTCGACCGGGCCGCCGGGGGCGAATTGGGTGATGACGAAAGAGATGGCCATGATGCCGAACACGGTCGGGATCATGAGCAGCAGCCGACGAAGGATATAGGCGCCCATCGGATCTCCGCGCAGGCTTGGGTCCGTGGAGCTAAGCGCTGGCCATCAGGGCCGGCAAATCACCATGCGGTGAGACGGCTTAGCGCAAATGCTACACTTTGACGACGGCTTGGCAAGACGCGGGTGGCGATGGGGCTTGCCCCGGGCGGCGGCGGCGGTCAACATCGACCGACAGTCGCGGAGTGACCCATGGCCTACCAGATCATCGCTCATGTCAAAAATCCGTCGCAGGCGCGGGCACTGGTCGTGGCGCTGCGGGCCTATGGCTTCAACCCGCTGGAGCAGGGGGATGGCGGGCTGCCGGGCGTGCCAAATCTGTTCGGGCCAGAGGGCGTGCCGGTGCAGGTTCCGGAAGATGAGGCCGGCGATGCAACCGTTCTGGCCCAGGACCTGTTAAAGGAAATGGCGGCATCCGACCCCTAAAACGCCACATTGACAGGCGTTAGTGCACAAGCGGACCGGGCGGTTGAACGCGGCGCAGCCTTTGGCTATAAGCCAGCCAAGCTGTTAACCTTTATTGAGCCTTAGGGCAGGAGCGAGACCCCATGACGGTTTGGATGCGCGGATCGTTGTCCGCGGTAGGCGTGGCGGCAATCGCCGTTGTGCTGGCGGCATGTCAGTCCACCGGGTCCAACACGGCCAACCTGAATACCATCGGCGCCCCGGCGCAGTTGCAGGCCGTGCCCAATTCGACCGTGCAGCAGGGCACCCTGCCTGCGATCGGCGCCACCGGCACGCCGGCACCCGGCCTTTCCGGCCAGCCTGTGCTGGGTGGCGTTCCCGCCAATCAGACCGCCATGGCGACGCCCGGCACCCTGCCGGCGACGACCACCACGGCGGGCGCATCGCCGTCCATCGTGTCGCTCGATCCGCTGGCCCAGCCGGTGGCGGGTGGCATGAGCACCGGGCCCGAAGGCGCCTGGAACGTCGCTGCCGGCACCGCGACGTGCCGCATCAACCTGCCTATGACGGCCAAGACCGGCACCAGCTATTACCGTGCGTCGGCGCCCGGTTGCACCGTGCCGCAGATCGCTTCGGTGACCGGCTGGCAGCAGGTCGGCAGCCAGCTGCAGCTTTACGATGAGAATGGCAACATCGCTGCTTTCCTCGCCCCGTCGGGAGGCCGCTATATCGGTACCATGGGTGGCGGCCAGGCCATCTCCATGTCCAGGTAGTTTTCGGTGAAGCCGGCCTGCAAATGGCCGGCTTCTGCGCTTCCGGTGCTCACGTACTGAAGTACGCTCCGCTCCGGTTCTCGAAGACGACCATTTTCGACTCGGCTTGACCGAAAACGCCCCGAGTTCAGCCAATTGTCTCTGGCTACCGCTTCATCCGAAAATACCGGACCCGTCACCGCCGCTTATGCGGAGCTGGCGGAGCGTGGGGTGTTGAGTGCGGATCCGGCGCAGCGGGAGGCGGCGGGGCTGCTCGACGCCGTGCTGGCGGGGGTTGTGGCCGAGCGGCCGAAGGGGTTGTTCGGCAAGCTGTTCGACAAGGCCGAGCCGGTGCGCGGGCTCTATCTCCATGGTGAGGTGGGGCGCGGCAAGACCATGTTGATGGACCTGTTCTTTGCCGCTGTGCCGATCAAGCAGAAGCGCCGGGTGCATTTCCATGAGTTCATGGACGAGATGCATGCCGGCATGGCGGCGTTTCGCAAGAGCAAGAAGGGCAAGGATGCCGACCCGGTGGAGGCGGTGGTCAAGCCTATCGTCAAATCGGGCCTGCGGTTGCTGTGCCTCGACGAGTTCCACGTGCATGACATCACCAATGCCATGCTGCTCTATCGGCTGTTCGACAAGCTCTTCGCCCAGGGCGTGACGCTGGTGGCGACGTCCAACGTGGCGCCGGACGGGCTCTACAAGGATGGGCTCAATCGGCAGCTGTTCCTGCCGTTCATCGATTTGCTCAAACAGTACTGCACGGTCGAGGACCTGCCGGCGGCGCGCGACTACCGGCGCATGAAGTTTGCCGGGCAGCATGTCTATGCCTTCGGCACCGGCTCGGATGTCCGCGCCGAGATGGACCGGCTGTGGCTGCGCATCACCGGGGGCGAGCCGGGACATCCTGATGTGGTCGAGAGCATCGGCCGGCACATTCATGTGCCGCTGGCGGCGATGGGCGCGGCGCGGTTCGGCTTTGCCGATCTCTGCGAAAAGCCGCTGGGGTCGCGCGACTTCGTGCGCATCTCGCACCAGTTCGATTCCATCATCATCGACGACGTGCCGCAGATGGACCGGACCAGGTCAGACGCGGCCAAGCGCTTCATCCTCTTGATCGACAATCTCTATGATCGGGGCGTCAAGCTGGGCGCCAGCTTTGCGGCGCCGCTGGAGCAGCTGGGCAAGGACGACAAGACGGCATTCGAATTCCAGCGCACGGTGTCGCGGCTCGATGAGATGCAGTCGGAGGAGTACTTGGGCAAGGCGTTGCGGGATACGCCGAGCGAAACGGCGAAAGGCTAGCCTCCTCTTCCTTCTCCCCTTGAGGGAGAAGGTGCCCGAAGGGCGGATGAGGGGTTCCGTGTTCTGCGCGTGCGTCGAAGCATGGGGCGGCTCAGAACCCCTCACCCGACAATTCTGCTGAACGCAGAATTGTCACCCTCTCCCTCAAGGGGAGAGGGAGGGGGCCACATGCCCATCCGGCACGACCCCTTCGCCCATCAGCAAGGGCCAAAACGGCTTTAAGACGAAGGGTTCACTTGCCCCTCCGGACCGACAGGGTTAAGAGGTGCGCCAATTCAACGCAGTCTGGGATGAGGACTTATGGCGCGCAAGAAGATCGCTCTTATCGGCTCGGGTCAGATCGGCGGGACACTTGCCCTGCTGGCGGCGCAGAAGGAACTCGGCGACATCGTCATGTTCGACGTCGTCGAAGGCGTGGGTCCGGGCAAGGCGCTTGATATCGCGCAGTCGGCACCGGCCCAGGGCCTGGCCGCTTCCCTCAAGGGAACATCGGAATACAAGGACATTGCCGGGGCCGATGTGGTGATCGTCACCGCCGGCGTGCCGCGCAAGCCGGGCATGAGCCGCGACGACCTGCTCGAGATCAACCTCAAGGTGATGGAGCAGGTGGGCGCGGGCATTGCAAAATATGCCAAGAACGCCTTCGTCATCTGCATCACCAACCCGCTCGACGCCATGGTCTGGGCGCTGCAGAAGTTTTCGGGCCTGCCCACCAACAAGGTGATCGGCATGGCCGGCGTGCTCGACAGCTCGCGCTTCATCCACTTCATCGCCGAAGAACTGGGCGTTTCGACCGAGGACGTGACCGCCTTCGTGCTGGGCGGCCATGGCGACACCATGGTGCCGCTGACCCGTTATTCGACCGTTGCCGGCATCCCGCTGACCGACGTGGTCAAGATGGGCTGGATGAGCAAGGAAAAGCTCGACAGCATCGTGCAGCGCACCCGCGATGGCGGCGCCGAGATCGTCGGCCTGCTCAAGACCGGTTCGGCCTTCTACGCACCGGCCGCTTCGGCCATCGCCATGGCCGAGAGTTACCTCAAGGACAAGAAACGCGTGCTGCCGTCGGCGGCCTACCTTGATGGCCAGTATGGCGTCAAAGGCACCTATGTCGGCGTGCCCGTGGTGATCGGTGCCGGTGGCGCAGAGAAGGTCATCGAGATTTCGCTGAACTCGGCCGAGCAGAAGGCGTTCGACAAGTCGGTCGGCGCCGTCGAAGGGCTGATCGAGGCCTGCAAGAAGATCGCGCCGAAGCTGGCTTAAGACTATCAGTAGACCTCATCCTGAGCCTGTCGAAGGACGAGGTCGTGGCAACATAGCGGTACGCCCTCGTGGTTCGACAAGCTCACCATGAGGGCTACTGTTTACCTCGGCTCAGGTCGAACACCCATCCAAGGGGACTTTGAATGAACATCCATGAACATCAGGCCAAAGAGCTGCTGAAATCCTACGGCGCGCCGGTTGCGGCGGGCGTGGCGATTTTCTCGGCGGATGAAGCCGAAGCGGCCGCCAAGTCGCTGCCGGGTCCGCTTTATGTGGTCAAGAGCCAGATCCATGCCGGTGGCCGTGGCAAGGGCAAGTTCAAGGAACTCGGGCCCGATGCCAAGGGCGGTGTGCGCCTTGCCAAGTCGGTTGCCGACGTGGTGACCAATGCCAAGGAAATGCTGGGCAATACGCTGGTGACCAAGCAGACCGGCGATGCCGGCAAGCAGGTCAACCGCCTCTATATCGAAGATGGCGCCGATATCGCGCGCGAGCTCTATACCTCGCTGCTGGTCGATCGCACCACCGGCCGCGTCTCGTTCGTGATCTCGACCGAAGGCGGCATGGACATCGAAGCGGTGGCGCATGACACGCCCGAGAAGATCATCGCCGTCGATATCGACCCGACCGCTGGTGTGACCGAGGCGAACATTGCCGAGATCGTTGCCGCGCTCAAGCTCGATGGCGATGCCAAGGCCGATGCGGCCAAGCTGTTCCCCATCCTCTACAAGGCGTTCACCGAAACCGACATGAGCCTGTTGGAAGTGAACCCGCTGATCGTGATGACCGACGGCCACCTGCGCGTGCTCGACGCCAAGGTCAGCTTCGACAACAACGCCGCGTTCCGCCATGAAGAGCTGAAGCCGCTGCGCGACCTCAGCGAAGAAGACGCCAAGGAAATCGAAGCGTCCAAGTTCGACCTCGCCTATGTGGCGCTGGACGGCAATATCGGCTGCATGGTCAACGGCGCGGGCCTGGCCATGTCGACCATGGACATCATCAAGCTCTATGGCGCCGAGCCGGCAAACTTCCTCGACGTTGGCGGCGGTGCCTCCAAGGAGAAGGTGACGGCAGCGTTCAAGATCATCACGGCCGATCCGGCGGTGAAGGGCATCCTGGTCAACATCTTCGGCGGCATCATGCGCTGCGACGTCATCGCCGAAGGCGTGATTGCCGCGGTCAAGGAAGTGGGCCTCGAAGTGCCGCTGGTGGTTCGCCTGGAAGGCACCAATGTCAAGGAAGGCAAGGCCATCCTCGATCAGTCGGGTCTCAACGTCATTTCGGCCGATGATCTCGACGATGCCGCCCAGAAGATCGTCAAGGCGGTGCAGGGCTAGCGCCATGCGCGCCGGTCTTGCCCTCATCGCTGCCCTTGCCCTCTGCGTGACGCCTGCCGTCGCGCAGGGCAAGACCAAGGCGGGCGCCGTGCCGCAAGGCGTGCAGGCGCTGGAAATGTGCGAGACCTTTGCGGCCGGCGACGTGCTGGCGGTGGAAGCGGCCATCGAGAAGGGCTGGGACGCCTATGAAGAGACGGCCGAGACGCCTTTCGTGAAGTCCTATTCGGGCAGCAAGGAGCTGCCCGGCATCGGCTACGCGACCATGTTCGCGCTGGTCGAGGACTATCCGCAGAACACGTTTGGCTATTGCCGCGTCGACGTGACGGAAATCACCGGCAATGCGGACAATGAAGTGCAGGCGATCCAGAGCCTGGATCGTTATGAGGGACAGGTGATCCAGAATGGCGACGGCAACTTCGCCAGCCTGACCGGCATCACCGACAAGAACCGGATGCTGCTGACGCACCTGGCCGAGGGCAAGTTCGTCATCCAGCTGTCCATCATCACCCCCAAGGCCGGGGCGGACCAGTAGCATGGCCGTTCCCCACAAAATCAACCTCGTCAGCGCTGCCGAGAGCCAGATCAAGGGTGTCTGGCAGCCGCATGTCGCGGGCGATGTCAATGACAGCCAGGTCAAGATCGCCAAGTTCGGCGAGGTCTTCGACTGGCATGCGCATGAGGCCGAGGACGAGGGGTTCCTCGTGCTCAAGGGCCGCATCGCCATCGATTTCCGCGACGGCAGCGTGGAACTGGGCGAGGGGGATTTCCTCGTCGTGCCGCGCGGCGTCGAACATCGTCCGCGCTCGATCACGCCTGAGCCCATCGTGCTCATGGTGGAACCGTCCACCACTCTCAACACCGGCAATGCGCAAAGCGCCTTGACCGTTACTCAACTCAATCGACTTCAATAGGAAGAGCCATGTCCATCCTCGTCAACAAAGACACAAGGGTTCTCGTACAGGGCCTGACCGGCAAGACCGGCACGTTCCATACCGAGCAGGCGCTGGCCTATTACGGCACCAAGATGGTGGGCGGCACCCACCCCAAGAAGGGTGGCGAGACCTGGTCGTCGGGCGTCGACGGTACCGAGCTGCCGATCTTCACCTCGGTCGCCGAGGGCAAGGAGCGCACTGGCGCCAATGCTTCGGTGATCTATGTGCCGCCTCCGGGTGCCGCCGCTGCCATCGAAGAAGCGATCGATGCGGAAATCCCGCTCATCGTCTGCATCACCGAAGGCGTGCCTGTTCTCGACATGGTGCGGGTCAAGGCCAAGCTCGAAAAGTCCAAGTCGCGGTTGATCGGACCGAACTGCCCGGGCGTGCTGACGCCGGAAGAATGCAAGATCGGCATCATGCCGGGCTCGATCTTCTCCAAGGGCTCGGTGGGCATTGTTTCTCGAAGCGGCACGCTTACCTATGAAGCCGTGTTCCAGACCACCAATGAAGGCCTTGGCCAGACCACTGCCGTCGGCATCGGCGGCGACCCGGTCAAGGGCACCGAGTTCATCGACATGCTCGAAATGTTCCTCGCCGACGAAGCGACCAAGTCGATCATCATGATCGGCGAAATCGGCGGTTCGGCCGAGGAAGACGCAGCGCAGTTCCTGATCGACGAAGCCAAGCGCGGCCGCAAGAAGCCGATGGCCGGCTTCATCGCGGGCCTCACCGCTCCCAAGGGCCGCACGATGGGCCATGCCGGCGCCGTTATTTCGGGCGGCAAGGGCGGCGCGGAAGACAAGATTGCGGCGATGGAAGCGGCGGGTATCCGCGTGTCCAAGTCGCCGGCGCGCATCGGCCGGACGTTGGCGGAAGTGCTGAAGGGCTAAGCAGGTGCGGCTGGAATCCATTCCGTTCGGGACAACCGACTGGTCTGGCGTCGAGCCGGAACTGCATGCCGGCGATGTCGGGGAAGCCGTCTGGCGGACCCGGCTGTTCGGACCAGCCGACAATCCGGTGCGGGTGCGGATGGTGGAATATTCGGCGGGGTATGTGGCGGACCACTGGTGCGCCAAGGGACATATCCTGCTGTGCCTGTCCGGCGACCTGTCGACGACGCTCGAGGACGGGCGGACGTTCGAACTGGGCGCCGGAATGAGTTATCAGGTCGCCGACGATGCAGAGAAGCATCGCTCGGCGAGCAGAAGCGGTGCCGTGCTTTTCATCGTGGATTGAACCCATTGGTCGAAAGTCGGTCGCGCTTCGGACACAGAACGGTGCTAGTGGTTCGCCGTCTGTGACGATAAGTATGACTAAATGAGCCGCGGACCTGCTCAGGGGACGCATCACTTAACAGGATACTAAGAAAAAGCGGTCAGTATCCGCACAAAATCAGGGACCGCATGAGACCGGTTACGGCCGGTTCGTTGAGAAGGATGGCGGGGCGTGGGCCTCGCATGAAAAGCGATGACACGACAGGAAAAGAACGACACGTTCTTGCTGACTTCGTTCCTCTATGGTGGGAACGCCGACTATATCGAACAGCTTTATTCCCGCTACAAGACAGACCCCGCCAGTGTCGATGACACGTGGAAGAGCTTCTTTTCCAAGCTCGACGACGGCGAGGGTGTCGCCCAGCAAAATGCCGAGGGTCCCAGCTGGGGCCGCAAGGACTGGCCGCAGAGCGCCAATGGCGAACTGGTCAGTGCCCTGGACGGCAACTGGGGTGAGATCGCCGTCAAGACCGAGAAGGCCGTAGCCAAGAAGGCCGAGGCGCTGGGCGTTGCCAAGTCCTCCGTCGCCGACGTGCTGCAGGCCACGCGCGACTCCATCCGCGCCATCATGATGATCCGTGCCTATCGCATGCGCGGGCACCTGCATGCCGATCTCGACCCGCTGAAGATGAAGGCGGACGAGCCGGCGCCCGAGCTCGACCCCAAGAGCTACGGCTTTACCGACGCCGACTACGGTCGCAAGATCTTCATCGATAACTATCTGGGCCTCGAATACGCGACCATCCCAGAGATGCTGGCCATCCTGCAGCGCACCTATTGCGGCACTGTCGGCATCGAGTTCATGCATATCTCCGATCCCGAAGCCAAGCAGTGGATCCAGGAACGCATTGAAGGTCCCGACAAGGAAATCACCTTCACCAAGGAAGGCAAGAAGGCCATCCTGAGCAAGCTGATCGAGGCCGAGGGCTTCGAGAAGTTCATCGACGTCAAGTATACCGGCACCAAGCGCTTTGGCCTGGATGGCGGGGAATCCACCATTCCGGCGCTTGAGCAGATCATCAAGCGCGGCGGTGCGCTGGGGATCAAGGACATCGTGCTGGGCATGGCCCATCGCGGCCGCCTCAACGTGCTGACGCAGGTGATGGCCAAGCCGCACCGCGCGCTGTTCCATGAATTCAAGGGCGGCGCCTTCTACCCCGACGACGTCGAGGGTTCGGGCGACGTGAAGTACCACCTGGGTGCTTCCTCGGACCGCGAATTCGACGGCAACAAGGTGCACCTGTCGCTGACGGCCAACCCGTCCCACCTCGAGATCGTCGATCCGGTGGTGCTGGGCAAGTCGCGCGCCAAGCAGGACCAGCACATCGCGCCCGACGGCAAGCTGGTCAATATCGCGGTTGACGGCAAGCCGGACCGCTCGATGGTGCTGCCGCTGCTGATCCATGGCGATGCCGCCTTTGCCGGGCAGGGCGTGATCGCCGAGTGCCTGGGCCTTTCGGGCCTCAAGGGGCACCGCACGGGTGGCTCGATCCACTTCGTGATCAACAACCAGATCGGCTTCACCACGAGCCCGATGTATTCGCGCTCGTCTCCGTACCCGACCGACGTCGCCAAGATGATCGAGGCGCCGGTGTTCCATGTGAACGGCGACGATCCGGAGGCCGTGGTGTTCGCGGCCAAGGTCGCCGTCGAATACCGCCAGAAGTTCGGCAAGCCTGTCGTCATCGACATGTTCTGCTACCGCCGCTTCGGCCATAACGAAGGCGACGAGCCCAGCTTCACCCAGCCGCTGATGTATTCCAAGATCCGCGCGCACAAGTCGACGCTGGAGCTGTATGCGGAAAAGCTGATTGCCCAGGGTCACCTGACGGCCGCAGAAATCGAAAAGATGAAGGCCGACTGGCGCGCCAAGCTCGAAGGCGAGTTCGAGGCGGGGCAGGACTATCGCCCCAACAAGGCCGACTGGCTCGATGGTGCCTGGAAGGACTTCAAGCCGGCCGAGCAGGAAGGCCCGCGCCGCGGCGAGACCGGCGTCGAGATCGAACGCCTGACCAAGATCGGTACGGCGCTGACACGCATCCCTGATGACTTCAACGTCCACAAGACGGTCAAGCGCTTCATGGACAACCGTCTGGCGGCGATCGAGTCGGGCGAGGGTATCGACTGGGCGACCGCCGAGGCACTGGCTTTCGGTACGCTGGTGACCGACGGTCACCCGGTGCGCCTCAGCGGCCAGGACGTCGAACGCGGCACGTTCAGCCAGCGCCATTCGGTGCTCAATGACCAGTTGGTCGACAACAAGAGCTATACCCCGCTCAACAATCTCGACCCGGAGCAGAGCCGCTACGAGGTCATTAACTCGATGCTGTCGGAAGAGGCCGTGCTCGGCTTCGAATACGGCTACTCGCTGGCGGAGCCCAAGGCGCTGACCATCTGGGAAGCCCAGTTCGGTGACTTCGTGAACGGCGCGCAGGTGGTGATCGACCAGTTCATCTCCTCGGGCGAGCGCAAGTGGTTCCGCATGTCGGGCCTCGTGATGCTGTTGCCGCATGGCTATGAAGGCCAGGGCCCGGAGCATTCCTCCGCACGTCCCGAGCGGTTCCTGCAGCTTTGCGCCGAAGACAATATGCAGGTCGCCAACTGCACCACGCCGGCCAACTACTTCCACGCCCTGCGCCGCCAGGTGACCCGCGACTTCCGCAAGCCGCTGATCCTGATGACGCCCAAGAGCCTGCTGCGCCACAAGCGCGCCGTCTCTGGCCTGGCCGAAATGGGTCCGGATTCCTGCTTCCATCGCCTGCTTTGGGACGATGCCGAGGCACCGGGCGCACCCAAGACCACGATCAAGCTGGCGGCCGACGACAAGATCCGTCGCGTCGTGCTGTGCACGGGCAAGGTCTATTACGATCTGCTCGAGGATCGCGAGAAGCGCGGCATCAACGATGTGTACCTGCTGCGCATCGAGCAGCTCTATCCGTTCCCGGCCAAGGCGCTGCTGGACGAATTGAGCCGCTTCAAGAATGCCGAGATCATCTGGTGCCAGGAAGAGCCCAAGAATATGGGTGCCTGGGCCTTCATTCAGCCTTATGTTGAATGGGTATTCGACCAGATGGGCCGGAACGGTCAGCGCGTGCGCTATACCGGCCGCCCGGCATCCGCCTCCACGGCGACCGGTCTGATGCGCACCCATCTGGCCCAACTGCAAGCCTTCCTCGACGAAGCCTTCGCCAACTAAAGGACAAGACAATGTCGACTGAAATCCGCGTCCCGACGCTGGGCGAAAGCGTTACCGAAGCCACTATCGGCCAGTGGTTCAAGAAGGTGGGCGACACCGTCGCCGCCGACGAACCCATCGTCGAACTCGAGACCGACAAGGTGACCATCGAAGTGCCGGCGCCTGCCGCCGGCGTGCTCGAGGCGATCGCTGCCGAAGCCGGCGCCACCGTCGAT